>JAGAJA010000057.1 GCA_017829075.1 Oscillospiraceae bacterium | reverse complement strand
GTTCCAGAAATTCTTTTTTCTTTGTCCTTACCTGTGAAAGTTCATCGCTCAGATTGGACAGACTGATTTGTTTATTCATGTCTTTATTATACCACTTTTTCGATTTCTAGTCTACTAGTTTTGTGCGGTATTGCCTTAAATATCAATATTGCTCCTGGCAGCAGAATTCCAAGCCCGATAGCAGTAATCGGTATCTTAAACCAGCCGTCACAGCGGAATTCTCCCCTTGCCTTGAAGCCAAACCTCTCCTCAAAAGCCTCCTGCCCTGTCATTTGATCACCGCCATTTCCTTTTTCTTCTATAATAGCACATGATCTGCAAAAATGTCAAGAGATAAAGGCGATAAATATCTTAGGAAACGCTGATTAAATCAAAATCGCCCCGTTCAAACGAGCGAACTCACGCGGCTGATTTTGATACGCTTCGCTTTAATCAGCGTGTCCCTAAAATCACGCGTCAATTCCGCTTATGGTTCGGTAAAGCTCCCTCGCGTAGCCGTCGGTCATGCTGCACACGCAGTCTGTGGCAAGCAACAGGCGGTGATACGCCTGCTCGCCGTCGTTCTTTCCATCGCAGCTCCGGCGGCATACCTCCCGGAAATTCTCCGACAACAGCGACATCAGATTTCCGTCCGTCACCCGCTGCTGGTCAGTGCCGTAACGCAGCACAGTCCCGATTATATTCTCCAGCAGAAGATCCATCATGGCGTTTGCGGCAAGCTCTGTTTTAAGCACTCCCGGCGACTGGAACGCATAACGATATGCAATATCGCTCAGCGCGTCTGCCAGCACCCTTGCCGGAGAAGCCGCCAAAAGCTCCCTGCCGAACTCCCCCGCCATAATACTGTCATAATTGTCCGCAAAAGCGTCGGAAGCGGCATAGATAAGGCTGCTCTGCAAATTCACAGTCCACCGCTGCACCGCTTTCCTCTCCGCCATCGGAAGTCCCCGCTTCTGCGCAGAGTCAAGGCAGTGCCGAAGATCTCCCGCAGCCCTCTCAAGGGCGGCGCGCTCCTGATCGTTTTCACAGCGTTCGATATACCGGGGGCTTGCTATCTCCTGAAGAAGCTCATTGTAGCTTATCAGCTTCTTCATCGCCGCGTCCTCGATATCTGCGGTCTTATAGGCTATGTCGTCCGCGCTTTCCAGCAGGAATGTCAGCGGATAGCGGCAGTTCACAGCACCGGTGCTTTCAGCTATATCCTCGAACAGCGGCTGCTCCGAAGTGAAATAGCCCATTTTCTTGTCCTTGATGTTTCCGCTTTTCTTGTTGATTCCAAGCGAGGAAACGGGGTACTTTACTATCGTGTTGAGCAGCGCGTAGGTGAGGTTCATACCGTTGTCCGCGTCGATAAGTATATGCAGCTTTGTCAGTACTCTGAGCGCCTGCGCGTTGCCCTCGAAATTGAGGAGATCCGCCTGCATCTGCCCGGTCAGAAGCTCACTCACAGGCTGACCTTTAAAGCTCAGCTTCGGAAAATTCTCCTTGAACCACTGACGTATCGTAAATTCCCCGAAATGCCCGAAGGGAGGGTTTCCGATATCGTGGACGAGCCCCGCGCAGCGCAGTATCTCAATGCAGTCCTGCCTTACCTGCGGGGTGATCTCCGGATGAGTTGGCATAAGTCCAGTGAGGGCGGTGTCGCAGACAGAGCCTGCAAAAGAGGACACCTCCAGCGAATGAGTTAGCCGCGTCCGGACAAAATCTCCCCTGTCCAGCGGGAAAACCTGAGTCTTGTCCTGAAGCCTCCGGAAAGATGCACTGCTGATTATCCTGTGATAATCCTTGGCGAATTCAGAACGAATATCCCCTGCTCGCTGGCTTACTATCTGCCTGCTTCTTTTTGCGGACAGCAATCTGTCCCATGTCATCTGCGTCATTGAAACACCTCCTGTTTTTTGTAACTGGAAAGGTCTGAAAGGAATAAAATATAACGACCGGAATTTCCGGATTTGTGAAAGCCTGCCTGTATATCTTCACCGGAGCAGGCAATACTAGGAATACGCTGATTTAAACGAAGCGTAACAAAATCAGCCGCGTGAATACCCGCATTTGAACGTGGCGATTTTGTTTTAATCAGCGCTTCCCTATCAATGCGGAAAACCTGTTCAGTTAAGCAGGCAGGAATGATCAAGAAAGGAATGATTATCAAATGCTGGTAAAACGAGGAGAAATATATTACGCGGATCTCAGCCCGGTGGTAGGCTCAGAGCAGGGCGGCGTAAGACCTGTCCTTATCGTACAGAACGACATCGGGAACAAGCACAGCCCCACGGTGATAGCCGCTGCAATAACAAGCCAGAAGGACAAATCGAAGCTGCCGACACATATTTCGCTTAATGCCGCGTCCTGCGGGCTCGCGAAAGACTCCATAGTGCTTCTGGAACAGGTGCGTACATTGGATAAAAGGCGGCTCAAGGAGCGCATGGGAGAGCTGGACAGCGAAGCCATGTCGCAGGTGAACAACGCTCTTTCTGTGAGCTTCGGACTGTAATACTGATTTGATTCAAGAATGTGAAAACAGTATTGATCCGCAGATATACGCTTTCCCTCCGCTCTTATCGCGGAGGGAATTTGTTTCAGTGCTTTCTCATGTAGATAAACAGTGCCCACTGCCCCGCTGACAAAAGAGCCAACATTACGGCGATGATCACCTGAGCCGGCCCCCATGAATTCATCAGCAGTATGATGATAACAGTCGCCAGCGTTATTATAACAGCATTCCGCAGGAATACCTTTGAATTCTTGTTCATCAATTTACTAGCTTACTTTGCAGTCTGGATACGCTTTGCCATAACGGTGTTCTTCATCAGCATTGCGATAGTCATAGGGCCTACGCCGCCGGGTACCGGGGTTATCCAAGAAGCCTTTTCCGCACACTCATCAAATACGCAGTCGCCGCAGAGTTTTCCGTCAGCGTTGCGGTTAATTCCCACGTCAATAACCACCGCGCCGGGCTTCACCATGTCGCCGGTGACAAAACCGGGTCTGCCGACAGCGGCAACAAGGATATCCGCGCGGCGGCATACCTCCGCCAGATCTTTTGTTCGGGAATGGCATATAGTAACGGTTCCGTTCTCATGAAGCAGCAGCATTGCCATAGGCTTGCCCACGATATTTGAACGTCCTATTACCACGCACTCCTTGCCGGAAACGTCAACTCCGGTGCTGTGGATAAGCTCCATGCAGCCCGCCGGAGTGCAGGGCAGGAACGCGTAATTGCCTATCATTATCTTGCCGACATTTGAGGCGGAGAACGCGTCCACGTCCTTTAACGGAGAGATACGGGCGATAACCGCCTCCTCGTTGAGGTGCTTCGGCAACGGGAGCTGCACCAGAATTCCGTTTACCTTGTCGTCCTCGTTAAGGGTGTCTATCAGCTCCATGAGCTGCGCCTCGGTGGTTTCCGCCGGGAGAGCGTATTCATAGCTCTTTATCCCGCACACCTCACACGCCTTTTTCTTGTTGTTTACATAAACCCGGCTCGCAGGGTCGTCACCCACGATAACTACCGCCAGACCTATGTCCAGCTTGTCCCGCTCTATCTCCTGCCGGATTTCTTCCTTTACCTTTGCGGATACCGCTTTTCCGTCAATTATCTGTGCTGCCATAATTACTCCTCGCTTTCGTCCTGTTTGTTTTCTTCGGTTTCTTCCGCAGCTTCTTCGCTTTCGGATACAGCGGAAATGTCCTTATCCTCGACTTCTTCCGCCACGTCAGTGGAATCTGCTTCTTCAGCATTCGCCGATTCGTCAGCGCTGTCTGCTTCAGTTTCGCCGGATTTTACGGAATCATCACCGTCAAGGGTTATATTCTCTGCGTCCTCAGAGAGAATGCTGGGAGCAGTCTTTTCCGCTTTCTTCTCTGCCTTTTTGCGGGCGCGCTCCTCCTCGGCAGCCTTGTCTGCCTCCTGAAGCTCTCTGCACGCGTCGGTATTCACATACAGAGGAATATGCTTTTTCTCGGTGAGTATCTTGAACACGATGACAAGCGCAGTACCTACCACGAACGAAGCGCCTGCAACAAGCTGAGATACCCGGAACTGACCGATCATCAGGCTGTCAGTGCGCAATCCCTCTATCCACGCTCTGCCAAGACCGTACCACGCGGCGTAAAGCAGCGCGATCTCGCCATCAAAGGTGCGGAGCTTCTTTGAATAAAAATGCAGCGCAATGAAGCCCACAAGACACCATACGCTTTCATACAGGAAGCAGGGGTGGACAAGCGTTCCCGCATCAAATCCGCTCTTCTGGATAATGTCGGTGCTGGTCATTCCAAACACCCAGTCGGGGCTGCACACCGCACCAAACGCCTCCTGATTGATGAAGTTGCCCCAGCGTCCTATGCACTGTCCGATAAGGAAACCCATTGCAGCAAGGTCAGCCATGGCGCGGAAATTAACCTTGCGCACCTTGCAGGCAATAAAGCCGCACAGAAATCCGCCGATTATTCCGCCATATATAGCAAGTCCGCCGTCCCGTATCGTCGTGAATGTGGTGATAAAATCAAAGCTCATGCCGGAATTCGGGTCAAGGGTCTGGAATACGCAGTAATAAATTCTCGCACCCAGAAATCCTCCGATAAGCGCCACGAACACGACATCGAACATTCTGTCCTTGCCAAGACCGAAGTCCTTTGAACGGTGCATTGCATAGAGGTAGGCAAGGATCACACCTATCGTGATAAGCACGCCGTACCAGTAGATCTTGATCCCGAACAGCTCAAAGCCCTGATAATAGCTCAGCGTGATACCGCCGAACAGGTTCGGGAACGTCAGCTCCACCTCCGGAAAGGCGGAAGCCGCAGAAATAAGTGTCGATAACATAATCAGTCCTCCGTAGGATTTATGATAGAAAGGCAGAAATTGCTCTCATCAAAGTCAGCAAGCCGAGAGAGCATTCCCTCGTAGTCCGCATTTGCAGCAAGCTCCGCATAATCGAACGCAGAAGTTCCGGTCAACGCCGCGTCAGAAAGGTTCTGCGCCACGCTTTCAACATTATTATACATACGCACATTGTCGCCGTAAAGGTACTTCTTCGCCCTCAGAAACGCTTCCTTTGAGGGAGGGCAGCTCTTGAGCCTCCGGTATTCCCGGCAGACCTCTTCCGCCACCCTGTCCGGCTCGTCTGACTCGCCGTATATTCCGGGGATAAAGAAACCTCTGCCCATCATTATGCTGCTTTCAAAGGTTTCGTTGATAAGCCCGCTGTCCCGCATTCTGCGGTAGAATTCCGTGCTCGCGCCAACCGCGGTGTCGTTCATCAGTGTACGGTAGATGTATTCCTCCGTCATGCTCCTGCCGGAATATACCGGGGACTTAAATCCCACCGCAAATGTGGTTTTACCCAGCGGCATCGACATCTCCATGCGCCGGGTAATGACCTGCGGCGGCTCGTCTGCGGCAACGGATACGACGTTCATCGCCTTTCCCGGACGCAGGCAGCGCTCGCATACCTCAACGGCGCTCTCCAGATCGAAATTACCCGCAATGCAAAGGTACATATTGGAGGGGTTATAGAATGCGTCATACACATCGTACAGAAGCTTGTCCGTAATAAGCGCTATGCTCTCCGGAGTTCCGGCAATGTCGTTTCGCACCGGATTGCTTTTGAACAATCCCTTATACAGCTCCATGCAAACCCGCCAGCCGGGGCTGTCGAGGTACATGGTGATCTCCTGAGTGATTATGCCGCGCTCCTTTTCAACGTTCTCCGGCGTGAAATAGGGGCTTTGCACGAAATCCAGCAGTATCTCAAGGTTCTTCTCAAAATTGGAGGAGCAGCTAAAATAATATCTCGTGCTGTCGTAGGAAGTCCCTGCGTTGCAGGAGGCTCCGGTTTCCGCGAAGCGCTCGAATGCTTCCTTTTCTGGGGACTCGAACAGCTTGTGCTCCAGATAATGCGCCGTTCCGTCCGGAATGTGCATAGGACTGCCGCCGTCTATTATGCAGCAGTTGTCAACTGAACCGAACTTCACCGAAAACTGCGCCGTGACTGTGGAATAACCCTTCATCGGGTAAAGCAGCACGGTAACTCCACTGCTGTGGGTGTATTTGTAGTATCTCTCTCCGAGTCTTTCACTGATTATTTCTTCCAGCATCAGCGCACCTCCTCAGGGGACAGGGTGTATACCGTATCCAGCGAATACAGCCGGCACGCCTCCATGACGCGCTGGGCTGTTACCTGCTTCACACCCTCAATGAACTTTTCCGGGGTGAGCATCTCCGGGTCGGTAATCTGGGAGGAATACCAGCTTGATATCGCACCCGCAGAGTCATAAACCGCCCTTGCGTTTTCGGTGAGGTCGAGCTTTGCGTGTTCAAGCTCCTCCTCGGTCACGCCCTTCATGCAGATGTTCATGAACTCCGTCATGACCGCCCGCTCGGTTTTGGCTAGATTTGCCGGGTCAACTCCGGCATATACGGTGATGGTTTTCTTGAACCGATTGGAATAGCTGCTGCAATAGTAGCACAGCGACTGCTTCTCCCGGATATTAGTGAAGAAACGAGAGGTGGACATTCCGCCCAGAATAAGCGAAAGAATCGCCCCCGCGTAACGATCGGTCATTTTCGGCGCCTTGAAATACATTCTCAGTATCGCCTGCTGCATCTGGCAGTTCTCAACGGTTCGGAAAACGTCCGGCTTCAGCGTGCTTACCTTCGGCGAAAGTGAGTACACCTCACCGCGGGAAATGCCGGAAAGCCGCTCGGAAAGTATTCTCTCACTGACCGAGAAATCGCTGCACCCCGCCGCAAATATCTCTATCCTGCCGTGGCTCAGCATTTTCTTCCACGCGCTGAACGCCGACTGGGGAGTGACCGCCTGAGCCTGCTCAATAGTGCCGTTCGCCGGAAGTCCGCATGGCTCTCCCGGAAATGCTGCCATAGCGCCCTGCTGCACAGCATAGCAGCGCTTATCGCCCTTCACGCTGGCGATAGCGTCTATCAGCTCCTGACGCATTATGTCAACGGTTTCCTTTTCAAAGCCGTCGCCCTCTGTTTTTGGGTCAAGAATGCAGTCAAGAAGAAGCTCGCAGCATTCCTGCTCAAGCTTCTCGCCCTCCAGCGTATATCTGTCGTCAATACAGCTTATGCTGAAGGTCATGGAACGGCTGTCGAAGGAGCAGCCGAGGTTGTCCGAAACAGACGCGCCGTACAGGTCGGAATATTTCTCAGTCAGCCGGGTGAGGTTGGGAAATTTCCGGCAGCTATCGGTCAGGATATACGGCAGAATGGCGTAATCCGCCCGCTGCTCGTCCTTGAACTCTGTATAGAATGTGATCGAAATTCTGTTGGTTTTATATCTGCCATCGGTTATCTTTGAAAAGAATATACCGTCGGCAAGCTGTTTCCTGTCTAAAATTCTTAACATCTCCTTATATAAAATCACTATACTTTATCAGTATATCACATATCACGCTTTTTTTCCACCCCCTTTATGTGAAAATTAGCAAAAAAAATAGACCCTTGCGGGTCTGGTGCAGATAACTGCCAAGTAAAATGATTATTATGTGTAGAACAAAAGAAAGGAGACAACTAAACAAAACAAATGAACGGAGATTATGAACTCTGACCATTTATTTGTCTATATTATACCGTGAATTATCGGATTTGTCAATAACTTTTTGGCAATTTTATTTTTTTCGTGCAAACCTCACAAAAAAGGCTTCTCTGGTTTGATATACATTTAGTGTTTTAAATACAATATTGTATTTTTATGGGATTTAAATGCACAAATCAAGCAAAATAAACAACACGGCTTTGTGACTTTTGCTCAAAACAGCGCATCAGTCACAAAGCCGGTCGGTAAAAATACCTTAATAGGATTACGCGTGCTCCGGGGAAGTGCTGTCCCGGAAAAGCAGCGATATGCACCATGCAGCCGAAAGCGCCACAAGGATATAGACGATCCGGCTGATCACAGCGCCTTGACCTCCAAAGATCCACGCAACAAGGTCAAAGCTGAAAATACCGATAAGTCCCCAGTTAAGTCCTCCGATTATAAGAAGCGTTAGAGCAAGCTTGTCGATCCACATATTATTTCCACCTTTCAGATTTCTTGCGGAAATGAGTTCCGCCATAGCTATTATTCGCTTTTTTCGACTTTATATTACATTTATCAAAGTAAAATATGACCAATAAGGTTTTATAAATTTCTGCCAAAAACGCCCCCGAATATAGTTCCGGAGGCGTTCAGCAGATTTGTTATGCAAGCCGGAGGATATCAGTAATAATATTCCAGCTCGTCAGGATAGAAGTACAGGTCGCCGTTTTCATCGCAGGTGAATGTAACGCTGTCGGTGAGATAAAAATTTCCGTAAACATCATACAGCATCATAGAATAGCTGTAATCTCCCTCGTAAAGCTCAGAATACTCTATCTTGATATCGCCGTTCACCGTGTATTCATCGCCGTATATGTAATCATCATACTCGTCAGTCATCACATAATACGCCGGGCATATCACATCGCCGTCACGGAGAGTTACAGTTTCCCTTGCAGCGGCGCCGGTTTCCGGGTCAATTCCCGCCCATGCTCCGACCACCCGCCATTCCCCGGCGATCCAGTCATATTCAATTCGGAGATTTGTCTGCTTACCGTTAAGAAGCACCGGGCAGGTGTATACGCTCAGATCGTAGGTCACGCTCACCGTTTCAATGGCTAGAGGCATTCCGTCCAGAGAAGGCCATGTACCGTCAAAATTGTCCTCAAGCAGCATATTATCGTAGTCGATGATGACCTCATCGTCCTCGCCAATGAAAACACTGGCGCCATCCAGCTCCATGAAAAGGCAGCAGGTAGCATAGTTGAACGCGTCCATGTCAGAGAGATGAACCGTGTAAATTCCGTCATCATCAAAATAAATATCGTCTACTCTGATAGTGCTGTCGCCGCCTATGATGTCGAAATCACCGCTGTTTGTGCCAATATCATCGTCAGCGATATAATCATAATCCCAGAAGTCAACGAAGTCGCCAATGATGTCGCTGTTATCATAGCCTGCGATATCTCCGCCGGTAGTGCCGTAGGCAGCCGCGTCCACGAAGGCAAGATAATAGCTGCTGGTGCAGATATCCGAGAAAATCGACAGTTCCTGAGAGCCTTGAACGGCAAGTGGATAATACAGCGACAGTCCTCCTGCACCGGAATGCTGGGTTCCTGTAATGTTATAGATGACAGCTTCTCTCAGATCCTCCAGCGCCTCTGAAGCAGAGGGCGCATACGGCTCGACAGCCTTAAGCAGCCCCGCAAGATCCACCATGTTAGTGTAGCCCTCGCTTCGGTTGTTGCCGCCGAAATTATCCGCCGAATACACCGCGCGGGCAATATCGTTCAGCCTTCCGCTCTCGTACATTTCCTGCGCAGTCCTGTTGAATGAAACCAGCAGATCGTCAAGCTTTGAAAGATCGGTTATCGCAAAGGTCGTTCCAACGGAATCGCCGTTGTCTATGCAGTGCCGGTAGTAGCTCTCACACTGCATTTTTCCAAGCTCCGCCCCGTCCGCGTCCGGATTTTCCGCAAGATAGTTCATTATATCGCAGTAATTCCAGCCGCCGCCCGGCTCAGTTTCCTCTGAAGCGAACATATATCTCGCATACGGAACGAGTATATTCGCAGTTTCCAGCGTGCTCATAAGGCAGGCGTCAAATCCGATGAATTCAAACTTGTCGGTCATCTGATCGTAAACAGAGTTCAACGCCCGGTCTATCTCCCTGAGGGAAAGGCTGTCGTTATTGTTCTTCTCATCAAAGCAAACTCCGCTTATGCTGCCGCCGCCGTGATTCCAAAGAACAAGCCCCATGTGCTTTGCAGGGTAATTTTCTACTCCCCACGAAACGAACTCCGAAAGGGTATCCGGGTCGCCCATGCTTCCGTCCCGCACCTCGTCTACAAGCTCTATATCTCCGTCAATGTTTACAAAGCGCTGCATTGACGTGTTTGAGAAGTCGGCATACCACTCATATGTACCTCCGGTCTGTATGACAAGGCGCACATCGTCGCTGTATTTTGCGCTGACAGCCTCGCACAGGTCGGTATATGCCGCCGCTCCGTCGCTTTCAAGGTCGGTGCCGCACAGGTACAGAAGTATCGTCCAGCCGCTCTCCGCCATCGGGCTTTCATCTGAGCGGGTGCGACGCTCTATCCCAAGACCGCCGCCGGACATGGAAAGCCGTGTCGCTCCGCTCACATAATCCTGTCCGTCATTTCCATTCTCCGGCGCAGGCAGCGGATTTCCAGATGTCTGATCGGGGGCTTCCGTTGTCTGAGAAGAGGTTTCCGAGTTTATGTTGGATTCAGATTCATATGCTTCCAGCAGCCGCTCTGCAACATTTGAACAGCCGGACAGCGAAAAAGCAGTCACGACGGCAGCCACAGCCGCAATAATTCTTATAGATCTCATTGCAGATCCTCCTTATGCAAATCGCATAGATAATTTCTTTCGTACTTATTTTATTATATTATGCCGGAAATGTCAATACCTGCCTTATTTTTGAATATAATCATTTCTTATGCATCGCAAATAATTTTAACTGCAACGGATTATGAAGTGTCAATTCATCAAGTAACTTGTTAGCAGGTATAACAAACATAAAATTTGCCTCATTTATGGATTAAAAATGCAAAATAATGCACAAAAAAACGGGGTAAATTTACAGATTTTTCACAAATTTTTGAATAATGCAAAAAAACGCTTTCATTTATACGTCTTTTGTGATAGAATATAAGGTAAGAAGTGATTATGATTATTCTGGGTGCATATTCCTCGTTTCAGGGTATGCAGAGAACAGATTGAAAGGGGAATTATATGTCACAGATCATTGCGGTAACAGCAGGAAAAGGCGGCACCGGAAAGTCCACCACATCTGCAAATGTAGCCACTGCTCTTGCGGCTCTCGGCAAAAAGACTCTGGTGGTCGAGCTGGACTTCGGTCTGAGATGCCTTGACATCATGCTCGGCATCAAAGATAAGGTAAAGCACGATATCGGTGAATATCTTGAGGGCAAAATTGATATCCTAACAGCAACGACAAAGGTTGACCGGGTGGACAATCTTTACCTTGTCTGTGCTACCAGAAACCCGTTTATTGATATTAACCCTGAAAAGATTATGGAAGTTTGCGAGGAAATGCGCAAGCACTTTGATTACATAATCATGGACACTGCCGGCATCGGCAGCTCCGTGTTCAGCGTAATCAAAGCGGCTGAGCTTATCCTGATGGTAACTACGCCGGATACGGTATGCGTCCGGGACGGCGCTATCCTGTCGGACTTCCTGTATGTAAAGAACTGTACAAATCAGCGTCTTGTCATTAATAAGGTAAGCCCCAACTTCAAGGACGAGGAAATTCTGTACGATCTCGACGAGGTAATGGACAACGTGGGAATTCCGCTTATTGGAGTTGTTCCTGAGGACATGAACATAAAGATCTGCGGCGCAAAGGGTCAGCCGCTTCCTCCGAACTGCGGCGGTGCAAAGGCTTATGCCGCTATCGCCAGACGTATCCTCGGTGAGGAAGTTCCGCTCACCATCAACATTAACTAAGGAGGGAGCAGCCTTGAATATAGCACTCATCGCACATGACTCCAAAAAAGAGCTGATGGTTCAGTTCTGTATCGCGTACTGCGGTATTCTCAGCCACCATGATATCCGCGCCACCGGCACCACCGGCAAGCTTGTGGCAGAGGCTACGGGACTTCACATTCAGCGCTTTTTGAGCGGCTCACAGGGCGGCGACCAGCAGCTTGCTTCCAGCATTTCCTGCAACGAGATAGACCTGCTGATCTTCTTCCGCGACCCGCTTAACGCAAAGTCCCATGAACCGAACGACATCAATATTCTGCGTCTTTGTGACGTGCATAATATTCCTGTGGCAACCAATATCGCTACCGCAGAAGCGCTTATACACGCTCTGGAGCGCGGCGACCTCGACTGGCGCGAATATATGCGCAGTTGAAATAAGCATAATTCTACAAAACCTCCCCGTAATAAAGGGGAGGTTTTTCTTGTTTTAATACGGAGAAAAGTCAGCTTTCCTTTCCAAGCTTTCTCTCGCCGAATATCTTTTCCGCGATCTCCATTCCGCGGGGAGTTGCGGCAATTCCTCCCTGCGCGGTTTCACGCAGAGCCTCCGGCAGCATTTTCCCGGTTCTGAACATTGCGTCAAGCACCTGATCCGGCGGAACAGGAACGACCATGCCTCCTATCGCAAGATCGGCACTGATCAGCGCGTTTATCGCCTGAGAAGCGTTTCTCTGCGCGCATGGTATCTGCACCAGCCCGGCAAGCGGGTCGCACACAAGTCCCATAATGTTTATCAGAGCAATAGAAAACGCGCTCATCGCGTCCTCCGGAGAATGTCCCATCATCTCCACCGCAGCCGCCGCAGCCATTGCTCCCGCCGCGCCGCACTCCGCCTGACAGCCTCCCTCCGCGCCGGAAACAGTCGCGTTCTGGGTGATCACAGATCCTATTCCCGCCGCCGTAATCAACCCGTGAATCACCGTTTCTTCAGGCAGGTCGAACTCATCTCTCAGCGAGATCAGTACCGCCGGAAGTATTCCGCAGGATCCGGCAGTGGGCGCCGCGCAGATCTTTCCCATAGAAGCATTTACCTCTATTCCGGAAAGAGCATATGCCATTGCGCGGTTTATCAGCCCGCCGCATATCGTCCTGCCGTTCTCAGCGTAACTCCACTGCTGCACTGAAAATCCTGAAACAAGATTTGCAACAGTAGGCTGCGGCGCGCCAAGCGCTTTTTTTGCTGACTGCTCCATTATCTTAAAGCGCTTTGAGAATACCTCGTATATTTTCTCCGCAGAAGCTCCGGTCAGCTCTGTTTCCTCTTCAATAACCGCTTTCCAGATCGGAATATGACGTTTCCGTGTGATACCGATAAGCTCGCTGAATGAATTGTACATACTTTCACGCTCCTGAAAAAGGTCTGATTATCTCGGCGCTTTCTATTCCGGGGATCGCCGAGATTTCTTCCGCTATTTCCTCCGGCAACGGGAGGTCGGTTTCTATCACGCAGCAGGCCGCCCCGCCCCTCGCGCGGCGGATAAGCTGCATCTGTGCGATATTGAAATCCCGCTTCGCAAGCACTCCGCTCACTGCGGAAACAATTCCCTTTGAATCGGTCTGCCGGATAAGCAGCACCGGATTGGTGAGTGTAAGATTAGTACGGAAACCGTCCACCGAGGTTATCACGATCTGACCTCCGCCTATGGACGAACCGATGATCTCCTCGGTCTTTCCCTCAAAATCAGAAAAACGCATGACCACGGTGTTTTCATATTCCGACTCATATTCTGATTCATAAAAGCTGATGTCAATGCCCTGCTCCTCTGCGATCTCAAAGGCTTTGGGAAGGCGCTCATCATCGGCGGAAAGCCCAAGCGCCCCCGCCGCAAGCGCAAGATCAGTTCCGTGACCGCACCATGTCTTTGCAAAGGAACCGCACAGCCCGAAACTAACACTTTTTACTGGTCTGCCGAAAATAGTTCTTGCCGCGCCGGAAAGCCGCGCCGCCCCAGCAGTATGGGAACTTGACGGCCCTATCATGACCGGCCCGATGACTGAAAAAATACTTACTTTCATGATCGTCCCACCGCCGAATTCTCAGTATTTACGCAGTCAATCAATATTACGTTCTCCGGGCGGTTAATTCTCCGGTTACCTAGAAATGCCACATTCGAAGAAAGCCCGCTCACATTTTCTTGATGTTCGTTTTTTATGTTCTGAGGAATTTTCATTCCGTTAATAAGAACTTCCATAGCATTTTCCTCCGCTTATCAATAGTGGAAAGATTAACTGCCGACGTGTATGCTGACGTAATTTCGCTTTTCCGTGCAGTTTATTTTTGCCGAAATCGCCCTCAGCATACTTGCCGGTGAGAATTATTCTCCGGATTTTAGGTCACAAGGCTGCGTTTTCGTCAGGCAGACAAAACAAAAAGAGACACAAATCCGCATTGCTGAATGCGTTTGTGCCTCTGTCGCTTTACCTGAAAGATTTCCCCCGTCGGTGCGCCATTGCTTTCCAGAGTATCGTCGGATACAAGTCCTTTTACCTGAGAGTTTCTGCATTTCCCCTTCGGTGACGCATAATACTGATTCTTAATCACCTTATAGACATTGTCTATAAGGTGAGCCGCCTGCAAGGCGGCTTGTCAAAACCAAAGGTTTTGACAGATTCAGTATTGAACGGATTTCCTGCGGCTTCGCCGCTCCAACCGCTTTGGCGGTTGGTTCAACCTATATATAGGTTGATTAGGAAATAGTATAAGCGTTCTCTCCCTGTATCGTCCTCCGATATAATATGTTTTGTCAATCTGGATTATAACATATATTTTCCGATTTGTCAATACGGATTTTTTTTGACCTTCTCAAAATCATTGCGCAGCCCTTATCACTTATCCAAGGTCATCGGGGTAGAAATAAACATCGCCGTTTTCATCGCATGTGAATGTAACCATGTTCGTGAAGTAGCAGTTTCCATAAACGTCATATAGTGTCATTGAATAGCTGAAATCACCCTCAAGCAGCGTCAGGTATTCTATCACAATGTCGCCGCTCACGGTGTATTCTCCTGCGTCGATGTATTCGCTGAAATCATCTGAAATAGCGAGATACAGCGGAGTAATAACATCGCCGTCCTTCAGGCGAACCGTTTCTCTTGCCGCCGCGCCGGTCTGCGGGTCGATGCCAGCCCATGCGCCGATAACACTCCACTGCTTAGAATTCCAGTCGTACTCAATACGCAGGTTGGTCTGCTCCCCGTTCAGCAGGATCGGGCAGGTATATACGCTCACATCGTCAGTGACGCATACTGTTTCGATCGCAAGCGGCATTCCTCCTAAAGAAACCCAGCTTCCGTCAAAGTTATCCTGAAGCATCATGCTGTCATAATCTGTAATTACATCATCGTCCTCACCGAGGAATACGCTCATTCCGTCGAATTCTGCGAAAAGGCTGCACGTTGCATAATTGAACGCTTCCATATCCGCGAGCTGAACGGTGTAGGTGCCGTCCTCATCGAAATACACGCTTTCAACACTTATCGTGCTGTTTTCGTCCGCCTGACAGAAATCACCGCTGTTTGAACCGATGTTGTCGTCCGCATTATAGTCCTGATCCCACAGATCCTCGCAGTCGTCCAGAATATAGTCGTTGTCATAGCCGAAAATATCTCCGCCGGTCGTGCCGTATGCTGCCTGATCCACAAACGCCAGATAGTAGCTGCTAGTGCATATATCCGAGAAAATGGACAGCTCCTGAGAGCCCTGAACAGACAGCGGATAGTAGAGTGAAAGACCTCCTGCGCCGTTGTGCTGCGGGCCATTCACACTGCAAACTATGGCATTCTCCAGCTTCTCCAGAGTTTCCGAGGCATTCGGAGCATAGGGCTGCACTGCGCTCAGAAGTCCCTTGAGATCCACCATGTTGGTATAGCCCTCGCTGCGGTTGTTGCCGCCGAAATTATCAACCCCGTAAATCGCACGGGAAATATCGCTCAGTTTACCGCTTTCGTACATCTCCTTTGCCGTCCGGTCAAAGGAAACAAGCAGCTCGTCAAGCGCGGAAAGGTCGGTTATCGCAAAGGTCGCCCCTTCGTAATCTCCGTTGTCTATGCAGTGCTGATAGTAGCTTTCGCATTGCATTTGCCCAAGCTCTGCTCCGTCAGCGTCAGGGTTTTCCGCAAGGAAATTCATGATGTCGGTATAATTCCAACCGCCGCCTGGTTCGGTTTCCTCAGAAGCGAACATATAATCCGCATAGGGTACAAGTATATTCGCTGTTTCAAGAGTACTCATAAGGCAGGCATCAAAGCCGATGAACTCAAACTTATCCGTCATCTGGTCGTAAACTGAATTCAGCGCCTGATCAATCTCCCTCAAGGAAAGGCTGTCGCTGTTGTTATTTTCATCAAAGCAGACGCCGCTGATGCTGCCGACGCCGTGATTCCAGAACACAAGTCCCATTTTCTCCGCCGGGTAGTTCTCAATTCCCCATGAAACGAAATCAGCAAGTGTATCAGGATCTCCCATGCTTGCTTCTGGAAGCTCGTCAACCAGCTCAATGTCGACGTCAATATTAACATACCTCTGTAACGAACTGTTGGAAAAATCAAAATACCACTGGCTCGTACCGCCGGTCTGATATACGATACGCACATCGTCGCTGTACTGTGCGCTTATCGCTTCGTAAATATCCGTGCTAGCCGCCGACTTGTTCATCGGCGGTGATGTCACTTGTATGGGAGGATTGAGTGGATTGAGTGGATTGAGTGGATTGAGTGGATTGAGTGGATTGAGTGGATTGAGTGTAATCTTCAGATATTGCGCCGCTCGCATCCGGCGTCTTCTCGACATCGCCGGAGCAACCGGAAAGCGCTATTACTGCCGCAGCAGTCACTGCGGAAACGATTATTTTTCTTTTCTTCATATGTATCTCCTTATAGTGCAATTAATTAACCCGAAATATCGTTTTATCTGCAAGAACAAACGGTGTTCTGTCCTTTACCAGCAATAATCATCGTAATCATAACAATCGTCATAATAATCATAACAATCATCATCTGTATCCCAGTCCTCATCGCTCCAGTCGTCGATATATCCGTAATCGTCGGAAGGTTCAGTATAATCCGAGATATTCCGCTTCCGTTCATGTAATAGGTAAACGAGCTGTCTACCCAGAAAAGCTCCGGGTGATCATAATATACGCTGTACACTATATCCACAATATCCGCGGACTGAACCGAAACGCTCATATTGACGGTCTGGCTGCCGTTATACAGTGCCGAATAGATCTGGTCGTATGCCTGTTTATATGTCCCAGAAAGCAGATTGCGGTAGAAATAGAAGTCGTTTGAAAGCGAATTTCCGTTAACGTCTATTCCGCTTATCTGCCGCACGGGAGTCCTTCTATGTACTATCTGTCTGTCGGGGTCGGGATCCTGCTGCGCGGTTATTGTGATCTCCTCTAACCCTGTGCCGTAGGACAGTGATGTTTTCTCACTGGTATCCGAAAACAAATCCTCCTCGGTGGATATTACGGCTTCAGCAGAATCGTCAGCTTCAGAGGGCAGATCCTCCAAAACCGAACAGCCTGAAAGCATTAACGCCGCAATGACGGCAGCAAATATTCTCCTTTTTCTCATAGATCATTTTTTCCTTTCAGTTATGCCTAATACTCTGTTACTCAATCTATTATACTTCACGAATCTTCATTTGTCATCACCTTTTCGGGGGGAGAATTTTGGAAAGTCACGCTGGAATATCCATAACATAACAGACAACCCTCATCAAACGGGTCGTGCTCGCAGATAAAAGTGCATCGTTTATTGTGAAAACCCATAAAACAATAAGGCTCAAATTATATGTTTGTACGAATTTGGCTGAAACCTATTGATTTTCTATTTTCGTTGTGTTATTATTGTGCCAGAAACAGTCATAATCGCTCAAAATCAGTCTAAATCTGTTATTCGGAAGGTGATAAAATGTTGACAGAGGAAAGATATTCCGTAATACTGGAGCAGGTGAGGCAAAACAAAAGTGTGACCCTTACCGCGCTGTGCAGACTGCTGGAAGCCTCTGAATCTACTGTGCGCCGCGACCTGACTTTGCTTGATGAAAAAGGGCTGGTTAAAAAGGTGCACGGCGGAGCGATATCGACAGATGAGCGCTCCATAAAGCTGGTCGAGCATTATGTTGACTCCAAATCCAAAATGTTCACGGAGGCAAAAACGGCGATAGCAAGGTTTGCCGCGTCGCTGATAGATGACGGTGATTTTGTTTTCATTGACGCAGGAACAACTACGGAAAAGATGATTGATTTTCTGCCCGACAAGAATGTGACCTTTGTGACAGACGCATTACCTCACGCCAAGAAGCTGGCTCAGAGAGGATTTAGGGTGTATATCCCTGCCGGAGAGATAAAGCTCACCACCGAGGCGATAGTGGGTGCGGAATGCGTTAGCAGCCTGCAACGCTATAACTTTTCCAAAAGCTTTATAGGGCAAACGCGATTTCGCTTTCGGGAGGTATCTCAACATCAGACCGCAGCGAGGCAAGCGTTAAGTCCGCAGCAGTTCAGAACAGCCAGACTGTATACGTTCTGGCGGATCATTCAAAATTCGGTCAGACTGCGTCAGTAACATTCGCACAGCTTGGTCAGGTGAAGATAATCACAGATAAGCTTCTGGATAAGAAATATCTGTCAATGGCAAATATCAAGGAGGTCATGTGAAATGGTTTATACAGTAACATTCAACCCCGCGATCGACTATGTTGTGCATACGGGCGAAATGAAGCTCGGCGCTACAAATCGTTCCGAGAGGGAAGAGATGTATTTCGGCGGCAAGGGCATAAATGTGTCTATCGTGCTGCGGGAGCTTGGAATAAAATCAAAGGCGCTTGGATTTACGGCGGGCTTCACCGGAGAGGCTATCGAAAACGGACTTGCCGATATGGGGATAGATACGGATTTTGTACGTCTGGAAAAAGGAAACTCCCGGATAAACGTGAAGATAAAATCGGCGGAGGAAACCGAACTGAACGGGCAAGGTCCGGATATTGACGATAAGGCTATCGCGACTCTTTTTGAGAAGCTGGACAAGCTTTCGGACGGGGACACTCTGATACTAGCCGGAAGCATTCCGTCCTCGCTCCCCTCGGATATCTATGAGCGTATACTTGAAAGGCTCTCTGGGAAACAAATCAAGGTTGTAGTTGACGCAACAAAGGATCTGCTTTTGAATGTGCTCAAATACAAGCCTTTCCTGATAAAGCCGAACGATCACGAGCTTGGCGAGATGTTCGGTGTGGAGCTTATAACAGATGATGAGATCGAAAAATACGCAAGGAAATTGCAGGATATGGGTGCGGTCAACGTGCTAATTTCTATGGCAGGGGACGGCGCAATGCTTATCGACGAGTTCGGCAAAAAACATCGCTGCGGCGTATGCAGAGGAACAGTGAAAAACTCTGTCGGCGCCGGGGACTCAATGGTGGCGGGCTTTACGGCTGGCTCCATTAACGGAGATTACGAATATGCACTGAAGCTGGGAACGGCGGCGGGAGGAGCTACTGCATTCTCTGACGGACTGGCGACTAAGGAAAAAATCTCGGAGCTGCTGGCAACTCTTTGACATATATCAAAGGAACATTTATTTCAGTAAAGGAGAAATCTATCATGGTATCTAAAGTAGTAACGGTAGTAAATAAAGAGGGTTTACATATGCGCGCCGCAGGAATTATCGCTAAGACTGCAAAGGAGCACCCCGACAGCGAGATCATCATGAAATCAAACGGCAAGGACATCAAGGCAAAGGGAGTTATGCAGATAATGGCTTCGGGCATCAAGAAAGGCGCCGAAGTTGAGCTTGTTGTTACTGGCGGAAATGAGCAGGCTGTACTGGAGGAGTTCGTAAAGCTGTTTGAGGACGGCTTCGGCGAAGAATAGAATTAACCTTATGGAAGAATGGGGAGGTGTTTAACTATGATCACACTCAAGGGCAAGGGCGTTTACGGCGCGATAGCGCTGGGACGAATTTCTGTTCTCACCAAAAAAGAAGCGTCTGTCAGGCTAACTCACATTGAGGATATCGCAGCAGAAAAGGAAAGGCTATCTGCGGCAAAGAAAAAGGCAATCGAACAGCTTCAGGAGATCTATAACAAGGCGCTCAAAGAAGTGGGAGAGGCTGACGCGCAGATATTTGATATACATATGATGATGATAGAGGACGAGGACTACAACGAGTCTATTTCAAGCATCATTGAAACTCAATCCGCCAACGCGGAATATGCCGTTGCGGTAACGGCGGATAAATTCGCGGAGATGTTCGCTTCTATGGAGGACGAATATATGCAAGCGCGCTCAGCGGACGTCAGGGATATTTCCAACCGCATTATAAGCTGCCTCTCCGAAGATAACAGCGAAAACGTGACCTCCGATGAAAAGGTCATCATATGCGCGGAGGATCTTTCCCCCAGCGAAACAGTGCTGCTGGATAAAAACAAGGTGCTTGCGTTTGTTACTGCGTTCGGGTCGTCAAATTCTCATACCGCAATACTTGCAAGGAACATGAATATCCCCGCGGTTATCGGTGTGGGCAGGGAGCTTCTGGAGAATGTAAGAAACGGGGATCTTGCAGCGGTTGACGGCTACACCGGCGATATATTCATTGATCCCGATAATGAAACAATATCCCGCATTGAAAAAAAGCGCGCCGAGGACGAGGTAAAGAAGCGCCTGTTACAGGAGCTAAAAGGCAAGGAGAACATCACTCTTGACGGAACGCGGGTCAACATTTACGCAAACATCGGCGGAGTTGACAATATCGGCGATGTACTTGCCAGCGACGCAGGCGGGATAGGGCTTTTCAGGAGCGAATTTCTTTACCTTGAAAGCAGCGATTACCCCACCGAGGAGCAGCAGTTCACCGCATACAAAAAGGTGCTGGAAAGCATGGAGGGCAAGAAAGTGATAATCCGCACCCTTGATATAGGTGCGGACAAGCAGGTAGGCTATTTTAACTTAGCAAAGGAGGAAAATCCCGCCCTCGGCTATCGCGCTATCCGGATATGCCTGACAAGACCGGAGATATTCAGGACGCAGCTCCGCGCGCTGTACCGCGCTTCGGTTTACGGCGATCTTGGCATAATGTTCCCGATGATAACAAGCGTTCCGGAGCTTGAAAAGATACTCTCAATCTGCGAAGACGTAAAGAACGAACTTAAATCTGAAGGCGTTGAGATATCCGAAAATGTAGAGCTTGGCATTATGATAGAAACCCCCGCGGCGGCAATTATAAGCAACAGGCTTGCGCCTATGGTGGATTTCTTCAGCGTTGGAACAAATGACCTTACTCAGTACACCCTCGCCTGCGACCGCCAGAACGCCGCTGTCGAGCAGTTTGTGGACACGCATCACGAGGCTGTGCTACGGCTTATCGAGATGTCTGCGAAGAACGCCCACGAGCATGGCGCATGGATAGGCATATGCGGTGAGCTTGCGGCGGATACCAGCCTTACTGAAAGATTCCTGCGCATGGGCATTGATGAGCTTTCTGTATCGCCCTCATTCGTATTAAAGGTAAGGGACGCAGTCAGACGCTGTAATCTCTCCATATAATACCAACGAGATATCTGTTGTATTACCTGCTAAGTCCGGTAAGGAATTTCACCCGAACTGTTCCTGTTTGCAAGAACAGTTCGGGTGAGTTTTTTTGAGAGTTGGCTTTACTTGTTGATTCGGAAGAATGTGGAATAGTTGACAAATGAAAATACTAATCGCCGAGAGCGGCTAATTCATAATTTTTGCCAACATTAATGCCACGCATGATATTCATTGTTGTGCGAGCGCCCATTCAAGCGCCGGAGCGTCCTAATCAACGCTGCTCAAATCGTCTGTGACACCGTGTATCTCGTTCGCGATTTGACGAATCACCTTTCTGTCTGCGCCGGACTTTATGCGGTATTCCGTCCGCGAGTAGAAGTTGTCATTCACGTCCCATATAACAGGCACAAAGCCGTTCACCAGCAAAGTTCTCAACACATAATCAACGCACTGTGAGGAGGTATTGTATGCGGCATTCCGGTCGAAATTCGCCGCCGGGTAATTCACCGAGGTCTCACCAACAAACACCGGAATATTCTTCTCGGTGAATGCCTTTTTCAGCTTTCCAATCTGGTCGTCAATGTAGTTTACCCAGTCTGTGCCGCCTATTCTGTTTGTCCAATACATCATGTTGTCAACGTAATGCACCGAAACCATCAACCGGTCGGACACCGTATCCGTCGGCATTACGAACTCCGAAGAGGTGGTCTTGTCAATGTTCGTCCAGTAGCCGGAAAGTATCAGCACACGCTCGGCGTTTTTGCCGCCGGTGGCTCTCACAGCGTCAACGAAGCTCTGGTTTAGGGTGTTCGTCATGCGGAAGCCCTCCGCCTCGCTCAGTTCCACCAGCTCGCCCTGTTCGTTGAACTGATTGCCGCCGAGATACTCGTTATAGCCCTCAAACATCACCGTGTAGGGGTAATCCTTGAAATACTCCGCTATCTGCGTCCAGAGATTTGTGAATATCTCCGAGCATTTCTCGGTGGAATTGCGGCGGATTATGAACTCGTCAAAGTGGTGAATGTTTATCACCGTGTACAGCCCGGCGTTGCAGCAATAATCAACGATCTCCTTGACGCGTCCTATGTACTCGGAGTTTATGGTGTACGTTCCGTCATTCGCCATCATATTGCCCCAGAAAACCGGAATACGCACGGTGTCGAAGCCCTCCGCCTTTATGCCGTTTATAACCTCCTGCGTGGTCGGGACAGCGCCCCAGCAGGTTTCGTAATCGACCGGGCGGTTTTCACCGACTACCGGTATCCACTCGTAGGTTATCTTTTCACAGTCAGACGCGTTGTAAGCCTCCATGGTATTGCCGAGGTTAAGACCCATGCCCATGTTTTTTGCCGCTTCTGTGGCGGTGATGATATGCTCGGTGGGCGCGTTGTTCTTGCAGGAGGTTGAGGTAAACATCATTATCACCGCCATTAATACGGATATTATGCTCTTTGTCATTGGTGTTACTTCCTTTCAGATATAAACTCAATGCGATATTCCGCCGAAAGCTCCGGCAGGGGCAGCCTGTATTTCTCCGCAAGCGCAGGTCCGCAGGCATTAGAGCCTACCCCCGCCATTGCGCTGTCAACGCAGATAACGCTGCTGCCGCACTTCTCCAACTCAAAGTTGTGCCGCTTCTCTGCAAGTTCCTCCTGCGTGTACTGCGAAGCGTTGAAAGAGAAACCGCCCGGCGCGGTGAATTTCACAGCCGTTTCTCCGTCCGAAACAGTCATAAAACTGCACCCGTAATGGGACGAGTTCTCCTGCGGACGAATGTAGTCCTCGTGCATTTCGCTGATGTCCGCGGTGAACCTGCCAATATAGGAAGCCTGATGCTTGTCAATGTAGCTCTCATGCGGTCCAAAGCCGAAATATTCCACCCGGCTGAACCTCTGCGGCAGGAACATTCTGATACCAAACCTCGGCAGGAAAGTAACCTTGTTTGAGGTTTCCGCGCGGCACTTTATATCAAGCGCTCCGTCCGCGGAAATCCTGTAAACCACGTCCATATAAGCGAACGGCTGGTGAATACTCCACCCGAAGGACTGCCGCAGGGATATCTCCGCGCCGCACTTCGTTTTCGTCACGGTAACGCCGTAGTTCCTTGCCGTGTAGTCGTTGAGGTGTGCCCTGTACCAATCACCGCGCATTACGTCATTGTCCACCGGGGCGCGGAAGAAGTTGAACGAAATCGGTCTGTCCAGAATTTCCGTTCCGTTCACCTTTATCGAATCGAACGCGGATATCCGCTTGTTGAAGCGGTAGGTCACAGCCCCCGCCGAGACGGTTACGGAAAGCGGTTCGTCCTTAATATCTACCTTGCCGGGAACGGGCTTTTTCACCTCAGCCGCGCCCTCGCACAGCCTTATCTGGTCGAAGCAGACCTCATACCCCTGCTCCCAGAACAGCGTTCTCTTCTTCGCCGTGAAGATAAAGCGGATATATGCCTCCCTGCCGCTTATTTCCGCGCCGGGAACAGAGATTTCTGTACTGCCCATAGGCTGGACAGAGAAATCCACCCTGCCCTCTGAAATAACACCGTTCATGTCGGTTATTTCATACCGGCAGTCAAGTATATCCCCGGCGTTAATATGCTCCAACATACTGCTGAAAATAAAGCTTCCGTTTTCCGCTCTGGTGACGCGCACCGGACGGTACACCTGCTTTAATTCCAGAAGCCCAGTGTGCGGCGTTCTGTCGGGGTAGGTCAGCGCGTCCATACAGAAGTTTCCGTCGTTGTGCCGCTCGCCGAAATCGCCGCCGTAGCCGTACTTAGGCTTGCCGTCCTCGGTGTAGCCCATAATACACGCATGGTCGCTCCACTCCCACACAAAGCCGCCGCAGAAGCGCTCGTGGGAATAGAATGCGTTGTGGTAGTCCTCCAAGTCGCCCGGTCCGTTGCCCATTGCGTGGCAGTATTCGCACAGGATAAACGGGCGAGTTTCCTGCTCGTTTTGCAGGAATTTCTGCATATCCTCCGGGGAAGTGTACATCTCTGACACCACGTCCAGAATGTCGTTCGGTGTGTCGTCCAGATGATGTGTGCTTTCATAATGAAGCAGGCGCGTATCGTCCAGCGACTTCACAAATTCCCCGGCAGCAAGCATATTAGTGCCGTAGCCGCTCTCGTTGCCCAGCGACCAGAACACCACACAGGGGCGGTTGATGTCCCGCTTTACAAGGGATTCCGCGCGGTCGGTTATCGCTTTCCTGAAACGCTCGTCCGAGGCAAGCAGGGCAATTCCGTCATACCCCTTGCTCCACTTGAAGTCATTGTAAACCTCAACGCACCCGTGGGACTCCATATCCCCCTCGTCAATGACGTAAAGTCCGTACTCGTCGCAAAGCTGATAGAACAGCGGCGAATCCGGGTAGTGGGAGGTTCTCACAGCGTTGATATTGTGTCGCTTCATCAGCTCCAAATCCTGCCGCATTTGCGTTATAGAAGCGTAATATCCGGTGTCCGGGTAGCTGTCGTGGCGGTTCACGCCCTTGAATTTCACCGGTCTGCCGTTTATCTTCACGACTCCGTTTTCGGCGGTAATGCTGCGGAATCCGAACCGCTCGCCTATTACCTCGTCCCCGGCAGTGATTATCAGGGAATACAGCGCGGGGTCTTCCGCAGACCACGCTTTAAACGACGGCAGGTCAAGCTCTATCGTTTCTCCCGGATTGCAGGCAAAGCCGCCGAAAAACTCTCCGTCAGCGTCCATCAGCTTTGCATTAACACGGCAGCCGAACGGTGTGAACGACAGCTTTGCGGACTGCATATCCTCTGCAACCTCAGCCTTTATTATGTAGTGATCCAGTCGATTTTTCGGGCGGGAAAGCACATACACATCACGGAATATTCCCGAAAGCCGGAACTTGTCCTGATCCTCAAGATAAGTTCCGTCACACCATTTCAGCACAGCGGCGGTTATCTTGTTCTCACCCTCGTGAAGATAGGGCGTGATGTCAAATTCCGAGGTGCAGTGCGACACCTGCGAGTACCCGACAAACTCGCCGTTTATGTATAGGTAAACGCAGCTATCCACGCCCTCAAACACGAGAATCCTGTCCATTCCGTCCGGATTGTAGCCGTAATTCCGGCTGTACACTCCCACCGGGATATCGTCCGGGACATAGGGCGGGTCATAGGGAATGGGGTAGCATACGTTGGTGTACTGCGGCTTGTCGTAGCCGTGAAGCTGCCAGTTTGACGGCACGGGAATGGTTTTCTCCGCCGGAACGGAAACGAAATCGTCCTCTAAATCAACGATACTGTCGTAATACCTGAACCCCCAGTCGCCGTTCAGCAGCTCGAACCTGCCGGACTGCTCCCGGTCGGCAAACGCGTCCTGCCCCTCGGCGAACGGGATAAAATAGCAGTGCTTTTCAAGCGTGTTGACGTGCAGCTGCTGAGGGTTTTCGTGGTAGATCATGCGGCTTTTCGGCGAGCCGGGGGCTGCAATTTTTGATATGTCCATGTTATCCTCCTGTTTTTCAAACAAAAATACCATCTGTAAATTATTATATTCCACGTTGACAACAATGTCAATATATGATATTATCATTATATAACAATATGAATATAGGTGGAATGTATTTTGTTTTTTTGTGATTACCCGATAATACGAAATGAAAAGGAACTGCCGCTGTATCTGCTCAACATGGGTCAGCAGCATTGTCAGGATCATATAATACGCTCTGAAGGCTATCCCTGTCCTCAGATACTATACTGTACAAAGGGCAGCGGAACACTTATCCTTGACGGAAAGAGAATACCAATACCACCGCTTACTGCGATATTCATGCCGGCATTCTATCCCCACGAATACTATCCTGAAGAGGATATCTGGGACATTCACTGGGTCGTTCCGGCTGGCTATGCGTCTGACGATATCTTGAAGCATTTTGGGCTTACCGCTCCGGCAATATATGAGATCAGCGGAATAAACAATCTTGAGCATACATTCAGAAAAATGCATGAAGCAATCAGGTCAGACAGCGTATTTGGTAATTACAGAGCGTCAGGTTATTTATACGATTTTCTCATTGAGTTTTTCCGTCTTATTACCTCAAAGGGATCGGTCGGAACACCTAATTCTGCATTAATGAAAGCAGTAGATCATATCAATTATAATTATGCCTCACAAGTCACAATGAACGAGCTATGCGGTGTGTCAGGAGTATCAGCTCAGTATCTTTGTAAGCTGTTCAGAGATAATCTTGACGCGCGTCCAATGGAGTATATTGCAAAACGAAGAATTCAGGCAGCAAAGGAACTGCTTACCAACTCTGATAAAACCATTGAAGAGGTTGCCGAGGAATGCGGCTTTTGCAGCGCCAGTTATTTTTGTAAGCTGTTCAAAAGGTATGAAGGGATCTCTCCATCAAGATTTAAGAAGATTTGATGTGAATTATTTATTTTCGGATTGCCTTATATCACATCTGTTCTAACTTGTACACTAAAAATACATTGAATGGTCTTGCGTTTTAATTACCCCTTGACAAAGTAATACCAATAAGCTATAATAATATAGAAAACGAACGTTAGCTTGTCTGAGTGAAATCCATTTTGGACGTTTGCTGGCAATATCAGATATTGTATCTAAAAAGCGTCAGGTAACTTGATCAAAACAGGCAATATAAGGAGAATTTACGATGAATGTAAAGTACGAACACAAACCGTCAATGACTTTTATTGGATTTTCAACTTCAATCCACCCGGAGGAGGGCTATGTAAAATGCCCCGAATTCTGGGAAAAGGAATACAGCCGGAAGTATGCCAGACTATGGCAGACAATGAAGCCCGAAACCCCGATCGAGAAAGCAATTCTTACAAACCAAATCGGTATGTATGCAATCTGTGACGAAAAGAAAGGCTCTTTTGAATATTGGATCGCAGGTCTTTATGCAGGCGGTGAAGTGCCTGAGGGATTGAAGCTGTACACCTTCCCTGAAAGCGACTGGGCGGTATTCTCTGCAAAGGGCGCATTACCGAAATCACTTCAGGATCTGAACACACAGGTTTGGCAGGAGTGGTATCCGAAAGAGGGTAAGAAATACAAAGGCAACGGAAACGCAATGCTGGAGGTCTATTCTGCCGGCAATATGCAAAGCCCCGATTACGAATGCGGAATCTGGGTGCCGATTAAGAGATCCACAAGAAGCGATGAGCAGAAAACGGCTGAAATCGTATCTACAATGACAATCACAGGAATTATATAAAGTGAATAGGACTATATATCCATGAAAATAGTTGTTATACACGGACAAAATCACAAAGGCAGTACATGGAATGCGGCAAATATCCTATTGCAGGAGCTTTCCTGTGAGAAGGAAGTGAAGGAATTCTTTTTGCCGAGAGATTTGAACCATTTTTGCATAGGGTGTTACTCCTGCCTTGAGGGAAGAGAAAAGTGCCCCTTTTGGGAAGATAAGAAACCTATTGATGAAGCAATAATTTCAGCCGATCTTCTTATATTGACTACCCCTAATTATTGCATGATGCCAAGTGCGCCAATGAAAGCATTCCTCGATCTGTTTTTCACTAATTGGTTGACCCATAAGCCCCATGAAGAAATGTTTATAAAACGTGCTGTCGTGATTTCGACTGCCGCGGGAGCGGGAGCAGGCAAGGCGGCTAAGCTGGTTGCAGATAATCTTGTAAATTGGGGCGTTCCGGAAGTAACAAAATACGGTCTGAGCGTTAATGCAATGAACTGGAATATGGTTCCCGATAAAAAGAAAGTAAAAATCAAACATGATATGAGCATACTGGCAAAAAAACTATCCAAAAATAAAGCCGTCAGAGTTGGAATCAAAACTCGCGTTCTTTTCTGGATTTTTGGCGGTATGCAAAAGGCGAACTGGGGCGCGTCACCCTCTGAGAAAGCATACTGGGAAAGCAAGGGCTGGCTTAATGGGCGGAAACCGTGGAGCAAATGAAGTTACCAGCTTAATTGCTTTTTTGTAAGTTAAAACGATAGCTCCTGATTTTCGCCGAGAAAAAGAGGTTCGATATGGCAGATACAAAAAACAATTTATCCTGTCCCTGCAAAATGAAAAGCTGTCCCCGTCACGGTGATTGCGAAGCCTGCCGCAAACATCACGCAGAGTCAAAACACAAAATACCTGTTTATTGTGATAAAAAAATCGCCGTCCGACGCTTCCGAAAAGGCGATGAATTGGCTGTTTCCGATGTAATCTGCACAACACTCTCTGTCAGCAACAGTAAGGATTATTCCCCCGAATTTATTGAGGAGAACATAAAAAGCCATTCGCCGGAGGTAATCACTTCAAGAGCGGCTGAATCTCATTTCTATGTTGCTGTTGACGGTAAGAAAATCATCGGGTGCGGAGGAATTACAGGCTACTGGGGAAGCGAAACCGAGAGCTATCTGGTTTCCGTTTTTGTATTACCCGAATATCAGGGCAGAGGCATAGGCAGAAGAATTATTGACACATTGGAAGCAGATGAGTATTTCCTCCGTGCATGGCGAACGGAGGTCGGCTCATCTCTGACTGCTGTCGATTTTTACCTAAAAATGGGATATAAATATAAAAATAATATTACGACCCAAGATGAATTCGGGGTCGTAAGGCTCGAAAAAATAAAGGAAGATAACGAGTTGTGAAATTAGAGGATAATTCACATTTACACTCTATCTTTATCTGCTTTTTATCATTCTTTCGATCTTCTCAGCAGTAGGTGGATCAAACTGCGTTTGTTCCAGCGTCTTATCCTACCGCTGAACACCGATGAAAAGGAATGTCCGAAAGTACCCATTTTCATTTTCTGTTTATTACTCTCATCAATAATTCTGATTATATCCCATTGCCCGTTTTACTTTCTGCATTTCTTCATCTCCCACTAATTTCCGGAGAAGTTCAAAGGCGACATCGGGCGCTGTTTCAGGACAAAATGAAGTGATTATATTATCGTCGATAACAACTCGTTCATTTACAACGATTGCGCCAAACTCAGCTAATTGTTTTTGCCTTATTGCGTTGTTCAGGTGATATGTGGTCGCCCGTCTGTTGTTAAGCACACCGTTTTTCGGGCAACTCTGCAAATTGGAAAATTTCAAATTGAAATCCACCAACACACGCCGAATTTATCAATAACAGTCGCACAACATTTACTCCACGGAAGCTTGTGAATAGGTTCAATAATTACTCCGCCATCACTTAAAACACGAAAAGCATTGTGTACTGCTTCCTCGGTTCCCATCTCAAACACATTAAATGTCATAGTTTCCCATTTGTATTTGTGAACTAAATTTATATCACAAGGATTTGAAGCTTCGGCTAACGCCAAAAAGCCTTCACCATTCACAGACAATTCGCAGTGGTCATAAGCCGTATTGTTCTCATTTTTAAACTCGCGTGTAATCTCTGCACCAAAAGCTTCGCAGTACATTTTTGCGGCTTCAAAACTATTTTTTACATAAACTTGGGTATAATTTTTCATTTCATTCTCCCCAAAAACCAATTTATTGTTCAGCTATTCTGCACAAACAATGGTATTATTTAGCCTAAAACCTGTCGCCGCTCAATTGCTAACGAGCGTTTTCTGTCATTATTATATCACGCCCCTGCTCACTTGTCAAGGACGAATTTCAGAATAGAACAGCGACTATCTTTTTTTTAATTTCCTATTGACATAAGAATTATACTCAGGTATAATATATTATGCAAGAAAACGAACGTTAGCATAATAAGAGGAGAAATATATCATGGAAAAAATGACGACAAAAGACAGAATACTGGATTCAGCACTTACACTGTTTTCGGAAAGAGGCTATGACGGTGTGGGAGTTGACCTTATTGCAGAAAATGCAGGCATAAAGGGGCCGTCGCTATATAAGCACTTCAAAGGCAAGGAAGATATTCTGAATGCGCTTATCGAAAAGGCGGAGAATTACTATGAAGAAAATTTCGGTTCAACAAGCAATCCGGGGAAGACACCCGCTTCGATGAATGAGCTTGTCACTCTTTCACTGAAAAGGATACTGTTTACACTTCACGACCCCATGATAAGAAAAGTGCGCAGAATGCTTACTATGGAGCAGTTCCGCAATCAAAGTATCGCCTTGCTTACCACAAAATACAATATCGACAGCGTACAAGGGCTATATCAGCGGATATTTCAGGAAATGATGGATAACGGCATTATGAAACAGGGCGACCCTAAGCTGCTTTCCATGTCCTTTGCGGCACCGGTATCGCTTCTTATTCAGATGTGCGACAGAGAGCCTGAACGCGAGCAAGAAGCCATGGAGCGCATTGAGACATATTTCCGGTATTTTGCGAAGCTGCACGGTGAATAGTTTGTACTATGTATTTTTCAAGGATTATTGACCAATCTGTCAGAGACTGATTCACTTATATTACCTAATTTTTATTTTTTCAACTGGAAATGTAATACATAAAAGGAAAAGTGCCTCGACGCGCGAAAATGCGTGTCGAGGCACTCGACTGTCTATGCTATACAAAATAGATTTTCAGGAAAGAGCCACGAAACCGCTATAATGGCGCACGAGATTTTTCATTTTTTTGCGGGCAGTTTCCTGCGAGATAGTAAATCTGGTATATACAGCAAAAACGCCGTCCCACTCCGGGACGGCGAGAAAAATCGGAGGTTTTGCCGCGCTTGTTCGCGCGGCAAAACTTGTCTATGCTATACAAAAAAGATTTCTGTGAAAAAGATACGCTTATCCTCTTTAAAATCGCCCTGCGTCATTTTCCGGTTTTGCGAAGCAAAATAGCGGTCCCTCCGACCGCTAAGGAAAATGATGCCACGCTCCCACCAACAAAAAAACCGCCCATCTAAGGCGGTTTTTTGTTGGTGGGAGCTGGTGGATTCGAACCACCGAAGCATGACGCAGCAGATTTACAGTCTGTCCCCTTTGGCCACTCGGGAAAGCTCCCACATATTAAATTGTTGTTCCATTAAAAAATGGAGCTGGTGGACGGATTCGAACCCCCGACCTGCTGATTACAAATCAGCTGCTCTACCAGCTGAGCTACACCAGCGATAAAAGCTTGCCATCAAATTTCTTGTTTCCTTTTGTTCCTGACGACTTGTATATTATATCACATTCTTTTTAGTTTGTCAACCCCTTTTTTCAAAAAAACAAAAATTTTATTCAAAAGGGTCATTGTATCAAAAAATCAGACAGCAAAAACACAGCAGGTCAATCCATATAAAAGACCGCAGCTATCGCCGGGTTCGGCGATAGCATTGTAACGGTCGAATGAGTTCAATTATTTCAGATCAGCCCGGAATTGTTGATAGCCGCCACCAGAGCCTTGACAGACGCGCTGATGATATCTGTATCAATACCCGCGCCCCAGCTTACTGTGCCGTCTGGCTTGGAAATCCCGATATAGGAAGCCGCCTTAGACTTGGAGGACTGCTCCAGAGCATTCTCGGAGAATGTCGCAATGTGGTAATCAATGCCCAGTCCGGACTTCACTGCGTTGGAAACTGCGTCAAGACGACCATTTCCCTCGCCCTTCCATGTGCGCTTCTCACCGCCGACTTCCATAGTTACAGTTGCCGAAATGTCGTCGCCCTGAGTATAGTGCGCCTCAATGAATTTCAGCCTGCCCTGCGGCTGGAGATAATTCTTCTCGAATATCTCGTAAATCTCGCTGGGGTGAAGCTCCTTGTGCTGGTGGTCGGAAACTCCCTTTACCATGTAGCCGAAATGCTCGCGCATCTTGGGCGGCATGGAAATTCCGTAGGTGTGCTCCATGAGGTAGCCGATACCGCCCTTTCCGCTCTGGCTGTTTATGCGGATAACATCGCCCTCGTACTCTCTGCCGATATCGTGCGGGTCGATCGGAATATACGGTACGTTCCAGTGCTCCGGATCCTTTTCCTCGCGCCACTTCATGCCCTTTGCTATCGCGTCCTGATGAGAGCCGCTGAACGCCGCGAACACAAGCTGTCCGCTGTACGGCATACGCTCGTAAACGTGCATTCTCGTCAGTCTTTCGTAGATAGAGGCAAGCTCCGGCAGATTGCTGAAATCGAGGTTCGGCTCAACTCCGTGGGAGTACATATTCAGCGCCAGAGTAACTATATCAACATTACCGGTGCGCTCGCCGTTTCCGAACAGAGTACCCTCTACCCTGTCAGCACCTGCCAGCAGTCCCAGCTCGGTGTCCGCAATACCGCAGCCGCGGTCGTTGTGCGGGTGCAGGGATATTTCAAGGCTCTCGCGGCTGTGCAGTACCTTGCACATATATTCCACCTGCTGAGCGTAAACGTGCGGCAGGCTCTCCTCAACAGTTACCGGCAGGTTTATGATGACTTTCCAGTCCGGTGTGGGCTGCCAGATGTCGATAACTGCGTTGCATATCTCAGCCGCAAACTCCGGCTCTGTTCCGGTGAAGCTCTCCGGAGAATACTCAAACCGGAAGTTGCCCGGCGTCTTTTCCCGATACTCCTTGAGCAGCTTCGCGCCGGTCACGGCAATGTCGATTATCTCCTCCTTGCTCTTGCGGAAAACCTGCTCCCGCTGAGCAACGGAGGTGGAGTTATACAGATGTACGATAGCGTTCTTGCAGCCGTCCAGCGCTTCAAAGGTCTTTTTAATGATGTGCTCGCGGCTCTGGGTCAGCACCTGAACGGTCACGTCGTCCGGGATAAGATTCTGCTCGATCAGTGCGCGGCAGAACTCATATTCCGTTTCAGAAGCCGCCGGGAAGCCAATTTCGATCTCCTTGAATCCTACCTCCACCAGCTTCTTGAAGAATTCCAGCTTCTCATCAAGGCTCATGGGGATTATCAGCGCCTGATTTCCATCGCGCAGGTCAACGCTACACCACTTCGGCGCTTTTTCGATGTAGTCCTTCTTCGCCCAGTCCATGCAGGTGAACGGCGGCATGAAGTATCTTCTTGCATACTTACTTGATTTTGTCATTTTGTTGTCCTTTCCGGGCAATGCCCCTCATATTGGAAAATTAGGTATGTATCGAACCTGTTGAACTGCAAACCGCAAAATAAAAAAGCTCCATCTCGGTCAAGAGATGAAGCTTGAAACTCCACGGTACCACTCTCATTGGCATAATCTGCCCACTCTTACACATCAGACAATGTGCCTCTCGATAACGGGAGAACCCGAAACGGCTTAATAAGCTTGCTGTTCAGCCGTTCTGCTCAAGGAGGAGCTATGACCCTGCCGCTCTGCCGGCTCGCACCAACCGCCGGTTCTCTGGTAATCGCAATCAGGGCTTTATTTCCTTTCAACGCATTTCAACATATTCTACATTGGATTATACCACACATTTTCTCATTTGTCAAGTGGAATTTCCAAATAATTCAGCGTTTGCCGCCGCGTTCAGCGAAATCCTCGTCCAGCTCCTCGCGCCATTCCTCGTTCTGAGAGCATTCCCCGCCGCTTCTCGCGTAAGCCACCGCGCAGCCCACGGCTCTGAACAGCTTGCCGGAGCCTTTGCTGTCCGCGCAGTAATCCACCGCGTTCCTCCGGTCAATGCCCATACTGCCGGCGGTTTCCGCGGCGTCGATATTCGCGCCGAGGAACAGGAACTCCCAGTTATATTTCTTCTGCTGGCGCTCTATCATGGACTTCACCTTCTTTATGTCGTAGAAGCGGCTGCTGTTCTCCATGCCGTCTGTGGTGATGACAAACAGCGTCTTGTCCGGCACGTCCTCCGGTCTTGCGTACTTGTGGATATTCCCGATGTGGTGGATCGCGCCGCCCACTGCGTCAAGAAGCGCGGTGCAGCCCTGCGGAGAGTAATCCTCCTTTGTAAGCCGCTCCACATTGCCCAGCGGCACTCTGTCGTGAATCACCCGGCTGTCGCTGTTGAATACCACAGTAGAAACCAGAACCTCCCCCTCCTGCTCCCGCTGCTTTTCGATCATGGAGTTGAATCCGCCGATTGTGTCAGCGGTAAGTCCCTCCATTGAACCGCTCATGTCAAGAATGAATACCAGCTCTGTAACGTTGTTTTTCATAGCAAATACCTCCGAAATTAGTACTATTGTGTTTCCACTGTCATAAGTATAGCATTCCGGAAAGAAAAAATGGTCGCCTGAAAAGCGACAAATACAGTCGGAAAAATGCAAATCTGCATACCAAAATCAGGAAAGAGTGTGATATAATTAAAAAAAGAAATTTGCAGCAGCAAATTCTCAAAATACAGGAGGAAAAATATCATGAAAATAAGAAACACGTTATGCGCTGTTACCGCAGCCGCTTTCTCGGTATGCGCAATTACCGCAACAGTATCGGCTGCCCCGCTGGTTGAGGCTTCTTCAGACGCTAAGGCAGACTATGAGATGATCGCCGATGAGTACATGGACTACACAAAGGTGGCTTCTATCGAAGCAGTTATCACCGCCGAGGGTTATGTAAGAGGCTCAATAGGAATTTCCAACCTCGACGGCGATTGGATTGCCGCAAGTGTGCAGGAAACCTCCGCTGGCACTTCCACATGGAAGCTGGACGGTCTAAACGGACTTCTCGCCAAAACAGGAGAGCCTGTGGTTTATGTTCAGGTCTGGGACGCTTTAGACGGCGCATATTCAATTGACAGCGTGACCCTCTATGACGCTGACGGCAAGGTAATCACCCCCTCCGATACCCCGGTAGAAAGACCTGACATTAAGCTGCCTGACGCTGTTCGTGAGGACATCGACAACGACGCATTCAAGTTCCCCGGCAAGATCGACATTGAAAAGGCAGTTGGCGAGGATTTCGGCACTATCGGCGCGATCGACTTCACATTTAAGTGGAACGGCGAGAACGCATGGAACGGCGCTGCGTCGGCCTATGGCTTTGAATATGAGGACGGTACCTATGAGAGCTGGAAGTCCTTTGAAATGGGCAACTGCATGGATAACAGGAACGACTACTGGGTAGAGGTAGGCCCCGGAGAGGGATTCTATCGCTTTGATTTCAGCGAAAATCCCATCGTAGGTCTTACAACCATCGGACTGACCGGTGAGATCTCTGGCTATGCAACGCTTGATTTCGGCATGTGGGGACAGTACGGCGAAGAGCCTTCAAACCCGCAGCTCTCCAACGTGACCTTCTACAATGCAGACGGCGAAGTGCTGGCTTCTCTTGATTATGAAACCGACTACGATATAGCCCCCGAAACAGACGAAACTAACGAAACAGACGATAAAGACGAAGCAGACGGCGCTTCCTCCGCTGAGGACACCGACGCGGCTGATAATTCCAGCGATACTTCCACTGCTTCTGACAACAAGGGCAATCCCGACACCGGAGCAGCCGGCGCAGCAGCATTCCTCGGACTTGCCGCAGCAGCAGGCGGTGTGGCAGTAATCTCCCGCAAAAAGAGATAATACTAATAACCATTTTAACTCAGGAAATCTTTGCAGAAATCCAGCACTGCTATCGTCGTCAAAGAAACTTGACGTACATACAGTACGCCTGCGTTTCTTTTCCTAGATATCAGCACTGTCTCTCTGCAAATCTTTTCCCTCATTCAAACGGTTATTAGTATAAAATCCTCTTTAAGTAAAAAATAAGCAAACACAACAGATATCCCCCGACTTATGGCGTGCCGCCTTTGGCAGTTCCGCCGAGCCATTACCCCAATCTTTAATTAAGTGGAGTTTTGCTCGGCGGATCAAGAACTGCTCTATCGGCAACGCAATAAACATCGGGGGATATTTGTTATTCTCAGCAACCGATCAGGCTCTGGTCGAACTCAAACAATGCCTGATTTACCGTATAAATATCGTAAATGCTCTTTTCAAGAAAGAACCTGACGATAACATCGCCCTTTATGCTGTCTGAAAGGGAGTATCCTGCACGCTTCAGGAGTTCCTCTGCCGCCTGAGGGCTAAGCTCCAGAGCCAGAGCGAATGCAAGCACCGTCTGTTTTTTCGGACGGTATTCCCTGTCACAGCGTATCTTTGAGAAAAGCCGGCGGTCAATGTTCGCCCGGCGGTAAACCTCCGCGTCCGTCAGCCCTTTCTCGTCTATCAACCGCAAAAGCGCCTCTGAGAAGCTCTCATCGGTGTTTCTCAGCCGCTCCTCCAGCGACAGTCCCCGCATTTCATCGGATACGCAGCACTTGTCCTCGTCCACCAGAGCCGCCGAAGCTGCGACCGGAGCGCAGGATTCCCGCATTTTGAAGAAAGCAGGTCTGCGTGGGTCAACGCTTTCAAGCTGCTCGACATATCTATCGTCAACATACTCTCTGACGCGCTCGAACATATCCCGGCTAAGCTCCACCGCCGCCTTGTCCAGAACCGCCAGAGTGACCTCCATATCGTGGGTTTCAAGAAAATCCGCAATTGCCTGCTGTGCAACCTCCAGCGCCTTGTCCTTTGGGTAGCCGTATATCCCAGCCGATATCAGCGGAAAAGCCACTGTTTTACAGTCGTACTGCGCCGCCAGCTCCAGAGAATTCTTGTAGCAGGAGTATAACAGCTCCCGCTCGCCGAATCCTCCGCCCTGCCACACCGGCCCCACCGTGTGGATTATGTATCTGCATGGCATTTTGTAGCCCTTTGTGATCTTAGCCTTCCCGGTCTTGCAGCCGTGGAGAGTTCTGCATTCCTCCAACAGCTCCTGCCCTGCCGCACGGTGGATACAGCCGTCAACGCCTCCGCCGCCCAGCAGCGAAGAATTTGCGGCGTTCACCACCGCGTCCACACGCATTTTGGTTATGTCGTTTCGAACTATGGTAAAGGGCATGGGATCTCCTCCTTTTTTGTTACCGCAACTTAACAGACAGCGATCAAAATTATCAGCCTCACGCAGTGCCGCCCGGAATGATCTTTATTCTCCCCCGGCAAGGAATATAAGCACCACAATCAGTGCACACAGCATAAGCGCCGCTATCCCCGCCGCAAGCAGCAATCTTGCATTAAATCGGCGTTTGGGCAGCAGCTTTTCCTGCTCCGGCTGGTCGGTGAATATTCCGCAGACTGCCGTGTAATTATCCCCTCTGTCGCCGGACTTCATCAGAAGGCGCTTCAGCATATATCTCAGCCACTCGGCGCTGCAAGAGGATTTCAGGCGATCCACTTCCATTTCATGCTCATGGACATACTCCCAGAAGCCGTCCGAGCAGACCACGAACGAGTCACCCAGCTGTATTCCTATCGGGGCATAGTCCCGGCGCAGGTTCAGCGAATTCTCGCTGCCAAGCGCTTTCAGGAGCCTCGACCTGTCCTCGCTGCCGCGTATCTGCTCCGGATCGAGCTGCCCCAGCTCCACCGCCGCCTGACACACCGAATGATCCCTTGTCTGCGCGATTATTTTCCCCCGGCGCAGATAATACACACGGCTGTCGCCAACATTGCCGCAGGTGAAAACTCCGTTCTCGGCGAAAGCCGCGGCAATGGTGGACATTCCTTCCCCAAGAGCACGCACGCTGGAATTCGCACCCTCAAGCAGCTCGTTTATCCGCTCCGGGGAGTAATCTCCGTCCGCATGAGCGGAAATGTGATCCACCGCCGCTCTGGACGCCTTTTCCCCGCCCTTGTGACCGCCAAGTCCGTCCGCAACAGCAAACACTCCGTTCCCGGTGAAAAAGCTGTCCTCGTTGCGCTCGCAGCCGCCCAATCCGGTGCAGCTAGAAAAATCACAGCTATCGTACTTAACCTGCTCCTGCTCTGCCTCGGCGGTTTCCGGCGCATCTCCCGGCAGGAACTCCAACACCACCGCTGTGAAGTTATCCTGATTTGTGTAGCCCTTTGCAAGTATTCTTCCGGTGATGTCCTCAACGGCTGCGCCGGCGCTTAGAGTCAGCGACTGCAATATCTCCTCGCCGCTCATAGCATTGTACACTCCGTCGCTGCAAATTAAAATCCTGTCGCCGGCACGCGGCGCAAAGGGTATTATGTTCCTGTCCGGGGTGAGAAACGCTCCGCTGCCCATGTACTGGGAAAGGGAATCCTTGTCCGGATCGGAATATGCCTGCGCAAAGGTTATCCCGCCGCTGATTACCCGTTCCAGCAGCACGCTGAAATAATCCCCGTCCTCGGTGATCTGGGTCAGCACTCCGCCCCGTAGCAGGTATATTCGGCTGTCCCCCACCGAGCAGAAATATACTCCCTGCGGCATACATACCACCGCCGCAAGCGTTGAGCCGCCCCTGCTTCCCCCGGCGGCTATTTCGCCGCTGATACGGCGAACAGCGTTTGTGAGCTGCTCATGGATCGGAGTATCCTCTGCGCCGATGTCCGCTTCAAGCAATTTCTTCACGCAATAATCGCTGACAAACGCGCCGGCGGAAAGCCCGCTCATTCCGTCCGCGACCACCGCCGTGAACCGCTGCAAGGGCTTTCCGGCAGTCACCTCTGAAAAGCCGTAGCTGTCCTCCTGATATTCCCGTGCGCCCTGATGCTGTATCCCACCGACAGCTATCCCGCCAACGCCGCAGCCGGAGAAACTCAGCTCCGCTCTAAACTTATCCATTTTCGTCACCGCTGCATTTCTCACTATCGTCCCATGAAAGCACTCCGGTCTTTACCGCTCGCTCGTAAACGCTTATCTTGTAATCCAGACGGGACAGTGTGTTTTCTATCCGGGCTTTCATCGCGGCAAGCTCCCCACGCTGGGCGGTGAGCAGCTCCAAACGCTGAGGAATGGTGCTTTCACCCGCGCGGTAAAGCCTAAGATATTCCACCAGCACGTTTACCGGAAGCCCGGCGCCCCTCATGCACAGCGCAAGCTCCAGCCAGCCAAGATCCTCCGGCTGATAATCCCGTATACCTCCGGCGGTGCGTGTGACCTCCGGTATTACTCCTATTCGCTCATAGTATCTCAGCGTATCCTGCGACACGCCGTATTTCTCGCTTACTTCTTTAATCGTCACTTTATTCTCCTGATGTCGAAATGCGCAAAGCCGCCCCGTTTCTGCGCGGAGCGGCTGGGGAATTATTCTTCTTCGCTATCCGGGACATAGTCCTCCGGAATATCTTCCGGAGCGTGATCCTGCTTGTTTCTTGCGGCATAGGACAGGGTCATAAGACTGTCCGTCAGGTGGACATTCTCCACCGCCGCGTCCGGATAGTCATAATGGATATCATAATGGGAAAAGTTCCAGAAAGCGTTCACGCCAAGTCCGATGAGATTCTTCACCATATCCTTTGCGCTGCTTTTCGGAATACACAGCACCGCCATTGTGGGAGCGTTCTCCGCGCAGAATTCCGGCAGCTTGTTTGTGTGCATGATCTTTATGCCGGAGATTTCAATGTTTTCGAGGGAAATGTTGTTGTCAAAGATTCCGGAAAGCTCATAGCCGTACTTTGCGAAGTCGATATGCACGGTTATCGCGCGTCCCAGATTACCTGCGCCGATGAGAATTATCTTGTCATGCTTGTCAAGGCCAAGAATATGCCCCACCTGCCGGCGAAGCTCCGCGACATTGTAGCCGTAGCCCTGCTGTCCGAAGCCGCCGAAGCAGTTCAGATCCTGCCTTATCTGAGAAGCAGTGAGCCGCATTTTCTCCGACAGCTCCCGCGAAGAGATCTTTGTAATTCCCTGATTAAGCAGCTCGCCGAGGAAACGGTAATAACGCGGCAGCCTGCGAATGACTGAGTTGGAAATGTTGTTCTTCTGCATTGTAAAAATTATTTATCCTCTTGCTCTTTTCCCTGCCGCAGTGCGATTTTTAGCCCATAAGCACTGCAAGACGGTTGTTTATTTCAGTCAGGAATGTTTCTGTATCTACCGGGCGCTTGTTTTCAAGCTTGGACATCGCCGCAAGGTTCTTGTCCATTACGCCCTCCTCCATGGTCTGGATAGAAGCCTTTTCCAGCTTGTCCGCATAGTCGATGAGCGCCGGAATATTGTCCAGCTCGCCGCGCTTGCGGAGTGCGCCGCTCCATGCGAATATAGTCGCAATGGGGTTGGTGGAGGTCTTTTCACCCTTGAGGTAGTTGTAGTAGTGGCGGGTTACAGTGCCGTGAGCCGCCTCGTACTCGTAAACTCCGTCCGGAGATACCAGCACGCTGGTCATAAGTCCGAGAGAACCGAATGCCGTAGCCAGCATATCCGACATAACGTCGCCGTCATAGTTCTTGCAAGCCCAGATGAAGCCGCCCTCAGAGCGTACAACTCTCGCGATAACGTCATCGATCAGGGTGTAGAAATACTCAATGCCCGCAGCGGAGAACTTGTCCTTGTACTCGTTCTCATAGATCTCTGCAAAGATGTCCTTGAAGCGGTGGTCGTAGGTCTTGGAGATTGTGTCCTTTGCTGCGAACCACAGATCCTCCTTTGCATCCAGAGCGTAGTTGAAGCAGGCTCTTGCGAAAGAAGAAATGGAGTTGTCAAGGTTATGTACGCCCTGAATGATACCGTCGCTGTTCTTGAAATCATGAATGAGGGCGCGGGTCTCCTTGCCGTCCTTGTCGGTGACTACCAGCTCCGCCTTGCTTCCCTGCGGAACTTTCAGCTCGGTGTTCTTGTAAATATCGCCGTAAGCGTGACGCGCGATAGTGATAGGCTTTGTCCATGTGGGAATGTAGGGAACAATGCCCTTTACAAGGATAGGCTTTCTGAACACTGTGCCGTCCAGAATAGCTCTGATAGTGCCGTTCGGGGACTTCCACATCTCCTTGAGGTTATATTCCTCAACACGCTGCGCATTCGGGGTGATCGTCGCGCACTTTACCGCAACGCCGTACTTCTTGGTGGCGTTCGCGGAGTCGATAGTTACCTGATCGTCGGTTTCGTTTCTGTGAACCAGACCGAGGTCGTAGTAATCAGTCTTGAGGTCGATGTAGGGAGTTATGAGAATGTCCTTTATCATCTTCCAGATAATTCTGGTCATCTCGTCGCCGTCCATTTCAACAAGCGGGGTGGTCATCTGAATTTTTTCAGCCATTGTCTTTTCCTTTCTTTACAGAACCGTAATTATATATGGTGTTAGTGTTACAACCCACTGAGCCGCTGCATGGCAGAAACCTGCTGCCAACTATAACTCCGGCGAGAAACGCCGCTATTGCCATAAAAAAGCACGCAGACCCTTTCATGCAGTACTCCTTTCCCTGTTTTTCATTACTTTCCGTTCTTGGTGTAGTTCAGCAGACCGCCGGCAAGCATCATGCCCTTGCCGCGCTCGGAAAGCTCGCACTTCACCTCGAAGCTGAAGCCCTTTGTCTTGTCCTCAACGATGATCTGTCCGCCGTTTTCAACGATAGAGCGGATATTCGCGATAGCAAGCTGATCGCCCTGCTCAACCTTGTCGTAATCGGCTTCGTTCACGAATTCCAGCGGGAGAATGCCGTTGTTGATGAGGTTCTGGCGGTGAATTCTCGCAAAGCTCTTGCAGATGATAGCCTTAACGCCGAGGTACAGCGGAGCAAGAGCCGCGTGCTCTCTTGAAGAGCCCTGACCGTAGTTTGTGCCGCCAACGATGATAGATGTTCCGGCTTCCTTAGCGCGCTTCGGGAAGGTTTCATCGCATACGGTGAAGCAATACTCCGAGATAGCCGGAATATTGGAGCGCAGGGGCAGTATCTTCGCGCCTGCGGGCATGATGTGGTCGGTGGTGATGTTGTCGCCTACCTTGAGGGTAACTCCGGACTCGATGCTCTCAGCAAGCGGCTTGTTTACCGGGAACGGCTTGATGTTCGGGCCTCTGAGGACTTCAACGGAGGGAGCCTCCTCAACGCTTGCAGGAGGTACTACCATGTTATCGTTGATGATGAACTTCTCCGGCATTACATACGCTGGCATATCGCCGGCAGTGCGCGGGTCGGTGAATACGCCGGTGAGGGCGGATACAGCGGCGGTTTCCGGAGATACGAGATAGATCTCGGCGTCCTTTGTGCCGCTTCTGCCTAAGAAGTTGCGGTTGAAGGTACGCAGGGAAATGCCCTTGCTGTTCGGGGACTGTCCCATGCCTATGCAGGGGCCGCAGGCGCTCTCAAGAATTCTCGCGCCGGCAGCGATAAGGATTGACAGAGTTCCGTCCTCGGCGATCTGGTTGAATACCTGCTTTGAGCCGGGGGCAATGGAAAGGCTCACGTCCGGGTGAACGGTCTTGCCCTTTAAGATGTGTGCGACCTTGCGCATATCCTGCAAAGAGGAATTTGTGCAGGAGCCTATGCACACCTGATCAATCTTGATCTTGCCGATCTCCTCGACGGACTTCACGTTGTCCGGGCTGTGAGGACAAGCAGCAAGCGGAACCAGCTTGGACAGATCGATGTCCACTTCCTCGTCATAAACTGCGTCCGGGTCAGCGGACATAGGTACATAGTCCTCTTCTCTGCCCTGAGCCTTGAGGAACTGGAGAGTGGTTTCATCGGACGGGAAAATGGAGGTGGTAGCTCCCAGCTCTGCGCCCATGTTCGTGATAGTAGCGCGCTCCGGAACGGACAGGCTCTTTACGCCCTCGCCGGTGTATTCCATTACCTTGCCAACGCCGCCCTTTACGGACAGACGGCGCAGCACCTCAAGAATAACGTCCTTTGCGGATACCCAGTCGTTGAGCTTGCCGGTGAGGTTGATCTTAACTACCTTAGGCATTGTTATGTAATATGCACCGCCGCCCATTGCTACTGCAACGTCAAGACCGCCTGCGCCCATAGCCAGCATACCGATACCGCCGCCGGTAGGAGTATGGCTGTCAGAGCCGATGAGGGTCTTGCCCGGCTTTCCGAAACGCTCAAGATGAACCTGATGGCAGATACCGTTGCCGGGACGGGAGAACCAGATGCCGTGCTTCTTTGCGACAGAGCCGATGAAACGGTGGTCGTCCGCATTCTCGAAGCCGCTCTGGAGAGTATTATGATCGATATAAGCCACGGAGCGCTCGGTCTTTACCCTGTCTACGCCCATAGCCTCAAACTGTAAGTAAGCCATTGTGCCGGTGGCGTCCTGAGTCAGGGTCTGGTCGATCTTCAGACCGATCTCTGTACCCTTTACCATTTCGCCGTCAATGATGTGAGCCTTGATGATCTTTTCGGTTAATGTAAGTCCCATGTCTTTTGCTCCTTTATGTTTATTTTCCGGAGTAATGCCCCGGCATACCTTAGGCTACGCTGATATAGCGACGTGTAACAAAACCCGCCGCGTGAGTTCCCTCGTCTGAGCAGGGCGGTTTTGTTTAATCAGCGTTTCCCTTAACACTATTTATTATATACCACTTTTGGCATTCTGTCAAGAAATTCACAAATATTTATTGCCGACAGTAACAAAAATCCCGCCGCATTATGCTGCGTCGGGATAAATACCTGCTGTTCAGGGGCTATTCCGCAGAATTATCGGTGACTCAGATTATCGGCAGGCTTCGCTTTCGCTTCTGGATCTCCTCATGAAAATCAGCTTGAATACTGTTCTGACAAAGGGTTGGATAAAGAAAAGCTGTGTAAAGAAAGCGAACGGGAAATTGAAGCAGACAAGCCTGAGCCAGTTCGCAAGCAGAGTCCACATATTAAATCCCGCCTGATAGTCATAATACAGGAATGCGGCGATAAAGCTCATTGAGGGGCACATGATCCCGACGGTAGCGCAGATTACCGCTGTTTCAAAGATCACGGGGTGTGTCTTTCCGGGATCGAAAACCCTTGACGCAAGCCGGAAAGAAAGCGGCGAGCCCACAAGCACCTCCAGCGTATATGCAAGTACGAACTCAATAAGTATCACCGCCCAGATCGGAAGCGGCGAGCCATACACCGAAACTCCTCCGAGCTTGTTTATTGCCGCAAGCACTCCGGTTTCGCCGGTGATCTCCATGAACATTCCGCCGTTTATCACATACAGGCTGTAAAAAACATAAGCGTGTACGGTTATCACCACCGTAATGAGGGCAAAGATCATTCTCTGAAATTGATTTCTTGGCATAAAAATCTCCTTTTCTCAAGACAAACAAAAAAACGTATGCCGGAGCATACGTTAAAAAATAATAACACACGCTCCAAAGGGTGCCCCTTTCGTCAGTTCCGCCTCGCCGTAACTTCATCTAAATAACAGATGATTTTGCTCGGCGGGTCGAAAACTGCTTTATCGGCAGCGCCCCAATCCGTACCGTGATCAGATTTACGCACCGGAGTGCAACGTGTATCGTTGATTGTCTTTATTCAATTTTGCAGTCCATCGGCTGCTTTTTTATTCTAACATAAATTATCCAAAAAATCAAGCGATTTTTTCGCATCGGAAAACAAAAATCCTGCCGCCGTTAACGGCAGCAGGAGAATTGTACCATGAAAACACGGATTACTTTTCAGCATTGTCCTCGATGAACTTAACGATGTCGCCGACGGTCTTGATGTTCTCGACCTGATCCTCAGGGATCTCAACGTCGAACTCGTCCTCAAGAGCCATTACCAGATCAACAACGTCCAGAGAATCAGCGCCCAGATCGTCCTGAATGGAAGAAGCCTCTGTGATGTCGTCTGCCTTAACGTCGAGCTGCTCGGAAATAAGCTCCTTAACCTTGTCAAATACCATTGTATTTACCCTCCAATTTAATATTAAGTTCCTGCCGGAAACATTTCATGTTATATTATATAACATACAACACAAATAATCAAGCCCCGTACAGAAATTTTTGCAGAGAATTTTCTACAAAATTATTCAGTAAACATGCCTATTTTTCTAAATTTTTCATAACGACGCTGAAGAAGCTGATCCGTTTCTGTGTTTTTAAGGCGGTAAACTGCGTCCACGAGATACTCGTAAATATTGTCTGCGGTCTGCTCCTTGCTGAGGTGCGCGCCGCCGGTAGGTTCAGGGATTATCTTGTCGCACACGCCGAAGTTCACCAGATCCTCCGCTGTGATTTTAAGCACCTCGCAGGCTTCTTTCTCCTTCGTGCCGTCTTTCCAGAGTATTGAAGCCGCGCCGCGGGGGCTGATGACGGAATACAGCGCGTTTTCAAGCATTGCAAGCTCATCGCATACCGCAAGCGCCAAAGCGCCGCCGGAGCCGCCCTCGCCGAGAATGACCGAGATCACGGGAGTTTTCAGCGTCATGAATTCATAGAGGTTACGGGCGATAGCCTCACCCTGACCGCGCTGTTCTGCTTCAACTCCGCAGAACGCGCCGGGGGTGTCCACTAAACAGATCACCGGACGGTGGAATTTCTCTGCCTGCTTCGCAAGACGCAGAGCCTTGCGGTAGCCCTCCGGGTGGGGCATGGCAAAGTTTGTGCGCTTGTTCTCGTCAAGATTGCGCCCCTTCACCTGCGCCAGAACAGTCACCGGAGTGTCGCTCAGATAGCCGATGCCGCCGATTATCGCCGCGTCATCGCCGTAAAGCCTGTCCCCGTGGAACTCCATGAACCGGGTGAACATCGCCGGGATATAGTCGTTTACTGTGGGTCTGTCCTTGTGACGTATTAACTCAAGCCTTTCACAAGCCGTAAAACTGCTCATCTGCTGTACGCCTCCTTCGGGAAGCCGTGAAGCTTCAGAATATTCGAGATCCGCTTGCGCATGATGCCGCGGTCAACTATCATATCCACAAATCCGCATTCCTCCTGGAATTCAGCGGACTGGAAGTCGTCCGGAAGCCGCTGGCGGATAGTGTCCTGAATAACTCTCCGTCCCGCAAATCCGATAAGCACCTTCGGCTCGGCAAGTATCACATCGCCGAGGCTGGCAAAGGACGCCGTAACTCCGCCGGTGGTGGGGTCGGTCATTACCGCAATGTACAGTCCTCCCGCGTCGCTGTGGCGCTTAACTGCGCCGCTGGTTTTCGCCATCTGCATGAGGGAGATTATACCCTCCTGCATTCTCGCGCCGCCGGAAGCGGTGAACATCACCACTGGAAGCCCATGCTCGGTAGCGTACTCAAACGCGCGGGCGATCTTCTCACCCACAACGCTGCCCATACTCGCCATCATGAAGTGGCTGTCCATTATGCCGATGACCGTGCGGTAGCCGCGGATAGTACACACGCCGGTCTTTATCGCGTCGTTCATGTCGCACTGCTGCTGGAGCTTCGCGACCTTTTCCTCATACTTCGGGAAGCCGATAGGGTTAAGCGGCTTCAAATCCGCGTCGAGCTCCACAAAGCTGCCCTTGTCGGCGGTGAGGTCAAGCCGCTCCTGCCATGTCAGCCGAGCGTGGTAATTGCACTTCGGGCAGACCTTCATTGCTGCGGTGAACTCGCGATTATATACAACTGCTCCGCAGCGCGGGCATTTGAACAGCAGATCCTGCGGTATCTCCACATCTCCGTCGGTTGTTGTGGGAGCAGTAGGCTGGTCGCTTACAAAGCGCTCCTTGACGATTTTGAAAAGATCCTCTATTGCCATTCAGCTCACTCCCCCATCACATTCTTGCGGTTAAGGAAACCGATATCGAAATTGCCCGCCTCGAAATCCTCGTCCTTCAGCAGACAAAGCTGGAAATCAATGTTTGTTTCTACTCCCTCGATGATGAACTCCGACAGGGCTACGCGCATTTTCATTATCGCTTCTTCCCTTGTGGGAGCCTTGACAAGCATTTTGCCTATCATGCTGTCATAGTAGGGAGGTATCTCATAACCGGCGTACACCGCGCTGTCAATTCTGACATTGAAGCCGCCGGGAACGTGCAGGGACTTGATCTTTCCGGGGCAGGGACGGAAGTTATGCCGGGGATCCTCCGCATTGATACGGCACTCTATCGCGTGTCCGGTGAGGTGTACATCGTCCTGTGTGAACCACAGCTTCTCCCCCGCCGCAATGCGTATCTGCGCCTTTACAAGGTCAATTCCGGTGACGAACTCAGTTACCGGGTGCTCTACCTGTATTCTGGTGTTCATTTCCATGAAGTAGAAATTCCTGTCCTTGTCAACGAGGAATTCGATAGTACCCGCGTTCTGATAGCCGCTCACCTTTGCGGCGGCTACCGCAGCCTTACCCATGCGGTCGCGCAGCTCCTCGGTCATAATGGGGCTGGGGCTTTCCTCAAGCACCTTCTGATTATGACGCTGGAGGGAGCATTCACGCTCGCCCAGATGGACTACGTTGCCGTAATTATCAGCAAGGAGCTGTATCTCAACGTGTCGGGGATTTACAATGAACTTCTCGATGTAGACATCGCCGTTGCCGAAGCAGGTCAGAGCCTCCTGCTGAGCCGCAATGTACTGCTGCTCAAGCTGATCCTCGCGCTCTGCAAGACGTATTCCGCGTCCTCCTCCGCCGGCGGTAGCCTTTATCATCACCGGATATCCTATCTCAGCGGCGATCTTTTTCGCTTCCTCCACGGTGGGAACTATCCCGTCAGAGCCGGGAACCACCGGAACTCCCGCAGAGATCATGGTCTGCTTCGCGGAAGCCTTGTCGCCCATTGCGTCCATTACCTCCGGCGCAGGCCCGATAAAGGTGATGCCGCAGGTGCGGCACAGCCTTGCAAAGTCCGCGTTCTCCGAAAGGAAGCCGAAGCCGGGGTGTATAGCCTGAGCGTGGGTGATCTCGCAGGCGGCGATTATCGCCTTTGTATTAAGGTAGCTGTCCTTTGAGGGGGCAGGGCCTATGCACACCGCCTCGTCTGCTATCTGCGCGTGAAGCGCGGAGCGGTCAGCCTCGGAATACACCGCAACTGTCTTTATTCCCAGCTCCCGGCAGGCGCGCATTATTCTGATAGCGATCTCGCCCCGGTTTGCAATAAGTATCTTATTAAACATTCTGTCAGCTCCAGATAAATTATTCTGCCGTGGGAGCAGGGTCTGCCACTGCAAAGGAGATCTCGGCAGTGACTACTTTTTTGCCGTTCACTGTGGCAACAGCGTCGCCGAAGCCGATCGGGCCCTTCTTCTTGGTCATGGTAACGTGCAGCTCCAGAGTATCTCCGGGGAGGACTGTTCCACGGAAGCGCGCCTTGTCAATACCCGCAAAAAACGCGATCTTTCCCTTGTTCTCCGGCAGGCAGAGGGCGCAAACTGCTCCCGCCTGAGCCAGCATTTCTATCATCAGCACTCCCGGCTGCACCGGCTGTCCGGGGAAATGCCCCTTAAACCAGTATTCGTCAGGCTTGAGGTACTTCTTCGCGGTTACGCTGACGCCGGGTTCAAGCTCTGTCACCTCATCGATGAGCAGGAACGGGTCGCGGTGGGGGATAATTTCCTTTATCTGTTCAAGATCAAGCGTCATTTCGTGCTCCTTAAATCATTCAATTCTCATAAGCTTCTGACCGAACTCGACAGGCTCGCCGTTCTTTGCGTAGATCTCCGCAACTCTGCCGGAGAATTCGCTGTTGATCTCGTTCATAAGCTTCATGCTCTCAATAATGCAGACAACATCTCCCGTGTTTACGGTATCGCCAACCTTTACAAAGGGCGGCTTTTCCGGGGAGGGGGAAGCGTAGAATGTTCCCACGATCGGAGAGGTGATGATGTTTCCGCTCACCTGCTCAGCGGGCTTTTCAGCAGCGGCTGCTGCGGGAGCTGCCGCCGGAGCAGCAGGTATACCCGGCATTACCGGTACAGGCGCAGCCGGCATAGGCGGCGGGCAGCGCTTGCCCTCGATAACGATATCTATGTCCTCGGTGCTGATCTTTATTCTTCCGAGGTCGTTGTTCTTTACTATCTGTGCCAGCGCTTCGATACACTCAACAGTGTCCTCGATAGGTCTTGGCTCGTTGTTCTTGTTTGTCATGATGAAATTCCTTTCCGTCAGAAGAGCGCTTAGTCCTCAACCGGCTTCATGCAGATGCAGCCGTTATGTCCGCCGAAACCGAGAGAATTGCTCAGCGCGCCGGTGATCTTCAGATCTCTTGCGCCCTCGGTGACATAATCAAGATCGCACTCAGGGTCAGGTACTTTGTAGCCGAGCGTCATGTGAACCTTGTTGTTCTTTATCGACAGCGCGGTCACTACCGCCTCTACGCCGCCGGCAGCTCCGAGGAGGTGTCCGGTCATGGACTTGGTGGAGTTTATCGCGATGTTCTTCGCGTGGTCGCCGAAAGCGGTCTTTATCGCCTTTGTTTCGGTGCTGTCGTTTATGCTGGTGGAAGTTCCGTGAGCATTGATATAGTTGATGTCCTCCGGCTTCATTCCAGCTTCTTTGTAGGCAAGCTCCATTGCCTTTGCACCGCCCCTGCCGTCAGGGTCAGGGCTGGTTTCGTGGTAAGCGTCGCAGGTGCTGCCATAGCCGCAGATCTCTGCATAAATATTTGCGCCGCGAGCCTTTGCGTGCTCATATTCCTCCAGCACCAGAACTCCGCAGCCGTCGCCGAGGACGAAACCGCTTCTCTCCGCGTCAAACGGGATAGACGCTCTGTCCACATCAGTGGAACGGGTAACTGCGTGCATATTGTTGAACGCAGCGTAGCAGAAGCCGATGTCGCTGTGCTCAGTGCCGCCGGCAATTGCAGCGTCCAGATAGCCGTGCTTTATCGCGCGGAATGCCTCGCCTATCGACTGAGTGCCGCTGGCGCATGCCGTGGTAACGCAGAAGTTGCTGCCCTTGAAACCGGTGCGGATAGCCACAACTCCCGCTGCCATGTTGCCTATCATCTTTGTGATGGTGAATACGCCGACGCGCTTGTTGCCTTTCTGGTGGTAGTTTGCAAGCTCCTCCTCGGTGGTATAGATTCCGCCGATGCCGCTGCCGATAACTACTCCGACGCGGAACGGATCAAGATCCTTGAAATCTGTACCCGCGTCCTTGAGCGCATTCAGTGCGCTGTAAACCGCATACTGCACGATAACGTCGTTGCGGCGAAGCTCTTTTTTGTCGAAATACTCTGACGGGTCGAAGTTCTTTACCCTTGATACAACCGTGAGATTGTCCGGCTCCTGATCCGGAAACCACGGAGCAAGCTCAAAGCCGTGCTTTCCAGCCATAAGGCTGCTCCACAGCTCCTCCGGGGAATTTCCGCAGGGGGTAACTGCGCCAAGTCCGGTTATAACAACTCGTCTTTCCATATAAGTGTTTATCCTCCGAAAATCTATAAAGTAGAAATAAATTCTTAATATTCTTAATTACATGCTTAATCCGCCGCTGATCTCTATTATCTGTCCTGTAACGTAGGAAGAATCCGGGCTGCACAGGAACGAAACAACTCCCGCGATCTCCTCCGGCTGACCATAGCGCTTCATGGCGATCTGCGCCAGCATTGCGTTTCTCTGCTCTTCGGTGAGCTTGTCGGTCATGGGGGTCTGGATAAATCCGGGGGCTACTGCGTTGCAGGTGATGCCGCGGCTTCCAAGCTCCTTGGCGGTGGTCTTTGTCATGGCGATAATTGCGCCCTTTGAAGCGGAATAGTTCATCTGACCGGGGTTGCCGTAAAGTCCTGCAACAGAAGCAAGATTTACGATCCTGCCGCTGCGCTGACGGATCATTACCTTGCCGACAAGCTTAGTCATATTGAACACCGACTTCTGGTTCACGCGGATAACAAGGTCGTAGATTTCCTCGCTCATCTGCGCCATAAGTCCGTCCCGGGTGATACCCGCGTTGTTTATCAGCACGTCAATGCTGCCAAACTCTTCCTTCGCCCACTTAACAAGTCCCTCGCACTGTGCGTAGTCGGAAACGTCCGCCGCATAGCACTCCGCTTTTACTCCGAAAACGCGGCATTCCTCCGCGACTTCCTTTCCGGCGGTGTCGATGATCTCCTGAGATACATCGTTGATGATGATGTTATAGCCGTCCTTTGCAAGACGCTTTGCGATCGCTGCGCCGATACCACGGCTGGAGCCGGTGATTATTGCTGTTCCTGCCATATTAGTTATCCTTTCGTTTAAAATGTCTGTATGTCAAGTTTCAAATATCAGTGCGCCGTAGGTAAGTCCTGCGCCGAAGCCCACAAAGCAGATCTTCTGTCCGGGCTTGATCTCGCCTTTTTTCTTCAGCTCGTCAAGGCATACGGGAATGCAGGCGCTGGAAACATTGCCCATGCGCTCAATATTGGTGTATACCCGCTCCTTCGGGATACCCAGCATTTCAGTTGCCTTGTTGATTATGCGGAGATTTGCCTGATGCGGTATTACTATATCCAGATCGTCAAGGCTGTAACCGCCCTGCGCCGCAACATTCTTAACAGCGTTGGTCATTGCGTTCACAGCGAACTTGTAAACTGCATGTCCATCGCTCTGGAGGAACTTTTTCTTGGAGGGAGTGTCGAACATTGCGTCCCACTGTTCGCCCTCCGTTTCATAGAACGGGCAGTTGGAGTCGTAGTTTATCTTGCAGTAGAGCGCCTCGAACTCATCACCGTCCGCGCCCAGCATGGAATAGAACGGCTTGTCGGACTTTCTGTAAATTACCGCGCCCGCCGCGTCACCGAATAGTATGCACATGGAGCGGTCGGTATAGTCAAGCTGACCCGAAAGCCGCTCGCAGGCAACTACAAGAACCGTCTTATAGTGACCGGTTTCGAGGTATTTCTGCGCGATGTCGGTCGCGGTAATGAATCCGGTGCAGGCGGAATTAACATCGAAAGCAGCAGCGTTCACCGCGCCGATCTTCTTCTGGATAAGGCATGCGCTGCAAGGATAGAAGAAATCCGGGCTGCAAGTGGAAACCAGAACAAGGTCAATATCCTCCGGCTTTATCCCGGCGTCCTCGATCGCCTTTTCCGCTGCCTTTATGCCCATGTAATATCCGGGCTTGTCGGTGAGGATATGCCGCTGCTTTATTCCGGTGCGGGGGGTTATCCACTCGTCAGACGTATCGAGGAACTCCGCAAACTTGTTGTTGTCGGCGACAAATTCCGGAACATAGCTTCCGGTTCCTATGATTTCAATTCCGCTCATTAAAAATTCTCCTTGATTTTCTTTGCGTTATATAGTATAATAATAAACATAATGTGTTTATCACTCTCTGAACCTGCCATATTCTGTAATATGGATAAGGGCAGAATATGACATACCATATTTATTTTACCCTATCGTGGCGATTTTGTCAACACTTTTTTCAACTATTCCGTGGAAATCGCCGATTATCTCGGCAATATTTTGGTAAAAACGCATTGATCTGCGGCTGAAAAGCGGGTTTTCACTCCAGACGCAGAGGTGCTTACATACATTAATAGAAAGGAATTACAGATAATGAGAGAAATTCCATCATCAGCCATTACCCAGACGGTTGCAAGGCTCTGCGAACAGGCAAATCTTCATCTCCCCTGCGGCATGAAGGAATGTATCAGCGGCAGCATCGACCGGGAGGAAAGCCCGCTGTGCAAGAGCGTGCTCTCTGATATCGTGAGCAACATCGACTGCGCGGCGGAGCTTGGCGTGCCGATCTGTCAGGACACCGGAATGGCTGTCATCTTCGCCGAGATCGGTCAGGACGTACACATCACCGGAGAGCCGTTCGAGGACGCAGTGAACGCAGGCGTGGCGCAGGGCTACGTCAACGGAAAACTGCGTCTCAGTATTGTCGGCGACCCGCTGGAGCGCAAAAACACCAACAACAATACCCCCGCCGTCATTCACACCCGTATCGTCCCCGGCGACAAAATACACATCATGGCGGCACCCAAGGGCTTCGGCAGCGAGAATATGAGCCGGCTCAAGATGTTTACCCCCTCCGCTTCGAAGCAGGATATAGTGGACTTCGTGACCGAATGCGTCAGCCTTGCCGGAAGCAATCCCTGCCCTCCTATCGTGGTGGGAGTAGGTATCGGCGGCGACTTTGAATACTCCGCCTACCTTGCGAAAAAGGCGCTCTGCCGCGACCTTTCGGTGAGAAATCCCGACCCGGCTTATGCGGAGCTGGAGCAGCAGATGCTGGACAGCATTAACAAGCTCGGCATAGGCTCTCAGGGCTTCGGCGGAACCGTCACCGCACTGTATGTCAATATTGAGAAGTCCGCAACCCATATCGCGGGGCTTCCGGTGGCAGTGAATATCGGCTGCCACGTCACACGTCACGCCGAGGAAACTATCTAACTTATATAATAAAACAATTTGGAGGTTCAACATTATGAAAACAGTATTTTTATTCTCAGGACAGGGCTCTCAGTATCCCGGAATGGGCGCGGAGCTTGCGGAGAAATCCTCTGCCGCAAAGCGTATCTACGAGTGCGGCTCGGACATCATGGGATTTGATCTGGCAAAGAAGCTGTCCGACTCCACTCCGGAGGAGCTGGCGCAGACCCGGCTTTCCCAGCCCGCTATCTTCACCACTTCCCTGCTGGCGCTGGCGGCGGCTCGTGAAAACGGCATTGAGAACTGCGCGGTGGCGGGACATTCCCTCGGCGAGTATGCCGCAATGTACGCCTCCGGAGTGCTCGGTATGGAGGACGCTTTCAAGGCGATAAAGCTGCGCAGCGAGGCAATGGCAAAGGCGGCTGAGGCTACCGGCGGAGCTATGGCTGCGATAATCGGCAGCGACAACGAAACAATTGCAAAGATCTGCGAGGAAGTGAACGGCTTCTGCGCTCCCGCGAACTACAACAGCCCGCAGCAGACGGTCATCGCCGGAGAAGCCGCAGCAATTGACGAGGCTCTCGCGAAATTCGCAGAGCTTGGCAAGCGCGGCGTTAAGCTGGCTGTTTCCGCGGCATTCCACACAAAGCTGATGAACAGTGCGGCGGAAGAATTCAAGGCGGCTGTCGCAGGATTTCCGTTCAAGACCCCGGACTGCGACTTCTACTCCAACCTCTACGGAAAGAAGCTGGAGGACTTCTCGGATATGCCGTCCTACCTCGCGGCGCACATCTGCTCTCCGGTTAAGTTCACAGACGAGCTTGAGGCAATGAACAACGCAGGCATCGAGGCTTATGTGGAGCTTGGCCCCGGCAAGGTTCTCACCGGACTGGTAAAGAAAACCTTCCGCGGCACGAACGCAATGCAGATAGAGAACGCAGAGACCCTCGAAAAGGCTCTTGCCGCGCTCAAGGGTTAAGGAGAGAGCTATGCGTAAATTCGGTATTTTAGGACACCCGCTGGGACACTCCCTGTCCCCGCAGATACATGAATGGCTTTTCGCCCTCGACGGTGAAAAGGTGGATTATCAGATGTACGATATCACTCCGGAGGAGCTGCCGGGCAAGTTCGACTTCCTTGCAAGTCTGGACGGCTTCAACATAACTATCCCCCACAAGGTTTCCATAATCGACTTCTGCGACAGGCTGGACGAGGGCGCACAGCGCTACCGCTCGGTTAACTGCATCAAATGCGGCGCAAACAGCCCGGAAAAGGTCGGCTACAATACAGATGTAATCGGATTCACCAAGTCCATTGAAGCCCTCGGAGCAACCCTCAGCTCAAACGTACTGCTCATCGGCTGCGGCGGCGTGGGAAGAATGATGGCAATTGAAACCGCCCTGTCCGGAGGAAACCTCACCATTGCTGCGCTGAGATCGGATCAGCCGCTTGCGGAGGAGGTAGTCCGGGAGATAAAGGCGCTCAAGGCTGACGCGCAGGTTCAGATAGCATATATCAGCGGCGCGGCGCTCGATCGCTGCGACCTGCCGGAGGGTGCGAAATACGACCTGCTGGTGAACGCCTGCCCGGTGGGAATGTTCCCGAAGGTGGACAGAATGCCCTGCACTCCCGCGGTTCTTGACGGGGTAAGCTATGTGTTTGACGCGGTTTACAACCCCAAGGTAACTCTTCTGGCAAAGACCGCCCGTGAAAAGGGCGCAAAGGCTATGACCGGAATGGCTATGCTGGTGCTTCAAGCGGTGGCGGCGCATGAGATATGGGACGGCGCAAGCTACAAGACCGAGGACATCAACAAGATAATCTCCGACATGGAGGATCTGATATGACGGCTTCGGTTTATCTCTGCGGGTTCATGGGCTGCGGCAAGAGCCATATCGGGCGTATGCTGGCGGCGGAGCTTGACCGGAAGCTGGTCGATCTTGACAGAGTTATCGTGGAGCGAGAGGGCATGTCTATCCCAGACATATTCGCGCAGTTCGGAGAGCCGCATTTCCGCAGACTTGAGGCGAAATATATCCGGGAGCTTTCCGGAGGGTATATCGTGGCGACCGGCGGCGGCGCGCTCATCAACGACGAAACCGCAGAATTCGCACGGCAGAGCGGGCTTTCGGTGTATATCAACACCTCGTTCGAGATATGCTACGAGCGCATCAAAAACGACCAGAACAGACCCCTCGTAATGAAGAACACCCCGGAACAGCTCCGGGAACTGTACAACACCCGCTCCGAGATCTACCGCCGCAACAGCATGGCAATGGTGAACGGCTGCGCGCGGGATACCGTGATCTGCGGGGAGATAGTAAAGCTAATCCGCTATTTTGAGAACAACGGACATCTATAACTGGTTCAGCCGCCGGGTCATTGGTCTGGCGGCTGTTTTTTTCAAAGGGAATAATATGGTAATTACAAACGTTAAAATTATTACAATGGCAGAAAGGGACTACGGCTGCGGCTTTGTGCGGTGCGCTGACGGAGTTTTCACCGAGATAGGAGATATGAACGGATTTGCTCCTCAGCCCAGCGAGGAGACCATAGACGGAAAGGGGCTGACCCTCTACCCCGGATTTATTGACGCCCACTGCCACATCGGTATGTGGAACGACGCGCTTTGCTTCGAGGGTGAGGACGGAAACGAGGACACCGACCCCTCCACCCCGCACCTCCGCGCTGTTGACAGCGTAAATCCCCTTGACCGCTGCTTTAAGGACGCGGTTTCCGCCGGAGTTACCTCGGTCTGCACCGGAGTGGGAAGCTCCAACCCGATAGGCGGTTCCTTTATTATAATGAAAACATGGGGTAGCAAGCGGGTAGACCGCCTTGTGATGAAATCCCCGGCGGCGATAAAGTTTGCGCTGGGCGAAAACCCCAAGAACACCTACAACGACCGGGACGAAACCCCAGTGACCCGCATGGCTACCGCCGCAATTATCCGGGAGCAGCTCATCAAGGCGCGGCGCTACCGGGACGACCTCGCGGAATACAACCGTCTCAAGGGAACAGATGACGAGATCTCCCTGCCGGACTTTGACATGAAATGTGAGGCGCTGCTGCCGCTGTTCGACAAGGAGCACCCGCTCAAGGCGCATTTCCACTGCCACCGTGCGGACGATATCTTCACAGCCATGAGAATTTCTGAGGAATTCGGGCTGGATTACGTCCTGATACACTGCACCGACGGCGCGCTTATCGCAGACGACCTCTCCGAGGATATGCCGGCGGTAGTCCTCGGTCCGATATTCGGCGACCGGGGCAAGCCGGAGCTTGCAAATCACGATATCTCCACTCCAGCGGCGCTGGCGCAGCACGGTATAAAATTCGCGCTCTGCACCGACCACCCGGAAACCCCTATCCAGTACCTGCCGCTCACTGCGGCTCTGGCGGTCAGGGGCGGTCTTTCTTATGATGAAGCGCTTCGCTGCATTACAATCAATGCGGCGGAAGCTCTTGGAGCAGCGGACAGGATAGGCTCTGTCGAAGTCGGAAAGGACGCGGATTTCTCCCTGTTCTCCGGCGACCCGCTGGATATTATGACCACTCCGGAACTTACCGTAATAAAAGGCGGAATCGCGTACAAAAAGTCCGCCGCTCTGTAATTTCTTCAATTTTTTCAGAAAATCTGCAACCTTTTTTGTATCTGCCCGGTATTATTTATGAATTCATACGGACGAAAGCCCGTATTCCGACGGAGAAAAAATATGGACACATTATCGCTCTGCGCAGCGGAAAGCTTTGAAGAGGTAATGGAATTCTATATGCCGATGGTGTATAGGATAGCTTTCACGCGCCTTGCAAACCGAAGCGACGCCGAGGACGTGACCCAGGACGTGTTCCTGAGGTACTTCCGCGCCGGCATGATATACACAAGCGAGGAGCACCGGAAAGCATGGCTTATCCGGTGTGCGGTGAACTGCGCCAACAGCACTGCTGGCTCGGCGTGGAACAGGCACCGCGCCGGGGGTGATCTCCTTAAGAACATTGACGACCCGGATAATCAGCCGGAATATTCCGACTGCGAGGAGAATTATGAGAAAACAGAGCGCCGAAACGCCGTGCTGAACGCGGTAATGCGGCTGCCTGACAAATACCGGACGGTAATTCACCTGTTTTACTTCGAGGATATGTCGATAGCGCAGATAAGCGCCGCGACAGGGCTTGGAGAATCCACGGTGAAATCGCAGCTCAGCCGCGCCCGAAAGCTGCTGAAACCGCTGCTGATAAAGTACGCAGGAATTGAAGGGGAGGTGGATTTCTGATGAACTTCAAGGACGAATACAAAAAGTCGGCGGAGAGCATTTCCCCGGACAAGGAATCAATTGCCCGCATGAAGGCGGCGGTCATGGCTAAGATAGAAGCCGATCCTGAGGGATCAGCAGATATCCCGGAAAAGAAAAAGCCGCTCCCCCTCAGAAGAATAGCTTACATCGGCGGAGCCGCAGCCGCCTGCGCATGTATCACCCTTGCGGCGGTAGTGCTGATTCCTAGGCTGAATAGCTCTGATAATATGATCAGCGGCAGCGTTTCCTCAGCAGCAAGCATGGAGATAGCCTCTGACGAGGACAACGGTTCTATGCAGATAACCGACCTACCGGCATATGATGCTGACGCAGCGGAATCGGCTAAAGGTAACTCCCGACCAACTTCTCAAGAAAGCTCTGCTGATGAAGTTGACGAAGTGGCAGAGGACGCTTCGGAATATGATGAAGCGGTGGATCAGTCCATAGACGAGACCTCTTCATACGATCCCATATCAGACGGAAACGGTTTTACCGGCGATCTTCCGGACAATGCCATTGCCACCGACGGCAACGACAGCGATGATAAATTAGGCAATTCCGATCAGATACAGGGCATTCTGCCCACTGATGACATCTCAGATAATGGGACACTCCCCGATGAAATCGGAGACGGCTGGTACGATGGTGCGGAAGCAGAAGAAGAAGAAGAAGGCTCTTACGATGAGGCGGAAGCAGATATCGAAGAAGATGTTCCAGAATGCGAAGAATGCGAAGACGAGGTGGTTACAGACGACTGTGAACCCGATGAATCAGAGGAACTCGGTAATGGTCTGTCGGTGATAGTTTATCAGCTCACATTTGACGGCATCGACTACTTCCCGGACAGCAGCATCTCTGCCATAGACTGCCCGCCGGACTGCATTTCGGTAGTGAACGCCGCAGACGGCAGGGATTACCTGATCTATCCCGACGGGAATGTCCTTTATCTCTTCAGCGGGAATGGTGCGTTCATCGGTGCATTCACGAGCCTTATCGCGGAATAATACCGCCGGATAGCGCATACAATATAATTGCACGGAATAAACCGGGTCAGAAATTCCTTAACTGACCCGGTTTTTTACGGAGTTTTTCTTCATGTGTTGAATTATTGTCACACAATTAACCATATGAGCAAGAACTGAGTTCATGTCCCGGAAAACCGCGCCGGAATTAAAAAATGTGGAAGCTCCGAAATACGCGTGTCCTGCCGGATAATTACCCGATAAATTGATATGAGCCTAAGATATTCAGTGAAATTTTAATGAAATATTGTAAAATTCACAAAAAAGCACTTGAAAAGTTAAATGTTTTGTGATAAAATGAATACATAAGGAAACAGATGTTGTATATGATTGATAAAAGATTAACGCACTATCCTACGAGGTGATAAAGCTTGAGCAATCAGAGCAAAACAAGTAACACGATCGACTACGTACAAAACATCAGCGCAATAAAGCAGCCAAGCAAATACAAAACCGCCGCGGAGAACGGCGGCAGTCTGCTGTACGCAGCAGTAGAAAACAGCGGCAATCTTGCATATTCCATGAGCTTTCATCAGGGATTCCCGGCGAAGATACTCGCGGGGAGCTGTCCGCTGGGTGCCGCAGGAGATACAATAATCATGGGCGAAACCGTTCACCCGGACGACTATCAGCCGTTCTGCGAGGTGATAAGTCAGGTCATCGCCGGAACTGCCAATGAGATAAAGGTACACGCGCGGCTTAACAACGGCGGCGTTTACGAATGGTTCTACATAACCGGAAAAGTGCGCCGAGGCAGCTCCCTGCTTGATTTCATTGAGGGAATGATGTTCAACGTCACCGCGTATCTCGACTGTGAGGGTGAGGACGTGGTAATGCGACGCTACCGCAGCAAGCACAGCGTAAAGCTGAACGATCAGAGCACCTATACCCTGCGGGACATTCTCGGCGAGGATTATCTTGTAAGGATACAGCAGCCCTTTTCCCAGACAAAGGGGCTTTACTCCGCGATAACCGACAATGACGGCAGCGTTATCTCCCCCACCGGGCAGGATAAGCACCTCAACCTCAACAAAATGGACTACCAGCGGAAAAAGAGCATAAGAGTGCGCCACCAGACCATAGGAAGCTGGATAATCACCGGCGAGGATCAGGAAACGGTGGACGGAAACGCTCAGCTTCTGGACACAATGGTGCATACCGTTTCCAGCGTAGCAAATTCCTATGTTGCGCTGGTGGACGAAATGGAAACCTCCCAGAATGCAAACAAGCTGCTGGGACAGAATTTTGAGGATCAGATACTTGTGAACGGAGTGTATTCCATATTCCTGCAAAGCCCGGACACCAAGACCGCGATACGGAACATCACCCTGCTTATCACCGAGCATTTCGGGCTGTCTGAGATAGAATTCTGCACCGACGATATGAACCCGGTGAAATCCTATAAGCTGGACAAATCCGGCATGGTGCTGCCTATCATGGTGAATTTCGTCTGCAAGCCGGAAATTCAGGAGGAACTGGATTACAGCGGTATCGTCTGCACCGACAGAAAAACCATAGGTCAGGACAGGGACGGAAAAAATCTGAGCTGCGTGCTTGCCCGCACCTACGATCAGGGTACAAACCGCGGTGTCCTGCTGTATACCGCAAAGACCTCCGACCGGGAATGGAGCAGCCGTGAGCGCACCCTGCTTAAAAGCCTGACTCAGCTACTATCTACTGTTATATATAAGCTGTTCCTTGAAGAAGAGCTGCACAACTCCAGAACAAGGCTTGAACGTCTGGCTTACTATGATATTTCCACAAATATCCCCAACCGCAGTATGTTTGAGCGGGATTTTTCGGACGAGATATCCGAAAACAGAAGCGGCGCTGTGCTGGCAGTGGAGTTCTCCAACCTCAAGAACATTTCCGAGATATACGGCTTTGAATATTCCGATGATATCCTGAAGAGCTGCGCCGAATATATTCAGGCACTCCCGTGCAGCGGCCCCAAAAAGGTGTACCGCTTCTCAGGAGATATCCTGTTCATAATGCTGAGCGGCATTCAGCGGGAGGAGGCGCGGCAGTTCGCGCAGGCAGTGCTGACGAAGTTCCGCTCACCATGGTATCTGCACGATAACGAGCATCATATCCGGGTTTATGCCGGATTTACTATCTACCCGCACGACGCAGAGAGCATTCAGTCCTGCGTGAATGCGGCAACGCATACGCTCCGACTCGCAAAGGAGCGCCGCTTTGAGGACGCTGTGTGCTATTCCGAGGGTCTTGAAGAGAACCTCACCGACAACCTCATGGTGAAAAAGCTTATCACCGACGCGGCGGAAAGCGGCTTCACCGGCTTCTATTACCTCTATCAGCCGGTGCTGGAAATGAACACCGGAGCGCTTCACTGCTGCGAGGCAAGCCTGTTCTGGGGCAACGAGGAAATGACTGTTCCCCGCGACCGGTTCCTGCCGATAATCGACCAGCTTGGGCTTTCAAAGCAGCTTTACAGATTTGCCACAGACCAGATCTGTCACTTCTGCGCAAGAGTGAGGGAGCTTGGCTTCCCGGATTTCCGGGTAAGCTTCAATATCCCTGAAAATATCCTAAACAGCGAGGTTTCCGTAGAGATACTTCAGAGCACTCTGCTGGAATATTCACTCCCGCCGAGCGCGGTGAGCATTGCCGTTTCAGAGAAAGCCGGCACACTCAACAGCGGCAGCGTCTACCTCCAGCAGCTCTCGGAAATGGGCGTGAACGTGATCGCAGACGACACCGGCGCAGGGTATTTCACCGCCGAGCCGCTGGATAATCCCGCGGTAAAGACAGTGAAGATAAAAGCGTCACGAATGTCCGGCGACAGCGTATCCTCTGCCTTCGTGAAATCCCTCATCAAGCTTGCGCGGGAGAAGAAGATCGCTGTCTGCGCAAAGGATATCGACAGCCCCCGCGATCTTGCTTCGCTGAGCGGATATGACGTTGACCTCATCGAGGGAATATTCAACGGCAGACCCCTCCGGGACAAGGAATTCATCGAAAAGATGACGGAAAACTAAGGACACGCTGATTAAAGCGCAGCGTATCAAATCTGGTTTTGCACAAAATATAACTAATGCTATAAGTAAAATGTTTCTTGTTGCGCAAAACCCGCCGCGTGAGTATGCGCGTTTGAACGGGGCGAATTTGATTTAATCAGCGTTTCCCTAACAAGGCTGCGCCGCTGCGGTCAACGCGGCGGCGCTTCTTGACAAATCAACTCTTATGCTATATACTAAAAGGCGGTGACGTGTAATGTTCGGACTGTTCAAAAAGAAGATCGGGAAATCCGAGGAGGAAAAGCGCGCGGAGGAACTCCCCCGCACCAAAAAAGTTCAGTTTGAGCCAATGACTATCGCCGAAACGGAACAGCAGATGGATCAGGACTTGAGAAGTGTTCTGAGCTTCACCCCGGTGAACTATTACGCGACAAAGAACAAGTATCTGCTCTGCACCTTTTTCTACGAGGAGGACTATTCGGAGGTCTGGCTGCGCTTTGAGCTTCGGACGGACGACCTGCCCCGCGGACGGACTAAGCTTTATCAGATCGACAAGCTGCTCATGCGGGATATCCTCAGAAAATTCGGTCAGAATATCAATATCGGAGAGTAACTATGGAAAATCGTTCAGTGCTTGACTGCCCTGTAAAATTTGACAAAACTAATATGCTAGACCTGCTCTCGCTGGCGGCGGGACAGGCATTCCTGCGCCAGAACAGAATGGGCGAAACAGTGATCGGCGACAACGGCTGGGAGCTTAATCCCGCGGAGGGACTGATACGCTTTGGCGGCAGAGAATTCAAAGCCGGGATACTTGGCTCGGAATCCCATATCCAGAACACATGGCTGTGGAGCTGGGCGCACACCGAGAGCGGACTTCCGGAAAGGGCTGTCGCAGCCTCCCACCGGGCGAAAAAATCCCTGCCGGATCTGCCGGAATTCCAAACCGGAAAGTTCATGCTAGACGAGCTACACAACGGTCACAACCTGTCCATGACAACCTGCGGAGCCTCAGCCGAGAATCTCTGCTACTACCGCTGCCCGTATGACGGCGGCGCCGCTTTCGTAGTAATTCACGGGCTGCCGGAGGAGATATTCGCCCCGGCGGACTTGCAGACGTTCCTGCGGCAGTATCTTGAGATCATCAGAGGCTTCTACTGCGACCACCGTCTGCTCGCAGCGGGATTTCTGTTCCAGAACGGCACGAAATTCACCGAGGCTCCCGGAGAGATCAACGCGGATTTCGACGGAGGTGAGCTTCACCTCCAGTTCGAGGAAGTCGAGGGAATGAGCAGGGTTGTTAATATTTCCAGCGGTTGATTTTTTAGAATATATTACAAAAAGTAATGCGCACGGTGGTTTACTGTGCGCATATTTTATTATACCGGAACAGGTGTACTATTCAGAAGCTGAACTATAATGTCATACGGCGCGCCGTAATCCGTCTGCCCCGCCGCAAGGATTATCCTGTGGGAAAGCACCGCCCCTGCGACAGACTTCACATCGTCCGGGGTCGCGTAGTTTCTGCCGTTCATCAGCGCCATTGCCTGCGCCGCCCGGAACAGGGCGATAGAACCACGGGGACTTACCCCCAGCTTCACCTGCGGCATGAATCGTGTCGCGCTCACCAGCGACAGAATGTACGCTTTAACGTTGTCAGACACCGCAATTCCCGCCGCCTGCGCCCGCAAGGAAATAAGCTCCTCAAGGGTCATCACCGGGGAAACCTCCACCCGCTGGGGCATTATCTCCAGCATCTTCATCTCGGCGGCTCTGTCGGGATAGCCTACCGAAATGCGCATGAGGAAGCGGTCAAGCTGAGCCTCCGGCAGGTGATAAGTACCAAAGGTTTCGATAGGGTTCTGGGTAGCGAGGGTCATGAACGGCTTCGGGAGCTGGTGGGTTACGCCGTCAACGCTGATCTGCAATTCCTCCATAGCCTCCAGAAGCGAGGACTGCACCTTTGGCGAGGCGCGGTTTATCTCGTCTGCCAGCAGGAAGTTGCACATCGCCGCGCCGGGCTTGTATTCGCTCACGCCGCTGTTGATGTCCACCATTGTGTAGCCGATAACGTCCGAGGGCATTAAATCCGGGGTGAACTGAATTCGCCCGAAACTGCCGGAAACGCTCTTTGAAAGGGTTTCGGCGAGCAGGGTCTTGCCCACTCCGGGGACGTCCTCTATAAGCACATGACCTCCCGCGAGCATGGCGCAGACTATCTTTTCGATAACCGACCGCTTGCCGATTATCACCTTTTCTATGTTGGAAATAAGCTGTTCTATTTTATCGTTCATCTGGTTTCTCCTGAGTTGATTAAGTTTGGCTTTTCTTCATTCCCCTGTTGAAAACGAAACTGAAAATCAGCATCAAAGCAAACGTAACAAGTGAGAATGTACAAAACCCTTGGGTTATGCCTCTGCTGTCGTAACCGAGGTCACGATACTTATTAACAAGTATCACGATAAGCCCGGCAGCAGACCCTACTATCGGCAGCAACAACGTCACCGCCGTGTACCATATAGTTGGAAAACCAGTGTCCTTTTGTATAATTCTGCGCAGGCAGGAATTAAGAAATCCGAACACGGCCGCCATCAGAGCGGTTCCAATCAGATACAGCAGGAAATTACCGCTCAGCATATAAAAGCAGCCCAGTATGCAGAAAAAGTCTAAAGCAAGTCCTGCTAGCGAAAGCCCAGCATATTGAATTACCTTTGAAAAGTTGCTTCTGGTGTTCATTTGTACCCCTCCTTTGGAATATATACTTGTCGAAAATCCAAACAGCGAAAACGCTGTCACGAGCATTGTCTTAAGCTGAGCCTAGACCTGACGTTCATCAGGTTTGCTCCCGAGTTCACCGGCGATCTGCCGTTTTGACTTGTTCTTCATTCCTCTGCTGAACAGGAAGCTCACCACCAGCATCATCACCAATGTGACTAGTGAAAATGTACAGAATGCCTGCTCCAAGCCCTTGAAGTCATAACGCTTAATGGTATTTCTCTTATAGACTGTCACAACAAGCACGGAAGCCGCGGCAGCTATCGGAAGAAGCTGCGCCACAATGGTATACCAGACGGTGGTTATGCTCAAGTCCTTTCGGATTATTTTACACAGGCAGGAGTGCAGAAAGCCAAACAGCACCGCAATCAGCGGAACAGACACGATCCCGATATGGATCTGAAGCGAAAATACTCCCGCCAGAACGCAGAAAAAATCCAGAAAAAGTCCGGCAAGAACCAGCGCGATATATTTCAACACCTTCATATTTTTCCGCCTCCATTCTATACAAAACGGCGCGGCTTAATTCAGCCGCGACGCAGTCTGTGTACTGTCGATTAAGAAAGCAGAGAGTGCTCGTCAGCAGCGTCGAACAGGTGGATCTTGTTCGGGTCGAGAGCAAGCTTAACTACGTCCTGAGGACGAGCGGTGCATCTCGGAGATACTCTTGCTGTGAGCGGGATTCCCTCGCAGGTGAGGTACAGGAAGGTTTCAGCACCGAGCATTTCGGTTACGTCAACAGAAGCCTCGATGATACCGGTCTTTGCGTTGGAGAGGAACATCTCTTCGTCGTGAATGTTCTCAGGACGGATACCGAGGATAACTTCCTTGTCTACATAGTACTTGAGGGACTCGTCATCTGCCTTTGCGGAGGGCAGTTCAACATAGAACTTGCGGCCTCTGGAGGTCTTGGTGTCCTCAGAACCGAATTCAACTGTGTACTTGCCGTTCAGCATAAGGAGCTTTGCAGGAATGAAGTTCATCTGCGGAGAGCCGATGAAGCCTGCAACGAACTTGTTTACAGGGTTCTCATAAAGGTTGATAGGAGAATCGATCTGCTGAATGTAGCCGTCCTTCATAACAACGATTCTGTCACCCATTGTCATAGCCTCTGTCTGGTCATGGGTTACATAGATGAAGGTGGTACCCAGCTTCTTGTGGAGCTTGGAAAGCTCGGTTCTCATCTGTGCACGGAGCTTTGCGTCGAGGTTTGACAGCGGCTCGTCGAGCAGGAAGACCTGAGGATCACGAACGATAGCACGACCGAGCGCTACACGCTGACGCTGACCACCGGAGAGAGCCTTCGGCTTTCTGTCGAGCAGGTGGGAGATATCGAGGATCTTTGCAGCCTCTTCAACCAGCTTCTTGATCTCGTCCTTAGGAACCTTACGGAGCTTAAGACCGAATGCCATGTTATCGAAAACAGTCATATGAGGATACAGAGCGTAGTTCTGGAATACCATCGCGATATCTCTGTCCTTAGGAGCAACGTCGTTTACAAGACGGTCGCCGATGAACATTTCACCCTCGGAAATTTCCTCAAGACCTGCGATCATACGAAGTGTAGTGGACTTACCGCAGCCGGAAGGACCTACGAGTACGATAAACTCTTTATCCTTGATATTCATGGTGAAATCGGAAACAGCAACAACGCCGCCCGGATAACGCTTGTATATGCCTCTGAGTGATAAGCTTGCCATTTGAAATGACCTCCTGATATTACAAAATATTTCAGAACCCCGCAGGATTCCTCAGCTATTGCCGCTAGTAATATAATACCAAAATACTCCGAAAAAAAAAAGAGCCTAAGTCAACAAATATTTTTGAATTCGTTTATGAATAATAACCAAGACCTACAAAACACAACTAAAAAAACTATGGTTTTGCTAGTGGTATTGCACAAAAAACCGCCCATTTTACGCTTTTCTGAGCCGCCGGAATTCAATTTTTGGAGATTGTGCCAAAACGATTAAGCGTATTTTGTGCATTACACTACAAAATCTACGAAATATTTTTCACACAATACACATATATTGTTTTCAAGGACATACAGTGAGCGGAATTCTGCCTGAAACCGAAAGAAAAACAGGCATATTGCCTTATTAACTTTATGCCTGCGCGTTTCATAGTCCGGTACCTATATAATAAGGAGGAACGTCAATGAGCGAAAAGACAAAAAAATCCCGTCTGCCGATGGCGGTGGGACTGATTTTACTGGCGGCTGCCGGGATATGGGGGCTGACTAGGGTGTTCGGAGGAGGCTCCTCCGGCATACCCGGAGAAACAAACCAGCAGCGCATTGAATACATAGAAAGCTTCGGCTGGAACACAGGGGTTACGCACTGCGATCTGGAGGAAATAAGGATCCCTGTGAATTTTGACGAGATATACGAGGAATACAACGATCTCCAGAAAAAACAGGGCTTTGATCTGCGCAGCTACCGCGCCCATTCCGTAAAGAAATACACCTACGAGATATCCCGCAGCGACGACGATCCACTGCCGCTATACGCTGAGCTTCTGGTGGAAAACGGAGTTATAATCGGCGCCGACATAACCTCCGCCGAGGCGGGAGGTATGATGACTGTGCTTGCCGAGCCGGATTAATACTTGACAAAAGCGCCTTTCTGCGGTAAAATAAAGAAAAACTGCGGGAGGGCGCTTTTGTGAAGAAAAAAATCGCTGCGATTATCGCTGCGGCGGCGGGATCGGTTCTGGTCATTATCGCCGCTGTTCTGTTGTTATCAAGACCCGGAGAAACTCCGGGTTCCGAGGTGCCGGAGTTCGTGCTTCCGGAAAACAGCTCCCATGACAGCGCGGACTCTGCCGATCAGACCAACTCCTCCGCTGCGCCGGAGAATACCTCTCAGTCTGAAGCTTCGGAATCCTCAGAAGCCGCACCGGATACCACCTCAGAAGTTTCTGCGGTCACTGAAACCACCACGGAACAGTCTGACACCACCCCCTCCGCGCCTCTCGATAGCCCGGAAACTCAGAATACCCCGAATACTCAGAATATTCAGCAAGTAACTGATGAGAGCACCGCATCCTCCACAACTACGGAAACCTCCGAAACATCTCAAACCACGGCTACTTCAACGCAGGCAGCAACTACGACAGACGCGCCGGTGGAGATACTCCCGGACAATGTTCTCGTCACCTCCTGCGACCCGCTGCATTATATCCGGTTTGAGTTCCAGCCGGACAGGATATTGTTTTCCGGAATGTATGACGGTGACAAGATAACAGATGTTCATGTAATTAATTCAATCGCATGGTGTGATGATCTCACAAGCTCCGGCAGCAGCTTCAGCGGAAGCATTGATACTTCCTTGCTGCAAAACGGATACCATATCATTCAAGTATCGCTCTCCAGCGCGACAATGAATTATGTATTTGAAACGACAGAGGAGGGAGCGCGTATCCTGCCTGGGGACAAGCTTCCTGCGGAAAAAAACCTCAGATGCGCTGACAATCCCCTTGAGCTTCCCGCTGACGGAGTGCTCCAGCACATCACGGCGAGCGGAAATAAGAAAAAGGCTGCGGAAATCCTGCGGCAGATACAGGAGCTGTCCGATGAGATATGCGCGGGTATCACCAACGATTTTGACAAGGCACGCGCGCTTTCAGACTGGGTTTCCCAGAATATCTATTATGACCATGATGCGGCGGAAAACGGCGTCACCGAGGAACAGATCACACTGGAATATATACTGTTATATCACCGCTCTGTCTGCTTCGGCTGGTCTAATCTCTATTCCGCGCTGTGTCAGGCGCAGGGGATAAAGTGCTTCAATGCCAGCGGAAGCGTAGTCACCGGAAGCCGCAGTTTCTTACAGACTCAAACCGCCGACGAACGCTCACATTCATGGAATATGGTGATCATTGACGGTCAGAAGATCTGGGTAGATACGGTTTGGAACTCCACAAACAGCTATAAAAACGGCAGATACAGAAAAGGCTCTGTTGATTTTAAGTTTTTCGGAATTACAAATGAACTTCTGGCACACGATCACCGGGTCACAAGGTTCGAGTACAGGGACTATTTCAGTTTAGCATAATTAATTCAGCCGGCGCTTTTCAAATCACAAGCGCCGGTTTTTTGTGTCAATTATTCTTGAAGATGTTCCTTTCCATTTGTTCAATGTTTACATAATCTTTTGTGCAAATTGTGTAAAAAAGATGAAATTTCACAAAGGGACTTGTTTATTTGCAATAAATATGATACAATAAATACAGATAAACCATTGTTGTTTATCTCTACTTAATCCCGAAAGGAATGATATGTATGAAAGTAACTATCACCGCAAAGAAGCTCACGATCAATCAGGCGTTCACGGATTACGCCGTACAGAAGCTCAGCGCAAAGCTTGACCGCTTCTTCCCTGAGGAGGCAGAGGCAAAAATTACCCTTGAGGAGCGCCGGGATCTGATCATTCTGGAGCTTACGGTAAAATATAACGGAATCATTTACCGCGCGGAACAGTCCGCAAAGGACAAGAACGACGCGCTTGACGTGACTGTTGACCGCGTTATCCGCCAGATCAGAAAGCAGAAGACAAAGGTCGAGAAGAGCCTGCGCTCCGGTGCATTTGAGGGTCTTGCGCCTGAGCCTGAGGAACAGGAATACGAGGTAATTCGTGAGAAGAAGTTCCACCTGCGCCCCATGTCCGTGGACGAGGCTATCCTCCAGATGAACCTGCTGGATCACACTTTCTTCATGTTCAAGAATGCAGAGTCCGGTCAGGTGAACGTTGTCTATAAGCGTGATGAGGGCAACTACGCGGTTCTCGTTCCCGAAGAATAAGCTACATATGTGAACAGCTCCGCCTCAGTAGCTCTGCGGCGGAGTTGTTATTTGTGTGTTGTACACAAAAATATCAAGAAAAATTTGTGCAAATTACCGCCCTTGCAATGTAAACGTTTTACTGATATAATGTAATTAGAAAATAAGCCGTCACCGCACGGCATGAAGATGGAGGAATACCAATGAACTACGGACATTTCGACGAACTCAACAAGGAATACGTCATCACCCGTCCGGACACGCCGTCCGCATGGGCAAACTACCTCGGCTCTCCCGAATACGGCGCTATCATTTCCAACAACGCCGGCGGTTACAGCTTCGTAAAGAGCGGAGCTAACGGACGCGTTATCCGCTACCGCTTCAACGGAGTTGCCAACGATACCCCCGGCAGATACGTTTATCTGCGCGACCTCGAAACAAACGAATACTGGTCTGCTTCATGGGCGCCGGTATGCAAGCCCCTCGACAGCTTCAAGAACGAATGCCGCCACGGCACCGCTTACACAGTTATCACCTCTGAATACAAGGGAATAAAGTCCGAGGTTACTTATTATGTACCCAAGGACGCTACCTACGAGGTATGGGCGGCTAAGGTTACCAACACCTCCGACAAGCCCAGAAAGCTCGCTGTCACAGGTTACTGTGAATTCGTGAACGACCCCAACTATGAGCAGGATCAGGTCAACCTCCAGTATACCCTGTTCATCACCCGCACCTACTTCAAGGGCAAGTATATCCACCAGATGCAGAACGAGATCTACAATCCCAACAGCGGACGCTTCCTCGGTCTTGCGGGCGCAAAGGTTGACGCTTACTGCGGCGACCGCGACGCTTTTGTAGGCTCCTACCGCAGCTATGCTAACCCCAAGGGCATTGAAGAGGGACTTAAAGGCGACCTCAACTACAACACCAATTCCTGCGGCGCTCTGGAAAGCGACATCGTACTCCAGCCCGGCGAGACAAAGGAACTGACCTACGTTCTCGGCGGTCAGAAGACCGAGGCTGAGATCACAGAGATCATCGCAAAGTATGAGAAGTCCGGCGCAGTAGAGGCTGAGCTTTCCGAGCTGAAGAACTTCTGGCACTCCAAGCTGAATAATCTTCAGGTACACACCCCCGACGCTGACTTCAACAACATGGTAAACACATGGAACGCATATAACTGCTTCATCACCTTTATCTGGTCGAGAGCGGCTTCTTTCCAGTACTGCGGTCTGAGAAACGGCTTCGGCTACCGCGATACCGTTCAGGATATTCAGGGTATAATCCACCTTGCTCCTGAAATGGCTAAGAAGCAGATCGAATTCATGCTCTCCGCTCAGGTAACGAACGGCGCAGGTCTGCCGCTTGTTAAGTACGACCACAAGGCAGGTCAGGAGAACCACCCGGACGAGAACGACGAGAACTCCGTATACGCAAAGCAGACCGGTCACCCCAGCTACCGCGCAGACGACGCTCTGTGGCTGTTCCCGACCGTGTACAAGTACGTTTCCGAGAGCGGCGACAGCGCATTCCTCGATGAGGAGATCTCCTACGCGAACGACGGCGAAAAGGGAACTGTTTACGACCACCTCAAGAGAGCTATCGACTTCTCCATGAACCACCTCGGCAACCACGGAATGCCCGCAGGTCTGCACGCAGACTGGAACGACTGCCTGCGCCTCGGTAAGAAGGGCGAGTCCACCTTCGTTGCATTCCAGCTCGTTTATGCAATAAAGATCCTGCGCACCTACGCAGTTGAGAAGAACGACACCGATTACATCAAGTACCTTGATGAGATCATGGCAAAGCTTGACACTATCCTTGCTGACTGCTGGAATGAGGACAGATGGATCCGCGGCTACAAGGAGGACGGCACAGTTATCGGTCAGCGCACCGATCCTGAGGCTTCCATGTGGCTCAACCCGCAGAGCTGGTCTGTCATCTCCGGATTTGCAACCAAGGAGCAGGGCGAAAAGGCTATGGACAGCGTTGAGCGCGAGCTGAACACTCCCTATGGCGCAATGGTAATGTATCCGCCCTACGTTAAGCACGGCTTTGACGGCGCGCTGATGCAGTGCTTCAACAAGTGCACCAAGGAGAACGCAGGTATCTTCTCTCAGCCGCAGGGCTGGCTCATTCTTGCAGAGTCCAAGCTGGGTCACGGCAACCGCGCTTATAAGTACTGGAAGGAAGCCGCTCCCGCTACCTACAACGACAACGCAGAGCACAGAGTGCTTGAGCCGTATGTATACGGTCAGTTCGTTGAAGGCAAGGACAGCCCGTTTGCAGGACGCGCACACGTTCACTGGCTGACAGGTACCGCTTCCACCGTTATGGTAGGCACAACCGAGGGTATACTGGGACTTAACCCCGAAACCAAGGGCTTAGTCATTGACCCGTCTATCCCCTCCGAGTGGAAGGAATACACCATGGACAAGACCTTCCGCGGCAAGAAGCTGCACGTTACAGTAAAGAATCCGAATGGTTCTGAGCACGGCGTTAAGTCCGTTACTGTAAACGGCGAGAAGATCGAGGGCAAGCTCATTCTCGACAGCATTTTAAAGGCTGAGAATGAAGTAGTTATCGAGATGTAATTTATTCTTATATAACTGAGGCGCTGCATTTTGCAGCGCCTCAAACCGTCGAAAAAGTCCCGTTGGGACTTTCTCGCCGAACATCCGCACTGCCCGCACTCACTGACAGCAAAGCTGTCAGTTCGCACAGTTGTGCGGATAGAAGTGTTTTTTGCCCCGGCAGAGCTGGGGCAAAAAACGGATTT
>JAGAJA010000056.1 GCA_017829075.1 Oscillospiraceae bacterium | reverse complement strand
GTGAAATCGGTGATATTAAGCGCTTCTCAAAGCCCTGCAAGCTTCTCGCCTATGCCGGTCTTGACCCGACTGTTCGCCAATCCGGGCAGTTTACCGCTAAATCTACCCGTATGTCCAAGCGTGGTTCTGCCTTGCTTCGATATGCACTTATCAATTCTGCCTGGCAGCTTACCCTTAACGACACTACTTTCAAAGCCTACTACGACCTTAAACGCTCTCAGGGGCTTAACCATTACGGCACTCTTGGTCATGTCGCTCATAAGCTCACCAGAGTTATTTTTAAGCTCTTGACTTCTGATACACCTTTCAATCCTGCCAAACTTGTCGCTTAATTTTTGGCGCTTTTGTCTATTGACTTTTCATAGCTGGTCTTGTATGTGTCGGTCTGATACGTCCGTTCGGCGCAGACAAAATACACCACGCAGAGCAGTACCACCAGAGCCTCCAGCAGAAGATACAGCTTTCTCGGCTTTTCTCCGCCGAATACACCGGAAATTGTTGTTGAGAAATCCGTCAAATCTGTCGAAATGCTTCCGGTCGTGAGGACATCGTTTAGCACGCTGGCAAACAGCAGGGCGGTTATGCTCCCGACCACAAAAATGAAAATGCAGACAGGTATTCGGTATGATATTTTCTTGCTCAATCGGTGCCTCCTTTCAAAGCCGTATGCCCTTTAGAGAATACAGCGAAACCGCGTCCAGCCGCCATTTATAAATAACAGCGCCGCCGTACATCTGACTGTAACCGGCGGCGGGATCATATTCATTCTGGCAGGAAACGGCGAGTATCAGCGCCAGAACGGCGGCTGACAGGAATTTCAGTTCTTCCATTACATACTCCATTGGTCGTCCGAAACAAGCCCATGTTCTTCGAGGGAAGCGTGATGTTCTATCTCGGTTTTGACCTGCGTGGACTGGCTCTGCACCTGCTCCCTGTCGCCGTTCACAAGACCGGAATGGAACAGCTTTGTTTCCGATTCGGACAGCCCGTCTACCTTGCGAATGGCGGCGGTGAGCATATCCAGAATTATCGGCGGCGAGTTTATCCGGAATCTGTCATTCTGGTCGGCAGATATATTCGCAAGATAATCTGCCGTTTCCGGGGTGAGTAACTGCTGGTCTGTCAGGCGGTACTCGTTTGCAAAGACAGCCTTACAGCGCTCAATTCCGTATTCTTCTGTGGCTCTGGATATCAGCTCGGAGAACTTTTCCGGATCGTCCGTGATTTCTGGCAGATTATCCGAAATGAACTTTGCACATTCCGCCGTGTATTTGTCGCTTATTTTGTAGAAACGCTCGCTCTGCTGTTTCAAGAATGATATGGCGTTATTTGCGATAAGTCCCTCCTGCGAAAGCACTGCGGACTGCTCATAATCCTTTGAAAGATGGAGATGTCCGTTTACGCGCTGGAGCAGGTCTGACGCGCCTTTTCCGGCTGGTTCGAGGTCGCGGCGGCTGGTGGTGTACTCAACACCGAGCATGATATTTGTGCTTGACGGATATCTGCCGCAGCGTTTATAGAACTCCGAAACCGCTTCCAGAAGCGAAAGTCCGGAGGACATAGGCTCGGTGGCGGCGCAGCCGTTTTCCGCGTCCAAGCTGGTTACATAGAAATCAAAATCGCAGTATTTTCCGTGAGTTGTCATGTGTAGTTCCTTTCAATATATCAAAAATTCTGTGTTTGTCATTTGATATTGACAACACACAGTAATACGGCTATAATAATGATGTATTATTTTATATGGAGGTCACATATGAACATCGTCATTGACATAGTGCTGCTTCTCGCAGGGTTTGTCCTGCTGATAAAAGGCGCTGATTTTTTCGTAGAGGGAGCTTCTTCTCTTGCAAGGAAACTAAGGATCCCCTCTCTTGTGGTCGGTCTTACAATAGTCGCGCTTGGAACGAGCGCACCGGAGCTTGCGGTCAGCATTTCAGCTTCGCTGGGCGGGCAGAATTCAATGGCTGTCAGCAATGTAGTGGGATCGAATATCTTCAATCTTCTTGGCGTGCTCGGAGTATGTGCGCTGGTAATCCCCCTTGGAGTTACAAAAGACATACTTCATCGAGATTATCCGGTTTCGATATTCACATCCGTGCTGTTTTTTGTAATGCTTATATTCTTCGGAACTTCCGGAGAGATCACTCTTTTTGAAGCAATATTACTTGTAGTGCTTATGGCTGGTTATCTGACATGGACTGTCATAGCAGCAATGAAAAACCGTCAGACCTCCGGGGAACAAAGCGCTGAGAAGCCATTTATCTGGTGGAAGTGTGCGCTCTTTATAATCTGCGGAGCAGGCGCGATAGTTCTGGGAGGCGACATGGTTGTGGACCACGCTTCTCTGCTTGGAAAAGCCGTGGGCATGAGCGAAAGTCTTGTCGGTCTTACTATATGCGCTGTCGGGACCTCTCTTCCCGAACTTGTCACGTCGATCTCCGCCTGCAAAAAGGGCGAAAACGATATGGCAATCGGCAATGTCATCGGATCAAATATTCTGAATATCCTGTGTATTCTCGGCGTTTCCGGGGTTATTTCACCTATCACTATCACCGGAGCAGACCTCAGCAATACTCTTGTGGATTTCGGAATTTACATCGTAATATGCCTGCTGGCATACATATTCTGCCTTACTCAGAAAAAGATCACCCGTGTTGAGGGAGGAATACTTGTTTTCCTTTATATCGCCTACATGGGTTATGCTATCGTCCGTGACCATCTTGGAGCCGATCCGATAATGAGCCTTATAGGGAACTGATCATAGAGAAAAGCAGGAGTTGTTTCAGCTCCTGCTTTTTGTCAGGATGCCCATCTACGGCTTTGTCGGCGCAATGTGCCAGTCGTCATAAACGTTGCCATTAATGAATATCTGGTCTGTGAGCCTTACCGAAAGCTGACCAGCCGGACACCACACGTCAAAAACCTCGACATAGACGGTGTAGTTTTTCCTGTCCGGGAACCAAATCGGCGTGAAATGAACCCGGTCATTGTAAGTCGAATATTTATTCTTCTTGAAAACAAAACTGCCGCCCGATTTTTCAAGCAGGCGGTTGTAAAGTGTGGTGCTGTGACGGTTGTAGTTAAACTCCGGGAACAGCACGTTTGCAGTCTGGCTTCCGGTGCAGTACTGCGTATCTCCGGAGAGGTGGGCGTCAACGCTTATCTGTATTCCATAGCCGGATTTCATGGTGTATTTTCCGCTGGATTCGCTGTATGTGGCGGTCTTGCAGTAATCTGACGGGGATATCGCGGCTTCCGCCGACATGGATACCGAGTAAGTCACTTTTTCAAGCTGGATATCCGAAGTCGAGATATACACGGCTCCGGTGTGGAAAGAACCTATCGTTTTTGAGGCGGTTTCGCTAGGGTAATACCGGTTATCCACGCCCCATTTGTACAAGGTCACATCTTGATTTTCGGTTTCTGCGCCCCAGTACGGCGTTTGGCTGGAGGGGTCCGTCATGCCGCCGGTTATGATTTTCACCCTGCGCCTGTCGTAGTCTGAATCCTGCGACCAGCCTGCGCCTATCGACCAGGTGTACCAGCTAAGTTCCTGAACGCTGTCGCCGGAAACATATCCAGAAATTCGCTCCTGCACCGAGGACTGCGAATATATTCTCTGCCATGACGGCTTGGTGTCTGAAACAAACGGGTCGGGCGGTGTGGATTCCTTGACCTTTGCGATATCCGCATTGATGGTCAGCTTGTCGCACTGGTTGCCGTCCTCGTCAAGAAGAAGCAGAGTGTCGCGCTTGGATTCCAACGTAATTACAACGGACTGCTCGCGGCTCGGGGTATGCCACTTTATCCAGCCCATGGTTTCCTCGCCGCCTGCTGGGCAGGTTATCTCAACCGTGCCGGATTTAAGAGTTGAACCGGACGTGGATCTGATTTTGTATCCGACCGTCCCCTTGAACGAACTGCCGAGGTTGATTTCATCGCCGTGCTTGTATGAACCGAGCAGTTTATACGGCGAAACATACGGCATATTCCCGTCCTCGTCCGGGACATTAGCGGGATTGTCAACGAAAATCTTTATGCGGTCGTCCTCGTCAGCGTGTACTGTTTCAAGCTCATCTGAGGTATAGGCGTAGGTGTAGGAAACGCCGGACTGGCTTCCGGTCACTTTGATAAGCTCCTTGTTTTCCTCTTTGAGCTGTTCGTACATTCTGGGAGTATCGCCTCCGCTGTCAAAAATGCTAAATGAGGATTTCCCGACAAACGGCGTATCGCCGATATTCACCGCATAGAAAGATGTGTAAACATCGGTGTCTGTGTGGTATTCCGCCGCGGCTGTGCCTTCCTCTGCCTCGTCATCGTCATCATCGCTGTTTCCGGTGAGAACGCCTATTCCCATACATCGGATAATACAGGTGTCGCTGTTGTAGTTGGAATTTCCATTGTAGTAATCACTGGTGGAGGGCGAATACACTGAAATTCCAAGGTCCTTGTTTTCAAGGAAAGCAGAGCGCGGCAGGTTTGAGTGCGTAAGCGGTCCGAGAAGCGCACGGAGATTATTCGTACTGTTCCATGCGGAAGAAAAATAATTCTTCATATACTTGTTCAGCAGCCCGCATTCTGTCGCGCTCATCGCCCAGTTCTGACCGTTGTATCGGAAGTAGGCTACTGGCTCAAAGGCGATTTTGTATTTGCCCTGAGCAATGTCATCGTATGTAAGACCGCCCCCAAGCAGGCTTGACAGATGAACAAGGAACTCTTTGCTCCCAAGCAGATTTTTTATGGCTTCAAGATGACTGGTGTTATTAACAGACACAATATCTATATTAGATAGATCGGATATGTACTGTGATTTATATCCACCACCACTTGACGCTCTGGACATAACAGCGTTGTTAAACCGTGACATATCTGAGTCTGATACGCTGTTATATGTATTGCTAACATAGCTTAGCCATGTGGTTTTAGATATTAGTTCGTTCCCGTCAGAAAAAAACTGCACAGCAGATGCAGCAGCTATATTTGCATTTCCAGTAATGTCTATTGTATTAAACACTTTATCGTTAGTTTTAGCGTTATATACCGTAACACGAAGTCCCTCTGTATCGTTCAACGGAATGCCACTGTCTGTGTAGACTCCCCAGTAATTATTAGATGTACCTCCTTTAAAATTTGTTCCATCGTCATTGCCGAGGTTTAATCCTGCAAAAGCTGTTGCTGAGCTAAATATAAGAAGCATGAACAAAGCTACCAAGCGAATTATTGCTTTTTTCAGTTTCAATCAAGTCCTCCTATTCACAAATGAAATAGGTGCCTCATTGTGAGACACCTTTTTTGTGGTTATTTTCATATCAGTGAAGTATTATTTCATCTCCACCCTCGACTTCAAAAGTGGGGAACTCCTGAATATTTGGATTGCCATCATCACCTTGAATCCAGCCAAATATACCATTGTAGATATACTCTGTACCAGTACTGTCCACGAAGGTCTGATTTACTTCCGGATTCGCCGGGAAACCGTTTTCGTCAGTTTCGATTTCCGTCGGCTCCGTCTGCTTCGGCTTTGCAGGCGTGGTGGAAGCCGTGGTGTACTGCGGCTCTGCTGTTACTTTCGGCAGATCAGTGCGGACTGTCTGCGCCGGAGTAGTGGCTTTGCTGGTGGATACAGTCACCGCCGGCTTAGTCGTGGTGGATTTGGTCGTTTCGGGAGTGGAACTGGTCGGCGCTTCTGTTTCGGATTCTATGGGAGCTTCCGCGGTTGTATCCGAGCTGTCGCTGAAGATCTGGACCTTGTATTCATTCTCGCCGGCTTCGTAAGTACCGCCGATAAGGTCGTAATCTATATCCGGCTTTCTGTCTGAACAGCCGGTAACTGCGGCGAGAACTGAAATGAGCATTGCCGCTGAAATAGTTCTGAGTGCGTTAGTCTTTAAGCGTGTCATATTTGAACCTCCTGTTAGGGTATATAATCTTCCTGAGTATATATTACCATAAAAGAAAGCAGTTGTCAATTAGTTTATTGATAAAACTATTTACGGACCTGCTTTTCGTTTTTTGTGAATTTTGCTGAATGGGGGAAAAATCAAAGTGCGACACCGTGTCGCACCTGTCACATCTCAGCAGTATTTTCCTTATCCTGCTTTTTCAGCAGGAATTCGCGAATCTGTTCCTTGCTGAGGTCGCCGCGCCCGAAAATCTGATTTGAAGCGTCATGGAGTCCGTCGCGACTGTGACTGGAGAATTGTCCGAGCAGTTTTCCGACAGAGGATATCAGCTGAACTGTGCATTGCCTCTGCCACTCTGATTGGCGGTTTGGGCTGGTGAAATTTCGTTCGGGCGTATTTTTCGCCTTATCCTTGACCGCCCTGAGAATTGCCGAAAGAATTGTGTTTCCAATTCCGGATTCGATTTCATCAACCACCTTTCCCATATACGCCGACATCTGGAGCTTTCCGTAGCTGCTGTCATCGCTGTGGAGCATTTCATTATAGATCCGCCGGCAGTCAAGTATTTCATCGTACAGACTGCGGAATTCCGAAATATTGTCTATCATGAAATGCGTCAGCGAATTCAGCTCCTGCTTGACTGGTTTCGGCATGAGCTTGTAAATCACCTGTCCTTTCGGCGGGAGCATTTCACGAATCGCTGTGAGCTTCTGAAAAATAGCTTCCGTGAAATCGTCATGCAGTGTACCCGAAAGCGCACCAGCGGCATTGTGTCCGACCTGCTGGCGAAGCTCTTTTATCAGGCTGTCCTCCTTATTGTGGAGTTCAACAAACTGGTCGTGATATGTGCTTTTGATAACATCTATCCTTATCTGGTCGCAAACCGCCGGATTGACCCTGTTTATAAGGATTTCCTGCGCTTTGTCCCACCACATGATATGAACGTGCGGCTGTCCAGCTTTAAGGTGAACAGCCGCAAGGTACTCTATGTTTTCCAGTTTCATATTCATGTTTCGTGAGATATCGCTGATGTGGAATTTCACCCATTCCTCCCAGTCGCCAAATGTCCGCAGTCCGGCTTCCTCTACGCTTTCCGGAGTGAACGAAAAAATGCTGTGAAATACATTGCGGTGAGAAGTTGAGATTTTTCGGACATAATTCTGCATTTCGGAGGTGCTGTAACTATCCGAAAAACTGCCGTTAATATATCCGAAAAGCCCATTGTCAGAC
>JAGAJA010000055.1 GCA_017829075.1 Oscillospiraceae bacterium | reverse complement strand
GGAAAACTCTTGTTTTCCCCCTGTGACCCCTTTAGCGCTTCTGACGCGTTTACGCGCTATCGCGCTGAGTGGTGGGGCGCTACCCCACACCCCGCTTCCGTTTGGAAGCCAAAAGGAAGCGAAAAGCATTTTCCGCGCTTTGCGCGGAAGTCGCCGGCGCCCGCCAAGTCATTGTTTCCTTGCGATCGCATACTCATCATCTGACGAATAGTACGGGCAGTTGTAGTTCGTGCCGCACATGAAGCGGTACATCTCGTCCTCGTCGAGATTGACAAGGCAGATGTAACACTCGCTGTCCTCATCGTATACATAATTCACGCAGTCGTCACAGTTCGTCATGAGTTATTCTCCTTTTTGTCACCGTTTATCGCACGGAATGCCTGTTCCAGCGTCCGCACGCCGATTATCTGTATTCCGTAGCTTTCCGATTTGCTGAGGGAGGCAAAACTCTGCTTCGGGATAATGCAGCGCTCAAAGCCTAGCCGCGCGCCCTCCTTGACCCGCTCCCGGACGTGTGATACCGCCCGAACTTCTCCGCCAAGTCCTACCTCGCCGAATACCATAAGCTTATCAGGGATCACCTTATCGCACAGTCCGGAATATAGCGCCAGCGCCACAGCCAGATCTGCCGCAGGTTCGTCCAGCCGGAGTCCTCCGACAATGTTCACATAAACGTCAACTCCGCCGAAAAAGAATCCGGTGCGCTTTTCAAGGACTGCCAGCAGCATATACAGCCGATTGTAGTCAAAGCCCGTAGCCACCCGGCGCGGCGCGGACAGAGAGGATTTCGTCACCAGCGCCTGAACCTCAGCCAGAATGGGGCGTGTTCCCTCAATAGTGCAGACCACCGCGCTGCCGGAAACCGCAGAGCTTCTGCCGGAGAGCATCATCTCCGAGGGGTTAGCTACCTCGTGAAGTCCGTCGTCGTCCATGCTGAATACGCCTATTTCGTTGGTCGAGCCGAATCGGTTTTTTATCGCCCGGAGAATGCGGAAGGAGAGCTGCTTTTCACCCTCGAAATACAGCACCGTGTCCACAATATGCTCCATTATTTTCGGTCCGGCAATGCCGCCGTCCTTGTTGACATGGCTGACGATGAATATGGGAATCTCCTCGGATTTCGCGAGGTGCATAAACGCGTTTGTGCATTCCCGCACCTGAACGACGCTCCCGGCGGAGGAGCTTATTCCGCTGGAGGTTATGGTCTGTATCGAGTCGATTATCACGATATCCGGCTTGGATTTTTTCACCGCCTGAATAATGCTTTCGCAGTTGTTGCCGGAGGCGAGCATCAATCCGCCGCTAGCAACTCCCAGCCTGTCTGCCCGCAGCTTTATCTGGCGCTCCGATTCCTCGCCGGAAACGTAGAGAATGCTGTACTGCCCACCCATGTGACCGCAGATCTGAAGCAGCAGCGTGGATTTTCCTATGCCGGGGTCGCCGCCGACTAGCACCAGAGAGCCTTTAACCAGACCGCCGCCCAGTACTCTGTCCAGCTCGGATATTCCGGTGGAATACCGTGTTTCGTCCTCGTAGCTTATTTCTGAGATAGAGCTGAATTTCAGTTCACCAACCGGCGCGGCGGATCTCCCGCCGATGACCGGGGCTGGCTCTGCTTCTTCGATAGTGTTCCAGCTTCCGCAGGCGGTGCAGCGACCGTTCCATTTTGAGTATTCCTGTCCGCATTCGCTGCATACGAACACGGATTTTGGTTTTGCCATATTTTTCTCCTTTTTGTCCGGTAATATGTCCGGGACAGCCCGCATATATTTTGGACAAAGAATATTTGTCCGGAGGTAATGATTGCTATGAAGTTCAATAAAAAAACTCTGAGATTTACCGCGTGCATGGCGGGGGTGTTCGTGTTCCTTGCGGTATGCGCGAGGGTCACAGACAAGGCTCTCCCGGCGGCTGCCGATGTTTCCGATAAACCGATCATCGTGCTTGACGCGGGACACGGCGGTCTTGACAGCGGCGCGGTGGGGAAAAGCGGGCTGCTGGAAAAGGACGTGAACCTCTCCGTTGTGAAGCATTTGCAGAAGCTGCTGGAGCTTTCCGGCTTCAAAACGGTGCTCACCCGCAGCGAGGACATTTCCATTTATGACCCCGGCGTTGAGGGGATACGCAACCAGAAGCTGTCCGATATGGATAACCGTCTGGAGATAATCCAGAGCTACCCCGACAGCATTTTCCTGTGCATTCACCAGAATAATTTCACCGACCCGCAGTATTTCGGCGGGCAGATGTTCTACAATAACAACAACCCGGATAACCGCACTCTGGCGCAGATAATGCAGAACCGCTTCGCTGTCCTCCAGCCGGGAAACGACCGGGAGATCAAGCTGTCCGGCGACGAACTGTTCCTGCTGAAATCCAACAAAAATCCCTCGCTCATGATCGAGTGCGGATTTCTGTCAAATCCCGATGAGGAAGCGAAGCTTGCCACCGACGAATATCAGCAGCAGCTTGCCTTTACGATATACAGCGGAGTTCTTGAATACCTTGACGCGGTGACCGAAGCGCCCTCGGATATATGGGAGGACGACGCGGAGGCTCCGGAGATTTCTGAATAATATTGTATCATGTCAGGTTAATTCTGTCAAGAACGGTGATTGACATTTCCGGCTGTGAATGATATAATGGATAACAGAAGTATTACAAAGGAAACGCTGATTAAATCAAATTCGCTACGTTCAAACGCGGGAACTCACGCGGCTGAATTTGATACGCTTCGCTTTAATCGGCGTATTCCGAAACAAAATACAGGAGGTTCAATATGTCAGACACACCGGTAAATCCCTTTGACGACGCAGAGGAGATCGCCAAAAAGTCAATGGTGCTTTTCTTCCTCATAGACTGCTCTGGCAGCATGGGCGGCAGCAAGATCGGCACGGTAAACTCCGTTATGGAGGAGCTTATCCCAGAAATTCAGGACATAGGCGGCGCGGACGCTGATATAAAGCTTGCAGTGCTGAAGTTCTCCGGCGGCTGCGAGTGGATGTACGATACGCCGATATCCATTGACGAGTTTGAGTGGAAGCCGCTGGACGCGGAGAACGTTACCGACCTCGGAGCGGCTCTGACCGAGCTTGCAGCAAAGCTCTCCAGAAACGAGTTCATGAAGTCGCCGAGCCTGTCATTTGCTCCGGTAATGATACTTATGTCGGACGGATATCCCACCGACAACTATGAAAAGGGACTTGCGGAGCTTTCCAAGAACCGCTGGTATTCCAACGGTATCAAGGCTGCCGTTGCGATAGGTGAGGACGCCGACCTTGACATTCTGGCGAGATTTACCGGAAATCCGGACAGCGTTGTTACGGCGCATAACGGCGAGGCTCTGGCGAAGCTGATAAAGTTCGTGGCGGTTACATCTTCCCAGATCGGCAGCCGCAGCGTCCGGCTCGCGGAAACCGCCGAGGATATGCGCACAAAGCAGGATTCTGCTGCGGAGCAGATTCGGGAATTCGCTGAGAGCGACGAGATCAGCGCGGACATTGAGGCGGGCTGGTAATGCCGTTCAGAGGCTTTGCGGTTTCAGTAAAGGGAGCTTCTCATGAGAAGTCCGGGCTGCCATGTCAGGACAGCGCACGGGTGTATGTTTCCGACAGCCTTGCAATCGCGGCGGTGTCGGACGGACACGGCAGCGAAAAGCATTTTCGGAGCGCTTCCGGCAGTGAAATGGCGACGAGGATAGCAATACGCTCGGTGACGGATTTCTGTGAGAAAAACGGCAGCCTTACGGCGATATTCGCGGAAAATCCGGAGAATGCCGCCCGGAGGATCGCCGCGAACATAATCTGCGGCTGGAACGATGAAATTGCCGCGCACCTGCGGTTTTCCCCGCTGACGGAGCGGGAACGGGAGATCTCGGAGAAATTCGGTGGGATTCCCGCGGAGGTAATGTACGGCGCGACGCTGATACTGGCAGCGTCGGACGGGAATGGGACTTTCGGGCTTCAGATAGGCGATGGCAGCTTTACGCTGGAATGCGGTTCAATTGACTTCCCAATGCCGGAGGACGAAAGGCTGACGGGAGTACTCACCACCTCGCTGTGCGACTGCGACGCGATAAACAGCTTCCGCAGCTTTTACCGGCAGGGGAAAGCCGGGAGCATTATGCTGTCCAGCGACGGTCTGATAAACTCATTCGTGAGCCGGGAGGATTTCCTGAGCTTTTCACGGCGGACGGCGGCATTGTCCACAGAGGATCTTTCCGCGCTGGAGGAGCATTTAAAGGAGCGTTCCCGCTGCGGAAGTCAGGACGATATCTCGGTGGCGGTTATTTCCACTGAGTAAATTGAACAGATTTTGACCCTGTCGGGCGGAATTACTGCCCGACAGGGATTTTTATGCCCCAAAATACCGCTTTTGTGCGGTTTATATCAATTTGCGCAGAAAAAAGCTCAAACTTTGTCAGTTTGGGCAAAAAAATCGTCCCTTATAACAAAATAATGCGAAAAAATCGGCTTATTTTTTACCGGATTTCGCTTGACTTTTATTAATATTTGTAGTATAATATCATAATGTATCATAATGGATATGTGCGCGAAAAGGGCGGTTTTCGGCGGCAAAACGCCGTATTTCTTCCTGTATTTCCCAGCGTATCCAAGCCGGAATTATAATAAGGAGTGATAAAGCCGATGGTGAATGTAAAGCCCATACAGCTCGGAAAAACCACCCGAATGAGTTTTTCTAAAATCAATGAGGTTATCGATATGCCGAACCTCATCGGTATTCAGAAGGATTCCTACGAATGGTTCCTGAACGATGGTATCAAGGAGGTTTTCAGGGACGTTTCCCCGATAACCGACGCTAATGGCAGATATGAACTCTCGTTCATCAGCCACCGCCTTGACGACAAGACGAAGTATACCATTGAGGAATGCAAGGAGCGCGACGCGACATATGCAGTTCCTCTCCGCGTTACCGCCCGCCTGCTTAACAAGGAAACAGGCGAGTTCATGGATAACGAAATTTATATGGGCGATTTGCCGCTTATGACAGACAGCGGCACATTCGTTATCAACGGTTCTGAGCGTGTTGTAGTATCTCAGCTGGTGCGTTCGCCGGGCGTTTACTACGGTTATGAGCACGACAAGACCGGTAAGAAGCTGTTCAAGGCGACCGTTATTCCTAACCGCGGCGCGTGGCTGGAATACGAGATGGACGCTAATGACATCTTCTATGTCCGCATTGATAAGAACAGAAAAATTCCGGTAACGACTTTCCTGCGTTCAATCGGTCTTTCCACAAACGCGGAGCTTACCGAGAAGTTCGGCGAGGACGCGCGTATCGTCAGCACGATCGAAAAGGACAACACCCAGAACAAGGAAGAGGCTCTGCTTGAGGTGTACAAGAAGCTGCACCCCGGCGATATGTCCAGCGTTGAGTCGGCTCAGAACCAGCTCAATATGCTGTTCTTCGACGCAAAGAGATACGACCTCTCCCGCTTCGGACGCTATAAATATAATAAGAAGCTCGCAATCTCCGAGCGTATCTACGGCAAGAGAGCCGCAGAGCCGGTAATCGCTCCGCTTACAGGTGAGATACTTGTTGACGAGGGCGAGATCATCACAAAGGAAAAGGCTCTGGAGATCGAGAACGCCGGCGTTATCGACGTTACTATCGTTCACCCCACTAAGGAGGGCGCAACGATCAAGGTTTCCGGCAACGGAATGGTTGATATCAGCGTTTACACCGGCGATATGGACGTTGAAGCTCTTGGTATCAACGAGCACGTCCGCTTTGCAGTTCTCCGGGAGATCCTCGAAGAAGCCGCAGGCGACACCGAGGTAATGGCGAAGCTCATCAAGGATCGCGCCGAGGAGCTTATCCCCAAGCACATCACAATTGAAGATATATTCGCGACTGTAAGCTACTTCATCAACCTCTGTGAGGAAGTGGGCAGTGTTGACGATATCGACCACCTCGGAAACAGACGTATCCGCTGCGTGGGCGAGCTGCTCCAGAACCAGTTCCGTATCGGCTTCACCCGTATGGACAGAACTATCCGTGAGAGAATGGCGCTGAACGGTCAGGATCAGGAAAAGGTTTCTCCCGCTTCCCTCATCAACGCGCGTCAGGTCATCTCCGCAATGAGAGAGTTCTTCGGTTCTTCTCCTCTGTCCCAGTTCATGGATCAGAACAACCCGCTTGCAGAGCTTACCCATAAGAGAAGACTTTCTTCACTTGGCCCGGGCGGTCTTTCCCGTGATAGAGCCGGATTTGAGGTTCGTGACGTACACTATTCCCACTACGGAAGAATGTGTCCTATCGAGACCCCTGAAGGTCCGAACATCGGTCTGATCTCCTATCTTGCAACTTTTGCGAAGATCAACGTATACGGCTTCATCGAGGCTCCGTATAGACGCGTTGACAAGGCAACCGGAAAGGTTCTGGACGAGGTAGTTTATATGACCGCCGACGTCGAGGACAACTACGTTGTTGCACAGGCGAACGAGCCGCTGGACGAGGAAGGCAGATTTGCAAGACCCCGCGTAAATGCCCGCTGCCGTGACTCTATCCTTGAAATCGAGCGTGAAAAGGTAGATTTCATGGACGTATCCCCGAAGATGGTTGTTTCGGTTGCTACCGCGATGATCCCGTTCCTTGAGAACGACGACGCGAACCGTGCGCTGATGGGTGCGAACATGCAGCGTCAGGCAGTTCCGCTTATGGTCACCGATAATCCTATCGTCGGCACAGGTATGGAATACAAGGCTGCGGTAGACTCCGGTATTGTCGTTTGCTCCAAGGAGGACGGCGTTGTTACCGAGGTTGACGCGGACAAGGTGGTTGTAACCAACGAGCTTGGTCAGGAGCATATTTACAGACTTGTAAAGTTCAAGCGCTCCAACCAGGGCAACTGCGTGAACCAGCGCCCGATCGTAAGCAAGGGCGAAAAGGTCAAGGCAGGCGACGTTATTGCCGACGGTCCCGCTACCAAGAACGGCGAGATCGCACTCGGAAAGAACGCGCTTATCGGCTTCATGACATGGGAGGGCTACAACTACGAGGACGCCGTTCTCATTAACGAGAAGCTGGTTTACAATGATGTTTACACCTCAATTCATATAGAAGAATACGAGCTTGAATGCCGTGAAACAAAGCTTGGCCCGGAGGAGATCACCAGAGATATCCCGAACCTTTCAGACGACGCTCTGAAGGATCTGGACGAGCGTGGTATCGTCCGCATCGGCGCGGAGGTACACTCCGGCGATATCCTTGTCGGCAAGGTTTCACCGAAGGGCGAAACTGAGCTTAACGCCGAGGAAAGACTGCTTCGTGCGATCTTCGGCGAAAAGGCAAGAGAAGTCCGCGACAACTCCCTGAGAGTTGCCCACGGCGTAAGCGGTATCGTTGTTGATGTAAAGGTATTCAACCGCGAGAACTGCGACGAGCTTTCACCCGGAGTAAACGAGAAGGTTCGCGTTTATATCGCACAGAAGCGTAAGATCTCTGTCGGCGATAAGATGGCGGGTCGTCACGGTAACAAGGGTGTCGTTTCAAGAATTCTCCGTCAGGAGGATATGCCGTTCCTGCCGGACGGTACTCCGCTTGACATCGTGCTGAACCCTCTGGGCGTACCTTCCCGTATGAATATCGGACAGGTTCTGGAGGTTCACCTCGGCTATGTCGCAAAGGCTCTTGGCTGGAAGATTGCCACACCGGTATTCGACGGCGCGCACGAGCAGGATATCAGAGAGCTTTATGACGCTGCAAGAGCAATCAACAGCGGCAAGATAGACGAGAACACAGAGCGTATCTACAACATGGGCAGGGACGAGAGCGAGCGCAAGGAGCCGGAGCTGCTGGGTCTTAACTCCGCGGGTCTGGACTTCACAAAGCTTCCGCTCACCTCCGACTGCAAGACGCAGCTCACAGACGGCAGAACCGGCGAGAAGTTCGACGGCCCTGTTACCGTAGGTTATATGTACTACCTCAAGCTGCATCACCTCGTTGACGATAAGATCCACGCACGTTCCACCGGCCCCTATTCACTGGTAACTCAGCAGCCTCTGGGCGGTAAGGCTCAGTTCGGCGGTCAGCGTTTCGGTGAGATGGAGGTTTGGGCTCTGGAGGCTTACGGCGCGGCTTATACACTTCAGGAGATCCTGACCGTCAAGTCCGATGACCTCATGGGACGTCAGAAGACCTACGAGGCTATCGTTAAGGGCGAGCCTGTTCCGAAGCCCGGTGTTCCTGAGTCCTTCAAGGTAATGATCAGAGAGCTTCAGGGTCTTGGTCTGGACGTAAGAGTTCTTGACGAGAACGGTGAGGTGGTTGACCTCAGAAACGACGGCGAGGACGAGGACGAGGCAGAGTACACCGCCGAGACCATGGAGATTGACTACAACACCAACGAGGACGAACTGGCTGACAGAGGCTACGGCATTGTCGATGAGGAGGAAATGAACCTGAACACAGGCTCTGAGGACGACAGCAGCTTCTCAGATGACGATTTCTCAGACGGAGAGCCTATTGACTTCGGCGAGGACGAGTGATCCTGCCGGGCTTTTCCGTAAATTGCAGCGGCGGCGCGGCGCAATCCGGGCCGACCGCAGATTTGAGGCTTTATGGCTTTGATAGAGAAATGAGGTAAAAAATTGAGTTACACTGTTTTTGAGTCAATGAAAATCGGACTTGCCTCTCCCGACCAGATAAGAGAATGGTCTTACGGCGAAGTGCTGCGTCCTGAAACTATAAACTACCGTACCCAGAAGCCGGAAAAGGAAGGTCTTTTCTGCGAAAGGATCTTCGGCCCGCAGAAGGACTGGGAGTGCAACTGCGGCAAGTACAAGAGAGTGCGCTACAAGGGCAAGATATGCGACAAGTGCGGCGTTGAAGTTACCCGCGCAAAGGTAAGACGTGAGCGCATGGGTCATATCGAGCTTGCAGCTCCGGTTTCCCACATCTGGTATTTCAAGGGTACGCCCTCCAGAATAGGTCAGGTGCTGGACATCTCTCCGAAAAGACTGGAGGAAGTGCTTTACTTCACAAAGTATATCGTTATCGATCCCGGCGAGGCTAAGGAGCTGAGCAAGAACCAGCTTCTGGAGGAAAAGGAATACGCGAACTTCCGCACCAAGTACGGCAATGATTTCAAGGCTGGCATGGGCGCGGAGGCTATCAAGGAGCTGCTTCAGGAGATCGACCTTGAAAAGCTCTCCAACGAGCTGAAAGAGGAGCTTGCGGCTACCCAGCAGGGTCAGAAGCGCGTTAAGCTCTTAAAGCGCCTTGACGTGGTTGAAGCGTTTTTACAGTCCCACAATCGTCCTGAGTGGATGATCATGGACGTTATCCCGGTTATCCCTCCGGATATCCGACCGATGGTACAGCTTGACGGTGGACGCTACGGCGTATCCGACCTGAACGACCTGTACCGCCGCGTAATTAACAGAAACAACCGTCTTAGAAAGCTCATCGAGATGCACTCTCCTGAAATAATCATCAGGAATGAGAAGCGTATGCTTCAGGAAGCAGTCGATGCGCTGATAGACAACGGCAGACACGGCAGAGCCTACACCGGCTCCAACAACCGCCCGCTGAAGTCCCTTTCCGACCTGTTAAAGGGTAAGCAGGGACGCTTCCGTCAGAACCTGCTCGGTAAGCGTGTAGACTACTCCGGACGTTCCGTTATCGTCGTAGGCCCTGAGCTTAAGATGGATCAGTGCGGTCTGCCTAAGGAAATGGCTCTGGAGCTGTTCAAGCCGTTCGTGCTGAACGACCTCGTTGTAAAGGGCAGTGCGCAGAACATCAAGCAGGCAAAGAAAATGGTAGAGCGCGCAGACGACAAGGTGTGGGATTCCCTTGAATGCGTTATCAAGGATCACCCTGTTCTGCTGAACAGAGCGCCTACACTGCACAGACTTGGTATTCAGGCGTTCTCTCCGGTTCTGGTAGAGGGTCGTGCGATAAAGCTCCACCCGCTGTGCTGTACCGCGTTCAACGCGGACTT
>JAGAJA010000054.1 GCA_017829075.1 Oscillospiraceae bacterium | reverse complement strand
GTCATTGACAGGGGGAAAACTCTTGTTTTCCCCCTGTAACCCCTTTAGCGCTTCTGACGCGTTTATGCGCTGCCGCGCTGAGTGGTGGGGCGCTGCCCCACACCCCGCTTCCTTTTGGAAGCCAAAAGGAAGCGAAAAACAATTGCGCTTCGCGCGGAAGTAGCCGGCGGGCGTAACCGCCCGACAAATTCCAATTTTCCGTTGAGATTAATATAACACAATAGTTAATGCACAAACAAAAGGGCGCACCCTCTCGGAATACGCCCCCTTATCTCTGCTAAAATCACGCCTTCATGCGCTTCTTATAATCCGCCTTGATCTGTTCCAGAACAACAGCGTCCTGCTTGCGCTTTTCTCTTGCCTGATCCTGTATCTGCTGAACCTCGTCGATACCGTTGACGATAGTTGTCCATGTTTCCTGAAGAGTTTCTACCTTGATGGAAGAACCGGAAGCCATAGCCGCAATAGCCTTGCTCTGATTTACGGTGTTCTGAGCATTCTTCTTCAGCATCTCATTGGTCTTTTCATCAAGAGCCTGCATGGAGTCAGCAATGATCTTCTGGCGCTTGAGCATGATAGCCTGAGCCAAAGCCTGCTTGAATACCGGCATGGTTATGATGAACGCAGAATTGATCTTTCTAACCAGATTTAGGTTGGAATACTCCATGGTCTTGAGCATAGGAACAGTCTGGATTGCAACGTTTTCCGCAACCTTTAAGTCCATTACACGCTGATCGAGTATCTCTCTCATCTGTGTGAGGTTGGACAGATCCATGCGGATTGTTCCGTCGTCCGGATTTTCCTGAACCTTCTTAGTGTACTCCTCGATATACTGGTCAAGCTCCTTGACAGCCTGCTCGCCCGCCATGATATACTTCACAAGCTCCTGATAATAGCCGAGGTTTGCGTCATACATCGCGTCAAGCTTTGTGTTCGCCGCAGAGATCTCGTTCTCGTACTGCTTGAGCTGAACGTAGATCTTATCTACCTCGCCGCCCATGGTTTCGTACTTGCCGATGATCTTCTCAAGCTTCTTCTTGAGATTGCCGAAAAATCCGGGCTTTTCGTCCTTGATCTCCTCGATATCGAACTTTTCCATAATCTTGCCCAGCTCTCTGAGCATAACGCCGGTATCGTTGACCTGATCAATGGTCATGGAGTTGAGCACCTGATCGGAAGCCTTGGAGATCTCCTCCGCAGCCTCAGCGCCGAACTTTACGATAGTGTTCGAATCGTTGAGGTTGATCGTGCTTACAAGCTGGTCGATCTCCTTGCTGGAAGCAAGCTCCTGCTTGATCTCGTCGGTCTTTACAACGATGTTGAAGTTCTTTGCCTCCTCGATCTTCATGTCAAGAGCAACGTCCTCCGGAGTCTTTGCTGTGGTGAATGTCTGCGCCGAAGCAGCTTCCGGAGCGGCTGCGGGCTGAACCTGTGCGCCGGGTGTAAACTGTAATCCCATATTATTCTATCCTTTCCTGAACAGCTTGCCGAATAATCCGCCGTTCTTCATTTCGGAGGGTATTTTGAACTTCGGCACCTCCAAGTTATACAGAAATTCGTTCATAGTATGCTCCTCGAACGCGTCCTGTGATACGAACGTTTCGAGGTTTTTATACCCCGTGGGGGTGTAAATCAGTATGTCAAAGCCGATAAGGTTGCACAGAACAAGCTGTATACATTCCTCCAGCGTGAAGGTCTGCTCCACCGCGTCTATCCATATCAGCTTCGGAAGCCGCTTTGTAAAGTCAAAGCTTTGCAGCAGCTTCATGAACTCCTTGTCAAGACTAAGCCCATAATGCAAAACACTGCATACCAGCTCGTCCCCGGAGAGCTTTATAAATCCGCTGTCAACAGTTTCCTGAAGCTTGAACATCAACAGATTCTGTATTCTGTCCGGCAGGTAGCTGTAACGGTTGAGAGTTGAGGTTTTCAGCTTCTCCGCGTCTATCTGACCGTTGCGGTAAAAGCTGCGGTATGCGGACAGATCCATATTCCCCGCCTGCGGCTGCTGTTCGGTCTTTACCCGCAGGATCGTTTCCGGAGTAAGTCTGTTCCGGATTTCCTCCCAGTAGGCAGTAACATTGCCGTCCCTTACTCCGCTTATCTTTGCGAAGATGTTAGGCAGCGTCACCAGATTTCCGGAGGTGGCAAAGCCCTGTCTGAACCGCGCCTCCTGATCCCACAGAATTCCGATCTCCTCAAGCGTGGTTTTCAGCGTGACCGTCTGGCTGTTCGGGAACTGGAAGTCCCGGAATATACCCGCGTCGCCGCCGTACAACATAGTGTCAAGCTCCCGCTCGGCGGAATAAGCGACCGTCGCCACCTTCATCTTGATAGATTTATTCGGATAGCTGCCGCTTTCCTTGCTTTGGGGAAGCTGGAATATCTGCATCAGATTGCCGAGATTTTTGTCCACGGCAAGATCAAGAAGCTGCTTGTTCGGTGTGATATAGATAACATCAAAGCCGCACCGGGACATGAAGTGCAGGAAATACAGCTCCGACTGGGAAATATCGCCGTAGTACAGTATAACGGGAATGTCCTCGTACTGCACCGAGTATTTCCGCGCCTGAGTGCAGCGGTACAACCACGAAATCAGCTTGCTGGCGTAATTGTACACCACCGTCTGATTTCCGGTGTACAGCTCGTTCAGCAGCTTTCTAAGCTCCGTCTGAGCCAGCGTGGTGCGCACCGGATCTCCGTTCAGCTTTATCAGCAGGGCAAGCTCGTCTATCATCTCGCTGGTACTGCTGCGAGTAACGCTGCCAAGCTGCTTTATTTCCTCCGCCGTGGGGTTTCCCAGCGGCTTTTCTATGAATATAAGCTGCTTTTTGCTGCCTGCGAAGCCCTCTTTGAACTTCAGCAGCATATTATTGTACACCGCTTCCTCATCATATCCGATGAGCGCCGCGAAGTAAACCGGAATTACTCCGTCCTCCTTGAATACTCCGCCGTTCTTCACAACTCGTGTGCGGCGGTCTACCATGAAGTCCTCGAATATCCCGGCGGCGGTGGTGTTCAGCCGCTGGACTATCCCTTCCACCTGCTGCGCCGCTGAGCGCATTTCAGACATCTTCGCCGCCTTTGACAGGTCGATATGCGCGAAATCTATCTGCACCATGCCGCTCATCGCGCCGTCTATCGTCTGGATCTTGTCCTTGTGCGGGAATTTCTCAAAATCCTTGTCCATGCCGTAGGAAACATAGATTATCTTCACTCCGGCAATGTTCATAAGATAGAGGAAAAACAGCTCCCGCAGCGTTCCCGTGCCGATGTAGACCAGCGACTGGGGACGTATCGAGAGATATTTCATCAGCCAGCAGAGGATCACATAATAGGTGTTCCTGCCGTTCGCTCCGCACTGGGCTATCGCCTCCTGAAGCACCGGAGTGAGTGCCTCGGCGCTGTAAGGCAGCCGCTGTGAGGATATCCACGACTGAAGCCCCGCATTCACCGACTTTGCATCGTTGAAATCCGCCGCCGCATAGTTCGCAGCAGAACTGATCTCAGTTGTAGTAGCCATAGGGAGCTTTCCCTCAAAGAACAGTCCGTTCTTTTTAGCCGCAGCATAGCTCTCGATAAGCATATTCTTGAAAACATCGGCGTTGTCGTAACCGATATATCGTGTAAATCCATTCTGAGCCATACCTTGCCAGACCATTCCTCTCAAAGTTTCTTGTAATTTAGTTATTTAGCCGCTTACCTCAATTCCGTAGCGGTTGCATAGCTTCGCAAGTCCGTCCCGGAAGCCGGAGCCGACTGCGGAAATGCGCCATTCGCCCTTGTATATGTAGAACTCGGCAGCAACTATCGTCACCTCTCCAGAAAGTCCCTCAAGGTCGAACCGGACGCGTTCCTTATCCTGCGCGTAAAGCGACAGCCTTGGATTGCGAACCAGCGAAAAGTTCTTGTCCGTGCTGCCGGAATATACCGAGTACACCACGGATATCCGCTTCACGTTTTCGGGAACTGCGGCGAAATCCACGGTCACATGTCCGTCGTCCGGGTAATACCGCACTGAGCCCTCCGGAGAAGCGTTGTTGCCAAAGAACACCAGCCCGCCGTCGCCGACGGACTTCTCGTTCTCGTCAAGCATGAAAATATACGGGTCAATATCCAGACTGCCCAGCTTCTGCCCGGTGAGGTAGATGCTGCATTCGCTGCCGAGATACTTCGACGCGGGTATCCGCTGCCCCTTTTTCATCACTTCAACCGGAGCGTCCGGCAGAGGCGCCTCGCCAACAAGAGATATCACGTCTGTTGCCGGCTGTCTTGCGGCGGTGATGCTCATAGGTACGGACAATGAATGCTGAGGCGCGGGTTTGTTCCGCTCCACAGCATTTGCGGTGAACAGCGTCCTGTCCTTAACTGCCGGAGCATTCACAGTAAACCGCCCGGTGAGGTAGATCCTGCGCCGGAACTGCGACTGCAACAGCACCTCGGTGTATATCAACGCCGGCGAACCGCTGCCGCTGACAGAAATGACCACCTCGCTGCGCCCCGCAGGAACATTCTCCGGCTGAAACCTTATCCCGGACACCGGACACAATATCTTTGCCGCCGCCGGAATATCCACAGTCATGCGGAAGGTGTTTTCCTCACTCGCGGAAAGCTCTCCTAGAGCCAGTGTACGCGGGATCTCAAATACCCCGTCCTCAGCTTCGAAGCCGCTCACTGCGCCTGATACCTCCACGTCCCTTGCGGTCGCCGGACAGCGCGCGGAGATTGCCGCCTCGCTCAGAGCGCCCTCTGTGATCTCCACCCGAAGTCCCTCTATGGTAACTCCGGGGGAAGCGATCTCGATAACGCTGCCGTGCTTAGCCCAGACCGTGGTATTGCTGCCTCTCAGGGTCATAGCGCGGTCGATGCGCACCGGACCTTCAAATTCACCCGCAGGAAGCGCGGCTGTTCCCCCCGCCGGGGTTCTTGCTATTATTTCATTTAATGATCCAGCTAATCCAGCCACGCCGCAGCCTCCTCAGGGTCAAATTTCTTGATTATACGTTCACGCCGTAGGAGCGGCAGAGAGCCTCAAGTCCGCCCTGATAGCCTGCTGCCACTGCGCTGAACTTCCAGTCGCCATTGTAGCGGTAGATCTCGCATACAACGAGCGCGGTCTCAATGGAGAATTCCTCCATAAGGTCGAAATGGATAACTTCCTCGCCGTTTACATCGTCCGGGTTGTCGATCTTTACAACTCTTACATACGCATTGGAAACCTGACCGAAGTTCTGGTTCTTTGCCTGTGCGTCAAAGATAGTAACAGTTACTGCGATCTTCTCAATCTCCGGCGGAATCTTTGTGAAGTCGATGATTATAGCCTCATCGTCGCCGTCGCCCTCGCCGGTTCTGTTATCGCCGGTGTGGACTACCGCGCCGTTTCTGCCGTTCAGATTATTATAGAATACGAAGTCCTCGTCACGGAGAACCTTTCCGTTGGATCCGAGAAGGAATACGCAGGCGTCAAGGTCAAAATCCTGACCGCCGTCGTAACGGTTGGTGTCCCAGCCCAGTCCTATTCTTGCCATTGTAACGGATTTGTCAAGGCTTACGCGCTGACCCTTTGAAAGATTTACTGCCATTTTATTTTCCTCCTTAGAAATGTATTGCCGCCGCTCCTTATCGGAGGGTGAAGCTCGTATAAGTCCGGCAGCGCCAGTATTTCCAGCGCCGCCGGAAGATACTTATTCCTTGATTGACGCGTTGGCGATCGCTTTTCTGATAAGATCGACCGGAATAATGGAGATAGCCATTACAAGAACCATGAGCCACTCCTGCATCAGACCGTAACCGCTGAGTATCGCACCACCGAGGTAGGTCATGAGTATCTGCACTACTGTGATAATGCCGAATACCATGAGGAAGCCCTTGTTTCTGGTAAGGTTGTCAAACAGGTTGCACTTGTCTGTTCTCGCATTGAACGCGTTGAATACTGCAATGAAGATGAAGAACGCAAAGTATGCGGTGTGGAGGTAAGCGTGAGCTTCTCCCTCGATCGCGCTTTCGCGGACAAAGCCCCAGCTCTCAAGGAAGCTTACTCCGGGCTGTGCGCTGCTTGCGTCAAACGTACCCAGAATCAGCATTGCGAGGGACAGAATGAATGTCCACGCTGCGCCGGTAACGATCTGCGACATCATCTTCTTGCTTATGATATGCTCGTTTCTGCGCTTCGGCTTCTCGTGCATATAACGGCTGAGAGCCGGCTCGCCGCCGAAAGCAAGCGCCGCAAGGGTATCCATTACAAGGTTTACCCAAAGGATCTGGATAACCGACAGCGGATTTGCCAGACCGATAAGCGGGCAGATAAAGCTGATAAGCACCGCTGAAACGTTGATTGTGAGCTGGAATACGATGAACTTTCTAATGGAATTGAAAATAGTACGTCCGTAAAGAATCGCGCGGTCGATGGAGTTGAAGTTGTCGTCCAGAATAACGATATCGCTCGCTTCCTTTGCAACCTCTGTACCGCCGCCCATTGCGAAGCCAACATCAGCCTTCTTCAGAGCCGGTGAGTCGTTTACGCCGTCACCGGTCATACCTGCAACAAGGTCAAGCTCCTGAGCAAGACGCACCAGACGGCTCTTGTCGCTGGGCAGCGCTCTTGCGATAACTCTGATGTTCGGGAGCTTCTGCTTGATCTCCTCATCGGAAAGCTGCGCAAGCTCGTCCGAGGTCAGCACGATGTCGCTGTCCTTTTCGAGAAGCCCTGCTTCCTTTGCGATAGCCACTGCGGTTTCCTTGCGGTCGCCGGTGATCATTACCACCTGAACTCCTGCGCCCTTTACCTCACTGATAGCTGTTACAGATTCCGGACGAACCTCGTCACGGATTCCCACAACGCCGACCAGCGTCCAGTTATTTCCCTCCGGCAGGGATTCCTCGCCGAGAGCGTCCTCGCTGGTGGCAATGGCAAGCACGCGGATAGCGCGGTTTGCCAGCTCGTCAATGCGCTTGTTAAGCTCAGTCATGTCAAACGGCTTCTTTTCGCCGTCTGTTCCCCAGTAATGGCTGCATCTCTGGAGTATCTTCTCCGGAGCGCCCTTGATGAGGGTGAGGTCATAGTCACCCTTGACCTGAGTTGCGGAGTACTTGTTGGTGGAGTTGAACGGAATGTTGCCGACAGCGGTTACCTTTGCATTGCAGGCTTCACCCGCCGCAAAACCAAGTATCGCACGCTCGGTGGCGTTGCCGCCGATAACCTTCATATCCTTACCCTCGCCGGAAATTATCGACAGGGTGTTCTTGTGAATGGAGAGGGACAGAATGTCCTTGAGCTTGCCGCCTACCTCAGAGTAGGTCTTGGACTCGTTCAGACCGCCGTCAATAAAGGTGACAGCCTCCAGCTTGCCCTTTGTGATAGTACCTGTCTTATCAGAGAACAGGATATTCAGAGAGCCTGCGGTCTCAATTCCCGCAACCTTTCTTACAAGCACGTTGTCCTTGAGCATCTTACCCATGTTCTGCGCGGAAACTATCGCGATCATCAGCGGCAGACCCTCAGGAACCGCCATAACGATGATGATAACCGCCAGCATTACAGAGTTGATGATAGCTTCAACCAGCTTTATCCAAGCAAAAACTCCGTCCGGAGCAAGGAACAGCATAGGATCAAAGCCGGTGTCGAACAGAATTGTCTTAGCAAGCATTGCGACTGCGATAGCGATACCGCCGATGTAGCCGAACTTGCTTATACCGTTAGCCAGCTTGCCAAGCTTCAGCTTGAGCGGAGTGTCGCGGTCGTCCTCGGTCTGAAGCTCGCTTGCGATCTTGCCGTAAACCGACTTATCGCCGACAACGGTGACTTCCATTACCGCATTGCCGGAGCAGACTACGCTTCCTCTGAAAACCTTGTGCTCGTTGTCGAAGTTGAGGTTCTCGTCGGTGTCAGTCCAGCCCTCAGGAACGGCAAGCTTCTTCGCCTCGCGGCTCTCGCCGTTGAGCACAGACTGATCCACCTTGAGGTCGCCGTCTATCAGGATACCGTCCGCCGGGATCTTATCGCCCGCCTGAAGCAGGATTGCGTCGCCAACAACAATATCGTTGATAGCTACCTCGGCGATAACTCCGTTGCGGTAGACCTTGCACATGATACGGGAAGCTTCCTCCTGAAGCTTCTGGAACGCGTTCTCGTTTCTGTACTCAGAGAACGTAGAAACCAGCGTTGCAAGCGCGATAGCAATGAAAATGCCTATCGGCTCGTACCATTCCGGAGCGCCCTCTTTTATTACGCCGACGCCGCCCAGAATAGCAAGAACGACGTTGATCAGCAGAGCGACGATGAGTATTTTAATCATCGGGTCGCCGAGATTTCCCTTGAGCTTATCCCAGAAGCTCTCGGAAGCCTGCTCCGTCATGCTGTTGTCGCCGTATTTTTGTTTGGACTCCTCAGCCTGACTGTCAGTTAAACCAAAATTTTTCATACTTTTCCCTCTCTTTATAAGAAGTACGCGCCTAAATCACGGAAACCTCGCACAGCAGACCGTTTTCGCGGTCGGTCATGCGGAAAACAGCTCCGTCCTTAAGCTCCACTGCCTGCCCTTTCGGGACAAGCCTGCCGGTCGGGGAAGTCATTCCCTCGATACCGTGATTGACGAGCAGCCACATTCCGTTATGCTTGCAGATATACGCCCGCATATCGGTGCCCGCCTTTTCATCGTTATGGACGTTAGAATAGACGTGCCAGTCGTAAAGCGGCATCTGGTCGTAGACAACAACCTCGCCGCAATCGCGGTACACGCCCTGTTTGCCCCTCATTCCGCTCTTTAGAGTGAGCGTGATGATTTTGTCCGTAACTCGTGTTTTGCAGAAGGGGCATACCGGGTCTCTCTCATCTCTGAGAATAAACCACTTCTTTTCGCAGTGCGGGTTTTCGCACCGCCTGAGTCTGTCCCACGCCTTGAGCAGTTCCCGCTCCCATTCCATTGCCGTAGGACGCTCGGAGGGGTTGTGAAGCCCGTCCACGAACGCCCGCAGGAACAGCTTCTCCAGACCTTTTGAGAGCGACTGTATCGTCACCTTTAGGTCGGCGGGGCGGTTGCTTGTGTCGTTGGGATCTTCAATAAAGGTAGCCTTCGGCCCCATCGCGAGGAAGTCGTCCTCCTCGGCGGAGTTCTGGCTGTATATCTTTGGCCCTGCAAGCGGGTGCCGCAGGAAAAGATATTCATAAATAAGCACAGGAAGCGCGTGCAGGTCGGTGGAAACACACGGCAGGCACCGCCTCGGATCGCCGGGGTCGTATTCCAAAGTTGTCAGCACCTCCGGGGCAATGTAGCCCCTTGTGCCGCAAACCTCCGGCGGATATTTTCCCGGAACCACCAGCGAGTCTATGTCGATAACCACAGTACTTCCTGTCTGCGGATCTATCAGCACATTGTTGCAGGACAGATCGGAATGAGCAAGCCCTGCCTGATGCATTCTGCGTATGCTTCTGGATAGACAGATTGCAGCGCTGAGCATGGTTCTGAAATCCCCAAGCTCGGCGGGGCTTATGTATTTTCGCATTCTTCCGGTGAACCAGTTGCTTTTCTTGTCCTTTCCCCGGAGATTAAGCCCGTGGGTGGACGCATTATCCCCGAAAAAGAACCGCTGCGGATAGGTCGGGCAGACTATGCCGAACTCCGGACTTCTGACTATCGCCACCGGCCAGCAAAAGCGGCTGCGGAAATACTCCGCAGTTTTCTCGGTGTTTCCGAGGGCACCGCCATCCTGCTCAGACAGCGTAGGATTGTATATTCCCACGATCGTCCGGATACGATCCTGAATATTCGGGTTCTGTCCGTCCTGCGGGTTATTGAAAAACTGGACTGCGTATTTTTTGTCCGGCGTGAAGAATGTGTGCTTCATGCCGCCTCTGGGTGCATTCGCGTCAACTACGAAATCAATCGTTCCGCCGTTTTCCAGCACCGCAGTCACGATCTGACCGCTGTTCATAGCTCCGGTAAACCTTTCCTTTTTTGCGGATATTTCCGCCTTCCTCTATACTTTACGTTATATACTAAGTCAATATGTCGTCTTGTAATCAAAAAAACTTCAATGTTCTGCGTTTTTGCCCGGCATATCCTGATGAAAAACGCTACGATCATACGCTTTATATAACTCAGATCTATGTTACTAATAGTATATTGCCACAGTGTAATTACTCTGCGTTTAGATTGATGACCACCAGAGTGCGGTCATCAAAGCTTCCGCGCTCGTTATAGTTGTCTATCCACGCAAGCAATCTGTCCTGCGGTCTTTCGCCGAGGGATATCCCATATGCCTCCAGCGAATGGCATTTCAGCTCGCCTCGTCTGTCCCAAAGCTCGTTCATGGCTTCGTCCGAACCGTCGCGGAGGAGCTGCTTTGCATACTGGAGAGCAACGCTCTGCTGCTCCGGGCTGACCGACGGAAATTTCACCGGCTCCGGCGGCTGAGGCTCGCCCACTTCACCCCTCATAGGAAGTATCCCGTTAAGGCACAGGTCGAGATAAAGCCGCTTCATCATCGGCTGCGCCGGGAAATAATCATCGGCAACGCCGTCGCTCATCAACATTAATATATCGGATTTTCCGCGGCTTATTCGGGTTTTGCGGGCAATTACACCCTCGGAAACGGTTTTCGCCGACAAAAAGTCGGTTTCGCCGGAGTAAGCCCCGCTGTCCGCCTCGCCCAGAAGCTTGAAGCAGCTTCCGGAATCCGCTTTGCTGTCTATTGCGCAGATACACCCGTCGCCGATCTGAGCGGACATTACAAAGGTTTCGCGGCTGCCGTTAATCTCAAGCGGAACAGCCACCGCCGCAAGAAATGTCGAACCCATGTCTGCAAGGGTGGGATTTCTTCCCAGATTAGATATATACGCCTTATCGGAATACAGCGTTCCCAGCTTCTTTATCACCGCGTCAAACGCGGCTCTGGCGGAGTTCTGGATAAGCGGAGCAAGCTTGCCGCAAGCCGCCATGAACTCCTCCCCGCCTATCTCGGCGGAAAGCTGACGCTTTATTTCCGGATCCTCTGAAAGGGTCTTCGACAGAGCCTCTTTGAGGTAATCCGCCGCAGCCTCGCAGCTTACTCGTGCGCCTATTCTCGATAGCTGCTTTGAACCGGCTCCGTCAGCGACCACGGCGATAAGGCAGCCGTCTGTTTCTGCGGTTTCAAACCAGTCGTCGCAGTTGCTGCCCTCGTGCTTGTGCTTCTTTCCGCGGGCACGGGCGCCGATGATCTCGCAGCCGTTCGCTTTTGTATACTTGCTGTGGAACTCCGTGTGAAGCTCCGTGCCGTCCTCGGCAACAGTCCTGTACCTCCAGATAGAAGCGGTGTGCTGCATTACCTCGCGGTCGGACAGCTTAGACTGCTTTTCCTCGGCAGCAGGTTCATTCTCCTGCGATTTCTCCGCAGAATGTACGGATTTCTCAGGCTCTGCAAGGACAGAGAATGCCTGAGCCGCCTCCGGGGACTGCTCCGGTTTATCCTGCTCCGCAGACTTGACGGAATGCGCCGTTTCTGCCCCGACCGGGCTTGAAACCGCATTGATTTCCTCCGGAGTAAGCTCCGGCAGATTTTTCTCGTTGTTCATAAAGCCCCCGATCAGGGTACGATAACAAATCCCTGAGGAGGCGGCGGAAGCTGAATTGCCTCTCCGGGCTTTGCGTCAATGCTCTTGGAGGAAGCCTTGATCGAACCGGAAACCCACGCGAAGAATGCCGCAAGATCGCCGGCGGTCAGATTGTTCATCATCAGCACGTTGTTGGTGATCTTCCGGAGGGTGTTGGTATTTGCATTTGCTCCGGCTGCGCAGGCGATGATGTTTCCAGTGGATACATTCTTCAGCGCCTCAAGACCGTCCTCAAGGTTATCCGTGGGCGCTCCGTCCGTCAGCAGGAACACCAGCGGCTTCCAGTCGCCTTTCTGGGTGGCTGTGGAGGTGCGCACCTCGTTCTTTATGCAGTCTGCAAGCACGCAGAGCGCCCCGCCAAGCGCGGTGGCTCCTCCGGCGGTAAGCTCCGGCTCTTTAAAGAGCATAAGCTCAGTCAGCGGTGATATCTGCCTTGCGGTGCTGTTGAATGTGATTACGGACAGGCAGGCGGTCTCAAGCGCCTGCGGGTCGCCCTTAAGCTCGGTCAGCAGAGCCTTGATGCCCTGCTTTACCGCTTCGATAGGCTCGCCGGACATTGAGCCGGAACAGTCCAGCAGCAAATAAACCGGCAGTCTTCTGATATAATCGGACATATTCTGTTCCTCCGTTTTGTTTTCGCAAAATTCTGCGATTTCATATCATTTTTGTGTGATAATAAAAGACCTAGAAAAATATACCAGTCTGGCTAACAATAATTCGCCAGCTTAATGTTAATTATACCCTAAAATTCCTGTTATGTCAATAGATATTTCAACATTATAACAAAACGGACGATACGAAAACCGCACCGCCCGAAATCTCACTCCGCGATGATATCCTCAAAAACCGCGCCGCAGGCTTTGGCGAGATCCGCAGGGGCAAGCTCAAGCTGGGTGCCGAGTTTTCCGCCGCTGACAATGATCCGTTCATGCTCCTGAGCCGTTTTGTGGATAACCGTTTTATACTGCTTCTTCATGCCGATAGGGGTGCAGCCGCCGCGGATATAGCCGGTGACTGCGTTGATATCCTTGACATGAACCATTTCAAGAGATTTCTCTCCGACCGCTCTGGCGCACTTTTTCATATCAAGCTCCTTGTCCACCGGCAGCACGAAAACATAGTAATTTCCGCTCTTTCCCATGGTGACAAGGGTTTTGAGGCAGCTTGCGCAGTCCTCGTGCAGCAGCTCCGCGATATGAACTCCGTCTATAAACTCATCGCATTCATATAAATGTACCTTATACGGCAGTTTGAGCTTGTCCAGCATTCGCATCGCGTTGGTTTTTACTTCTTTTTCCTTTGCCATAATAACTCCCGAAAAATTTCGCCCCGCTTGTCACGAGGCGAAAATGTTTGATCAGATCTCGTCGTCCTCTTCACAGTCAAGGCACTCAGCAATTGTCCTGTTCTTTGTGAGGAAGAAAGCCACCGCTGCGGCAGCGGCTGCTGCAAGACCGATAATTCCTGCGATGATAACAAGCTTCTTTGTCATAGTTAAAACCTCCTTAAATAAATCAGCGCTGATATCTTGCGGCAAGCTCGGAAATGCTGTTGTCATTCGTAGGCTCGCCGATAGCGTTAAACTTCCATTCTCCGTTGTACAGATAGATCTCGCCGAAGATCATTGCGGTCTTGCCGTCATAGTTCTCGGAAAGGTTGTATCTGCACAGCTCGGTTCCCTTCTCCGCGTCAACAAGGCGGATAAATGCGTTCTTTATCATGCCGAAATGCTGCTTGCGCTGCATTGCCTGATAAATGTTGACTACAAATACTATCTTTGAATACGCCGTGCCAAGTTTGGGCAGCTCAACAAGGATCTGCTCGTCGTCGCCGTCTCCTGCTCCGGTGAGGTTATCGCCCATGTGGTGAACCGCTCCGGTCTGGTGTGTGAGGTTTCCAAAATAAACCACATCAACCGGCCCCATGAGCTTTCCGGTCTGTGCACTGATAAGCAGCGCGGACGCGTCACAGTCGATGTCCTCCTGCTTCGAGAAAAGCGAGAACTTCTTCGGCGCTTCGTCCCAGCCAAGTCCGACAAGGATAGTCTTTAAGCCGCTGTTCCCTTTTGTCAGGTCAACCTTCTGACCTTTCTGTAAATTAACAGACATACAATGTACCTCCGATATGTTTTGTGCGACCCGCCGAAAAATCCGGCAGTAAACTTACTACTATATAATATACCACAATATTCCTTAAAAATCAAGTATATTTTTAAATACGCGAAAAAAACCTCATAAAAAAATACACGCCGCACAAACCGCGCTGTTAAGCCAATGTTAAGTTTGGTTGACAAATTTCCACGGGATTTTGGTAGACAAAACAGCCGAACTGGGGTATAATTTACACAAAGCACAGCAAATCATTTCAGGAAAGAGGTAATGATATGACTTTTTCAGAAAAGCTAATGGAACTTCGCCGCTCAAAGGGCTGGTCGCAGGAACAGCTCGGCGAAATGCTTGGTGTGACCCGCCAAACCGTATCCAAATGGGAGCTTGGCTCCACCACCCCGGAAATGGAGAAAATCGCCGCAATAAGCGACCTTTTCGGGATATCCACTGACGAACTAATTAAAGGTGAACCCCCGAAAGCAACAGCAAATACTGCCACGCTGCCGGAACAGAAGCCGACTTCAAAGCGTTTTCATTACGAATACAAAAGCGAGAGAAGCTGGCACGGAATTCCGCTGGTTCACGTCAATGTCGGCTTTGGTAACTACCGTGCAAAGGGCGTTGTAGCAATCGGCAACATAGCCTGCGGTATCTTCTCACTGGGACTGGTTTCAGCCGGTGTCGTGACTGTCGGACTTGTGTCCGCCGGGGTGCTTATTCTGAGCGCTGTCGTGGGTCTTGGAATATTCTCGCTTGCCGCAATATCAGGCGGTTTGTTCGCGATAGGCGGCGCAGCAGTTGGATTGTTCGCCCTCGGAGGTGCCGCTGTGGGCTGGACTGCTATGGGCGGCGCGGCTGCCGGAACTTATGCAATAGGTGGAATGGCTTCTGCAACAAACATAGCCTTCGGCGGTATCGCCAGTGGACATATAGCGTTAGGGCAGACCACAGACGGCATTATTGAGATCAACGACCCAACTCCTCAAGCCGAAGTCCGTGAGATTATCCTGCGTGAGCTTCCGGACACTCCGGGCTTCATTGTGGATATAGTCAGCAAGTCCGCTGAAAGCATAGACTATACCGCCACACCTCTCTATATAACACCACATATCTAATAATATAGTATGTACCGCCGGAAAGCAACTCCGGCGGTATTTCTGTCAGAACGCGTCCATCAGCGTTCCGATCATTCTGAATGCCTTTGCGGTGCTCATTCTTCGGAAGCTCCGGTGACTGCACAGGGATTTTACTGCCATAAATGCAAGACCTCCGGCAATAAGTCCCGCCGCTCCGCTTTTTATATAGGCTTCTGTTCTTCTGGACATTGCTTGTTTCAGCTCCTTTTCTGAATTATTTCGGAATTATTGTTTGCAGAATTCCTTCAAAAATGTCAGCACTGGAACAGGGAAATACTGTACAAAGCGGACTTATCAGGCACAAATAGTGCAATATTATGACAGAAAACTATGACAATTCCGTCAAAATCGGTATTTTTTGTTATGTTTGCATATACAAACGCCTATCCGGTTGCAATTATCTTGTCATAATGACAAAATGCAATTTCTGATGAAAAAACTTGCAAATTCATCTTGACAAAAATATTTTTTTGGTGTATACTTAGACCATAGCAAAGGGGCTATGACTGACAGACTTCAATGGCGAAGCCTGCCGGTCATAGCCTTGTTTTGTTTCTGAACTGATACGCGCCGCTGCTGATGATTTGGTTCAGCGGACAGCGGAAAGTTTCAAAAAAAAGAAAGGGGCGGTCTTTTATGGATCCAATTTTAACAGTTGTTTCGGAAGCTGCTGCGGACAGCGTAACTGAAACTGTCAACAGCGTCATGTTCGGCACGGAGGGCGTCTGGTTTCTGATCGGCGCTGCGCTCGTATTCTTTATGCAGTGCGGCTTCGCAATGGTAGAAACCGGCTTCACCAGAGCAAAGAATGCCGGCAACATCATCATGAAGAACCTCATGGACTTCTGCATCGGTACTGTGGTATTCACTCTGCTGGGCTTTGGTCTTCTCTGCGGCGAGGACGCATTATTCGGACTTGTGGGAATCCCGAACCTCGGAATTTTCACTGATTTTGCACACTTCCCTTGGCACAACTTCGTATTTAACCTTGTTTTCTGCGCAACCACCGCAACTATCGTTTCCGGTGCAATGGCAGAAAGAACAAAGTTCTCCACCTACTGCCTCTATTCAGCAGTGATCAGCCTTTTCATCTACCCGATCGAGGCTCACTGGGTATGGGGCGGCGGCTGGCTCGCACAGCTCGGCTTTGTTGATTTCGCTGGTTCTGCTGCAATTCACATGGTCGGCGGTATCTCCGCTCTTATCGGCGCATGGATGCTCGGTCCGCGTATCGGCAAATTCGACAAGGAGGGCAAGCCTAAGGCTATCCTCGGTCACTCCATGACCCTCGGCGCACTCGGCGTATTCATTCTGTGGTTCGGTTGGTACGGCTTCAACGGCGCTGCTGCTGCTGATTCCAACTACCTCGGTCAGATATTCCTTACCACAACGATCGCTCCGGCAGTCGCAACGGTAACAACTATGATCTATACATGGCTCAGACACGGCAAGCCCGATGTTTCCATGTGCCTTAACGGTTCACTTGCTGGTCTTGTAGGTGTAACCGCTCCCTGTGCAGACGTTGACGCTCTCGGCGCTACCTGCATCGGTATTGTTTCAGGTCTGCTGGTTTGCTTCGGCGTATGGCTTCTTGACTACAAGCTCAAGATTGATGACCCGGTCGGCGCAGTAGCAGTACATATGATGAACGGTATCTGGGGTACCATCGCGGTTGGTCTTTTCGCAACAGGCAACGGTCAGGACGGTATCACTGGTCTGTTCTACGGTGGCGGCTTCAAGCAGCTCGGCATTCAGCTCCTCGGCTTCGTTTCTATCGCAGCATGGACAGTTCTCACGGTTGGTCTGCTGTTCTTCGTACTGAAAAAGACAATCGGTCTGCGTGTATCCCGCCACGAGGAAATTGTTGGTCTGGACGCAACAGAGCATGGTCTTCCCTCCTCTTATGCAGACTTCGTTCCCTCTATGCAGGTCGAAGTCACCAACAGCGGCAAGGAGAAGGAAGTCGAAACTATCAAGCACGACGCTGCTCCTGTTGAGGCTGCGGTTCCCGTTGCTTACAAGAAGTCCGTTCCTTCTGACGGCACAAAGATGAGCAAGGTTGTCATCATCGCAAAGCAGGATAAGTTTGAAGTTCTCAAGGCTGCAATGTCTGAGATAGGCATCACCGGTATGACAGTTACCAACGTACTCGGCTGCGGAATGCAGAAGGGTTCCACCGAATTCTACCGCGGCGTTAAGGTTGAAACTCACCTGCTGCCTAAGGTAAAGGTAGAGATCGTTGTATGCAAGGTTCCGGTTGAAACAGTCGTAGAAACCGCAAAGCAGGCTCTCTACACCGGCAAGATCGGCGACGGTAAGATCTTCGTATACGATGTTGAGGACGTAGTTAAGGTTCGTACAGGCGAAACCGGATACGACGCTCTTCAGGACGTAGAATAAAAAAGCTTCATTACTCATTCCTGAATATACATTAACAGCAAATCCCCCCGACAGCAATCGGGGGGATTTGCATAAATAGGTCATATTCCCTCGCGCAGCCGCATTGCAATACGGCTCGCCGCTTCTTCAACCCACCAGTCCATCTGCTGAGGAGTGAGGAAAACAAAATCCTCCGGAATTCTGTCCGCCAGCGGCACCACCGCAGTAACACCCGACTGCGGAGAGAGATAATACTGCTGGATAATCCTTATCTGCTTCTCCACGCTGTCAGCGCGGTAATAGGGCAGGCAGTTCACCGGAAATTCATTTATCTCACAGAAAAGGCGGAAGCTCCGGAAATCCGGGCAGCTTCGCAGGAAAAGGAAATCATTCGCGTACCATTCCGGCTTTACCCGGCGGTAATATTCCTCCCGGTCGGAGGTGTACAGCTCCCGGAAACGTTCCTTTGTCGGGTCGTTTATCAGCCTTACCCACAGCACGTCCGCCATGAGATGACAGAAATACCCGATCAGAAATGTGCGGTTATTCCCGTCCTGCTCCGGCGCAAGTATTTCCCGGCGAAACCGCTCATAATCGCAATGCCCCTTGCCAGAATCTGTCCAGTGTGTGATCTCCTTAGGTGGATCAAAGCCGCCGGGAACAGGCTCTCCACAGTCCGGGGCTATATTCCCGGCAAGAAATTCCCGCGGAGAAAAGCCGAATTCGTTCAGCAGTCTATCTGCTACGCGAAGATGCGCAAGCCATGTTGCCAGAATTATCACCTCTTTCCATTGCAAAGATCCTTAATTTATGATAGAATATAGTTATACGAAAGGAGCAGCAAAATGATCGACGAAAAGAACACCACTACCCCCGAAAAGCCTCAGGACAACCCAGCAAAACCCATAAGCACCGCCGAGCCGTCAACTCACACATGGGTGGACGACATGAAGCAGGAGCTGGAGGATTACATCGAGGATCAGGGAATCTATATCAGGCAGTAAATTCAAGCCGCTTTTGATACTTATTAAGGTGTCAAAGGCGGCTTTTTTCGGAATATTTCGAAGCCGGAAGAGCAAACCGCTCCTCCGGCTGTTTTACTCACATGACCTCAGTTCCGGTATAGTAATAAGTCAGTATCTGCTTATAATCATAGCCGAGGTAGGTAGCCAGAGCGTTTGCTCCGTTCTGGCTCAGTCCGACTCCGTGACCGTAACCGTATGTAGTGAATGTAAACATATCAGTTGTGCTGTCGTAAGCCACGTCAAAGGCGCTTGAGCGCAGATCAAAGCTCATTATTCTCTCTCGAAATCTCCGCCCGGTGATCTTCAGGGTGTCGCCCTCATTGTCGGTGAAGCTATGGTATCCGCCAATGCTCATCTGCCCGACATAGTTTCCATCGACACGTTCCTCAATCACGATCCAATCCGCCGGGTCGCCGGAAAGCTCTATCCCGGTGACTGAATACACGCGGCTCTTTATATCGTCTGACGAGAACTGCACAGTCCTGCCGTAGTTCGGGTCATATTTCGCGTCAAGATCGCAGAAGCGGCTCTCAAGATATGGATAATCCGTTCCCCACACGTTCTTGCTGGAAGCTGTATATCCCGCACTGGACGCTGAGTAGACCGCCTGAATTATCGCTCCGTTATAATAAACCGCCTTACCAATGACTGATCTTACCAGCACCTCTACTGAATCAGAAACGCTGCTTGCAAGTCCAACGCTCGGATAGGTTCCGTATTCGTTGCAGAATTTCACATAGGTGTACGCCGCGACTGCCTGCGCCTTTATTGCCTCCGGCGCAAAGGTGTATCCCACCTCGTTCTGGGTTATCTTCGAAACGATCTCCAGAGCAGTTCCGGAAACAACTCCGCCGTTGCTGCGAACGTAAAGTATCTCTCCCGCCGCCGTGCTATCTCCGCTGTCCGGCTCGTTGTCCGGCTCTATCTCATCCGGCTGATCGTCTGAGGAAGTGGCTGATGTGTCATCTACGTCCACCGGTATTCCCGCATGGGTCGTGGAAGTCGCCGGAGACGGAGTGGTCGTCGTTACCGCCGGGGTAGTTACGATCTCAGGCTCCGTGGTGGTCGATGCGGGAGTTGAGCTTTGCGCCGGTGTTTCATCGGGTTCAGCAGGATAATCAGGTTCAGGAACGTGTATGATTATCTCGTCCGGATCTTCGGATTCGTCCTCATCGCCGTCATCATCTGCTCCGAGTATCTCCTCGTCGTCTTCCTCTGGATTTCTGAACTCTTCGTGACGTTCGCTGTATGTACTCTGCACTGCCTTGTCGGAAAGCGACGTCGGCGCGATATTCAGCAGATTAAGCTCCACAAAACCGTTGTTCGTTTCGTCCGGCACAAGGAAGTCCAGAGTTCCCTGTCCGTCCGCGCCGGGATCGCCCGAAGGCACGCCGTCCGGCGCTTCCGTCGGCTGCTGCACCATTTCCGCGCCGCCTACCGTTCCCATTACTCCGCAGGTGAACAGGTAGCAGTTCACAATCAACAGCGCCGCCAGTATCTTAACCAGTGATATCTTCTTCATTGTCCCTCTCAGTAATTTTCAGGTTCGTCCATAAGTCCGTTTTCCTCAAGGTATTCCTTCATTCCCTTGACAAGTGAAATATCCCATGTTCTGCCCTTCCACTTGTTGCCGTATACATCGGTGTACGCCTTGAAGTACTTAATGCTGTCCTTGCGGGTGATCTTGGAGGTGTCAACGTCCGGGCTTTCGTTTTCCCGCACTTTTCTTGCAACTATGACAAGCCGCATATCCTCAAAGCCGGTAGAGCCGTCACAGGTGGAGAGAGTCAGCAGCTCGTCGCCGTATTCAACATCCACTCCGGTGTTATACTTACTCCTGTCCATTACCTCAAGAATGTACTTATAAAACTCATCGCTGTTTTTGAAATAAACATACTTGGTATAATCAAACACCTCGCCGTGCTCCTCGTCGGTGTTTATGATGAATACCGAGAATATCTTGTACTTGTTGTCCTGATAAAGTGTGTTGAAGTCAATAACCGGGGTTTCCCTCAGGAACTCGATATTGCTGTTGTAGTTGTTCAGCGCTGCAAACTTGTATTTATACAGCATATTGTGACCGTACAGAATGGTATTGTTCGGCATCACGCCCGGCCCGAAATTTCCCTCATAGTCTGTGAAAATCGTTCCGGCGAACTCCTCCTCGCCGTTGAAGTTGTGGTGGAGATAAAACTCATTGTCCTCACCCTGAACAACAGGATAATCAACGTTCGTGCCGTTTATCGTGATCCAGCCGACAAAATCCTTGTTCGCCTCATAGTAAGCCGCATATTCCTCGTTTACTGAGCCATCCGGGAGATTTTCGATCTGCTCTTTGGTGGGAGCGTTGGGATTTACAACCACCTGCTGCCCGTCCTGAATGACCTGAGAGCCGTTCTGATCCACAACCGAAGTGCCTATCGGAGCTTCCGGCTTCAGCAGTGAGATGAAATGCACCGCGATTATCACAAGAGCCGCGATCATAAGGCACAGAGAGCCGAGAAAGATCAGCTTCCGGGCAATCTCGGAGGAACTGTCCCCCTTGCAGGGGAAAAGTCCAGTGACTATGCTCTTTCCGAGGCTCTGTTTTTTCTTCTTTTTGCGCTTTTTATTATTGTTGTTCGGGGAAAGTCCCATGTCCATTTCTGCCATTGTAAAGTACGTCCTTTCAGAATAATGCCAGTTTAATTAATAGCTGTAATCATAGATCATATCAGGATCCCATTTTCTTCCGCCCCATGATCCTCCGTAAACATTATAATAGTAGTCAAAATACAGCGGATCGGGATTCTCATAAGCCTTGCTTACATCAACCGTAGGATCCTCGCCCTCCCGGACTTCCCTGCCGAAAAGCACCCAGCGGGCGTTAATTCCGTAGTCAAGTATGCAGGTGGACAGGGTGATCAGATTATCGCCGTACTTAAGGTCAACGTCGGTGAAGAATGTGGTTCTGTCCAGTATCTGAGCTACATAGTTATCAAACTCTGCTTTATTGCTGAACTTTCTACCCTGAAGATAATAGAAAACCTCGCCGTCCTTTTCATCTGTGTTCACCAGCATTCCGGCAAAGATCTTGTAGGTGGAGTCCTTATACAGCGTGTTGAAGGTAATGGTGGGGTATTTTCTGTACCAGTCAAGCCCCGTGTCACTGCCGTAACTTATGCTGCGGTAATTGAAATATCTGGTCAGCTTCGCAAAATACTCGCCGGACTGAACATTGTGTCCGTAAAGTATTGTGTTAGCCGGGGTGTGCTCCGGAGTGATCTTTTCCCGGTAATCCGCGAAGATCGTGCCGCCGATGTTCTTTTCTCCGTTAAGGTTGTGATCGAGGTAATATTCGTTGTCATCGCCCTGAACCACAACGTAATCTATAAACGGATTTTCCGGGTCGCCCATGGTTATCCAGCCGATAACGTCCTCGTTCTGTTCCAGCAGCGGCAGGAACTTCTCATTCACCTCAGGATATTCCTCGGCAAGCTGCTCCTGCTTCACATCGTCGATCGTAACGCTCGCGGTGCCGTGATAGATCTCGCTTATCTGGTTGTTCAGCCGCTGATCCTGCGCGTTTCCTCCCAGAAACGTAAAGATCGTGACCAGAGAAACAACAAGCACCACCGCCGCCGCAAGGAAGATCACCTTGCGGATTATTTCCGGTGTCTTATCGCCTTTCCACGGGATCAGATACTTTGCGATCCGCAGAAAGATATTTTCCTTTTCAACAAAATTTGCCATAATATACTTTCCTTTCGCCGGGGAAGGATCAATAGCTCAGGAGCTTTGACTTGTCCCATGCGCTCTCTCCCGTCCAGTAACCGCCTATCCTGCTGTAATAGTAGTCAAACAGTCTGGGATTATAGTTTCGCTCGGCAACGGTAACATCAACAGTTTCGCTTTCGCCGGGTCTTACCTTTCTTGCGAAAAGCACCCAGCGGGTATCTATGCTCTTGCCGAGAGGCCAGCAGCAGGTGGACAGCGTGAGAAGCTGATCACCGTAGGTTAAATCGACATCTGTGAAGAACCAGCTTCTGTCCATAATATTTATAATGAAGTTATTGAAATCGTCCCTGCCAGAGAAAGAGGTCTTGTGCGCGTAATCAAACACATCTCCGTACTCCTCCTGAGTGTTCGCAAGAACTCCGGCGAAAATCTTGTAAGTTTCGCAGCCGCCGTCCGGAGTCGCAAGCATCACCGTCGGGTGAACCTTGTAGAAAGCAAGAGGCTCTCTGCTTGCGTCGTTGGGGACATAGTGTGTGACGTGCGCAAAAAACTCTCCGCTCATCATATTGTGACCATAGAGAATGATGTTTTCGTCCGTGCCGTCCCACTTGTTGCCATCGTTTGAGAATACCGTACCGGAAATGCTGTATTCCTTATACAGGTTGTGCGTCAGATAAAACTCATTGTCCTGCGACTGAACGACAACGTTGTTTACGCTCGTTCCGGTGATCTTGACCCAGCCCCTTACATCAGAGTTGGTCGCCTTAAGCTCAGTCCAGTTCGGATAAATCGGCGTGTTTGTAAGCGGAGTAACGTCGATCTCCTCCTCAACTTCTGATGCAGCAGAGCTGCCCGTGCTAGTGTTGAACGGGTCGTAGTCCGGATTTACATTCACGAGATCATCGCTGGGAACGCCTGCGATATCAGCGATCTGGGAATTAGTGTCCTTGTCAGCCCCCATGCTGGCAAGCTGCCAGATAAGTATTCCTATGGTAACGGCAAACACGATTATCGCCGCGATCAGCACGATCTTCCGCATTTTCTCGCCGCCGGTGTCCTCCGCCTGCGGGAAAGCCGCATAGCAGAAGCGCTGCCAGCCGGACTTCGGTCTGCCCTTTATTTTATCCTGTTTCTTATGGGTATTATGCGGCTCGGTATAAAAATCCAGCTTGTCCACCGCAATATCCCGTGAAGCCGAGGTTCGTTTTTTCTTCGGCTTTTCTGTGTAGTTTGCCATAATATATTCACCCCTGAATTATTTCAGTTTTTTATTTCCTCCAAAAGCATCTCCAGCGCTTTCTGCACTGACATAGCCCGGATAAGCTCCCGGTCGCTGCCGCCGAAAAGAAACCGCTCGCTGCGGATACCTTTCCCGCTGCTCACCGCAATGCAGACCTCGCCGACCGGGTGTTCTCTGCTTCCTCCCGTCGGCCCTGCGACCCCGGTGGTGGAAACCCCGAAATCTGCGCCGGACAGCTTTCTTACGCCATCAGCCATTTCCCCGGCGCACTGAACGCTGTATTCGCTGTAATTCTCAAGCGTTTCGGCGCTTACGTTAAGTATTTCGCCTTTTATGCGGTTTGAGTAGGAGCATACTCCCAGCTCTATCACCGCCGAGCTTCCGGAAACCGCAGTCACCGCCCCGGAGATAAGCCCCCCGGTGCAGCTTTCGGCAGTGGAGATCTTTAGTCCCCTTGCTGTGCATTCCCGCACGATCTCCCCGGCAAGCTCCGCAATGCTTTCATAATATCGTTCAGCCGTCATATATCCAGTTCAACAGTCCGTGCGCCGTACTTGAACTGCTTCACCTCGGTTTCCGCCACTGCCTTTTCGATAAGCGGCTCAAAGTCAAAGGAGGCCTCCGCCGCCAGAATATCCGAAAGCTCCGGGCGGGTGCGTGGGTGCTTCGGCGAGAATACCGTGCAGCAGTCCTCGTAGGGCAGTGTAGACACGTCGAAAGTGTCTATCTTCCGGGCAACGTCGATTATCTCACGCTTGTCCATTCCGATCACCGGACGGAATACCGGGTACTCCGCAGCTGCGTTAGTGCAGTAGATTGCGGGCAGCGTCTGACTTGCGACCTGCGCCACGCTTTCGCCGGTGATTATCGCGCCGTAACCATACTTTGCGCATACCCTGTTGGCGATCTTAACCATCAGACGACGCATAAGCACAGTGAAATATTCCTCCGGGCAGTTGTCCCGCAGCGCCTCCTGAAGCTCGGTGAACGGAACGCAGTAGAATATTATGCTTCCGCACCAGTCGGTCAGCTTCTCACAGAGGGCTTCCACCTTCATGCGGGCGCGCTCCGAGGTGTAAGGCGGGCTTACATAGTGAATGCAGTCCACGATAAGACCGCGCTTCGCCATCATGTATCCCGCGACAGGGCTGTCAATTCCACCGGACAGCATGAGCAGGCTCTTTCCGGAGCTGCCCACCGGCATTCCTCCCGCGCCGGGAATGCGCTTCGCGCTGAGATAAGCGCCGTTGTCCCGTATCTCCAGACGGACAGTAACCTCCGGATCGTGTACGTCCACCCGGATATGCGGAAACGCTTCAAGCACCACCGCTCCAAGCTCCTGCTGGATATCCGGTGTCTTCATGGGGAAGGATTTGTCGCTGCGGCGCGCCTCCACCTTGAAGGTTTTCGCGTCCTGAAGCGCGTCCCGAAGATACTCCCCGGCATTCTCTGCAACCGCCGCGAAATCCTTTGGAAACACCGCGCAGCGCTGTATCGCGCTGATGCCAAATATTTTCTGAAGCCGCTCGATTATTTCATCAATATCCGCGCCCTCCGGCGGGGTAATGTATATCGTGGACTGTCTGCGGTAGAATTCAAACGTGCCAAGCTTTTTCAGCCTGCGCTTGATATTCCGCTGAAGCATATCCTCGAATGTGGATTTATTCAGTCCCTTGAGGGCTATCTCGCCGTATTTTACAAGAATTATCTCTTTCATATATTTGTTCCTTTTTTTATTTTATCTGCGGAAGCGCTCAATTCCCGCCTTTATGCCGGAAACAAGAGCGTCGATATCCTCATTGGTTGTGTCGGCGCACATACTTACTCTTACCGCGCTGTCCGCGAGCTTATCGGGAATGCCGAATGCCGCAAGCACTCCGCTTGTTTTTCCCCGTGAGCAGGCGGAACCGCTGGAAACGTAGATCTCCTGCTCCTCCAGAGAATGAAGCATTATCTCAGAGCGAACTCCCTCAACGCTGAAATTCACGATATTCGGAACACAGTCATCGCCGGAGTTCACGGTAATTCCGGACAGCTCAGACAGCCCGGAGATAAGTCTGGATTTCAGTGCAGTGAAATGCTCCGCAGTGCCGTGATATGCCTTTACAGCCGCGTCAAGTCCTGCGATAAGCTCCACCGGCTCGGTGCCGCTGCGCAGGTTCTTCTGCTGACCGCCGCCGTAAAGCAGCGGGGCAAGACGTATGCCTTTCTTGATATACAGTGCGCCTATTCCTTTGCTTGCGTGGATCTTATGTCCGGAAATACTGATAAGGTCGCCGTCCAGTGGGACTTTCAGGAAACCCTGAACTGCGTCGATATGTACGATGGTTTTCGGATTTTTCCTTTTCACCAGCTTGTACAGACGCTTTACATCGGTTGTAAATCCGGTTTCGTTGTTCACCGCCATGCAGCTCACCAGCAGCGTTTTTTCGTCCACTGCGTCCGCAAGAGCCTGCGCAAAATCCGGGTGATCCTTCGGGGCGAGCCGGACTACCTCAAAGCCCTGTTCCTCCAGCTTGTTTATCACGTTTGCGACCGAGGGGTGCTCTATCGCAGTGGTGACGATACGGTTTCCTGTTCGGCGGTAGATCTCCGCTGCGCTCCGCAGGGCGGTGTTGTTGCTTTCTGTCGCTCCGGAGGTAAACAGGATATCCCCCTCTCCGAACTTCGAAAGGAGCGTCCTTTTCGCCAAGGTTATCACCTTTTCGGAGCGTATTCCCATTCCGTGGAGGGAGCTTGCGTTGCCGAAGCACTCCTCCATTGTATTCAAGATCGCGTCCGCCGCCTGCTTGCAGGGCTTGGTAGTGGCGGCGCTGTCCAGATAGATCATTCTTTTTTCTCCCATATAGCATAGTATTTCATTTTATATACTACATTAGTATAACACATTTTTTCGTATTTGAACAGTCTTTTTTGAAAATTTTCACCTTGATTTCATTGTGATTACGGGGGAATTACAAAAGGTTACAAAACGGTTACAAAATCAGGGAAAAGGTTACTGAAAAATGACAATCTTACAAAATCCGGTTACAATTCTGTCATATATGTTGATTTTTTCCTCCAAAGGTGATACAATATAGCCAAGGAAAAGGAAAGAGAGAAATGACATAAGAATTCTTCAAAATATTTCATGATATATTTAATCCTCCAATTACCAGAACCCCCGGTGCACAGCCGGGGGTTCTGGTTTCAGCTTGTCGAAGAACTCAGTTTTGCCCGCGAAGCGGGCTTTTGAAATCCGTTTTTTGCCCCAGCTCTGCCGGGGCAAAAAACACTTCTATCCGCGCAAGTGTGCGGTTTGGCGGCATAGCCGCCAAACCGTGCGCGCAGTGCGGATGTACTCTGTCGGAAAAGTCTTTAGACTTTTTCGACAGACTGTTACCAGAACCCCCGGTACACAGCCGGGGGTTCTGGTTTTTTGTGCTTTTCCAGTAATATGCCAATTTTTGCACGCTGTCAATGTTAAGAAAGCGTTAATTATTCCCCCATTTTTGACACCGAACAAGCCGGCAGAATGAAAGATCATGTCCATAAAACGTGGCTGTTATCGGATTTGCTGGCAGTCGCACGAATTATTTTGCCGCAGATGCTCATTTCAAGAAATTTCCAAAAACCTCTTGAAATTTTATCCAGAATATGGTATTATTTAGTTACCGAAAAACAACAGGTAAACCCGAAACCGCCAACTTAGACAGAAAAGGAGCCGGAAAGATGCACTGCCGGATCGGCAATGTGGGGAAGCCGCCGGTTAATTCGGGAAAAGGATTAAATTTAGGAGGAAAAATCATGAACAACAAAATCAAGGTACTTATCGGAAGCGACACCGCAGACTGCGGAATGGCATGGGCAGGCGCTCTCAAGGGAGCGGGAATGTACGCTATCACAAGACACTGCGACGGAAACGCCGTGTTAAGCTCCATAAAATCAGAAGCCCCGGACGTTGCGGTGCTGGAAGCAAAAATGCCCTACTGCGACGCTGTTGAGGTGATCCGCCGTCTGAAAAACGAAAAGAAATATTGTCCCAACGTGCTGATAGTTTCCGGCACGGACGACCCCAGACTGGAGCGGGACGCAATAAACGCAGGCGCGGCAGGAGTCATGGTAAAGCCTATCGACCCGCAGTACCTTGTCAGCAGGGTGACACGGCTCTGCACTCCCTGCGATGAGCCGGAGGCAGTCCCGGACGAAACAGACCTTGAATGCGCAGTTACTGAGATAATTCATCAGGTAGGCATTCCGGCGCACATCAAGGGTTATCACTATCTTCGCACCGCTATCATGCTTTCCGTCAACAATGATGAGATGATAAACTGCATCACAAAGCTACTCTATCCCACCGTTGCAAAGCGCTATCAGACCACCAGTTCCAGAGTGGAGCGCGCTATCCGTCATGCTATTGAAATAGCTTGGGACAGAGGTGATATTGATGTGCTGAACAGAATTTTCTCCTATACCGTACATACAACAAAGGGAAAGCCCACGAACTCAGAATTCATCGCGCTCATCGCCGATCATCTCCGGCTGAAATTCAAACAGAAAAACAGCGTTCCTGCTTATTCCCAGAGATAAACCGAACCTCCGCCCCCATTATTTACCTCTGATACTAATAACCATTTAAACTCAGGAAATCTTTGCAGAAATCCGGCACCGCTATCGTTGTCAAAGAAACTTGACGTACATACAGTACGCCTGCGTTTCTTTTCCTAGATAGCGGCACTGTCTTTCTGCAAATCTTTTCCCTCATTCAAACGGTTATTAGTATGAAAAAAGTCTGCCCCGCCGTTTCATCACGGCGGGGCAGATCGTTATTTACTGCGGTACTGCTTAGGGGTCATGCCGGTATGCGAGCGGAAAAGCTTGCAGAAATACGCCGAGGAGCTGAAGCCGCATTCCAGCGCCACAGCCTCCACCGTCATATTGTTGTCCCGGAGAAGCTGCATTGAGCGCTCCACGCGGTATTTCAACAGGTAGCTCACCGGAGAGGTGTGAAGATAGCTCTGGAAGCACCGCGAAGCCTCGCTGCGGCTTATGCTGGCGGAATTCGCGATATCCTGAAGCGACACGTCCTCCGCGTAATGCTGCTGGATAAAGCCTATCATCTTCTGCATTCTGATCTGAAGAACGTGTTCATTCTTCACCGCCGGCGCAAGTTCGATCTCTCCCATATGGGAATACAGCAGCGCCCATGCACGGTTTATCTCACACTGCACCCGTATCTCAAAGCATTCCCGCTCCCCCGGCTGGCTGTTGAACTCAAGCTCCGGGGCTTCACCGTAGCTGCTTATCTCACCGTAAACCTGAAGCATCGAAAACACCCGGTCAAGACACTTAAGTATCCCCCTTTTCCACTCCGCGGAACGGTCAAGCACAACATACGGGAGCTGCGAATTAAGCGTGATCGGCATAACGTAATGAGTATTTATAGCGCTGTTCACCGGCGCGATGAATTCCGGCTGTAACACCACATTCGGGCAGTAGCACGGCTCACCGCCACAGCTTTCATAGCTGTGCAGGCAGTTTGTGTTGAGGAAGATACCCTCCCCCTGTTCAAGCGTCACCTCACCGTTTCCCGCCTGAACATGGACTCTGCCGCAGTGCACCACGAAAAACTCAAGATTTGGGTGCCAGTGCAGGGGTACGCTGTTCCCGGCGATATGCAGGGAATTCACATAGTATTGTATAGGAAAATCTGCTTTTCCGTGCTCGATAAGTTCCTGAAAATTTTCTTTAAGCGGCATACGGAATTCTTCCATCTGCCCACCTCCTGATAATATAAATCCTATGTACTAATCCAAAATGCCTTTGGGAATATTATAATATAAATCGGGAATATTGTCAATTGTTCAAAACGATTATAGAGAATATAATAATATTATATAGAAAAGGCGAAAATATTTGTGCATATTTACCACAGATAACGATTACACATTGTGAGTTTTGCATAAGTTAATTTAAGTAAATTTCCGCAAAGTGCAATTTGTTCCGCTCTGCGAGCGGTTTTTCGGGTTTTTTACGCACAAGTTTTCTCAGGGATACGTTTATTAAAGCGAATTTGTTTTATCCGCGTTTCCTTAGAAAGGGAGGAAGAAAATGTCCGCAATCAAGAAAACGGCTGCCTGTGTGATGACTGCAGCCCTGCTTCTGGGTCTGACCGCCTGCGATGAAGAAGCTCCTGTCCAGTCGAACAGCAGCGCTTCCAACGCAGTTCCACAGGCAACGACCTCAACTCAGGCTTCAACTACAACAGACCCCAATGCCGGTCTTGACATGACAGATAAAGAAAACAAGGTGATCGACACCTCCGCCTGCCCGCCCAGCGGAAATGCAGGAACGGTGAAATACCTCGGATTTTACGATATCACCGTTGACCAGAAAGGTACTGAGCAGTGCCTTATCTTTGAGTCAGACCTTTACGGCGGCACGATAGATTATACCAGCGTTCCCTTCGGTACAGCTTTCTATGACAAGCTGGCGAACCTTATCGCGAGTGATGACTCCCCTGACCTTGTAACGAAGGACGCTATGCTCTACCCCGGCAATGTAACCAAAAATCTCTTTGAATCGCTGGACGGTAAGTTTGATCTTGATTCCCCGCTGTGGGCAGATATGAAAGATGTTGTGGACAGCTTTAGCTGGCAGGGAAAGCATTACTATTATCCCCACAGAGTCACCACAAAATACTGCCTGAATTACAGCAAAAAGACGATCGCGGAAAACAACCTTACCGATCCCTACGACCTGTATAAAAACGGCGAGTGGACATGGGACGCATGGCGCGATCTCATGATTGAATTCTGCGACAAGAGCGACGATCATGTCGGCGTATATTTCACCAACGACACGATAACCAGCTTTATCGCCACCACCGGCACAACAATGATCAACGTTGAACCAGACGGCACCATCACCAACAACTTCCTGTCGGCAGACCTGTCCAGATCCATGTCCTTTATGGAGGGATTGTGCCGCGATGGATTGACCTATGGCAAGCAGTGGGGCGACTGGGTTTCACCGCAGGTATTCTCAACCTGCTGCGATAACCTGCTGTTCACCACCACCGAACCGGAATGGACTTACATAGCTGCAACCGAAAATCAGCAGAACCCCAAGGGAGTTGAAAATGATATTTTCGACACCGTTTCAGAGTTCTCATTTGTTCCGTTCCCCAAGGATCCGCAGGCAGACGCTTACTACACCGAGTTCGACACCTTCGGCTACCTTATCCCGAAGGGCGCAAAGAACATGGACGGTGCCATTGAGTTCATCAATCTGAACAGAATGTACGACACCGATCCTGACATCATCGCCAAGGTAAGGGAAGACCATGTAAACCCCACCAAGATCCTCTACGAAAAAGGCACTTACGCCGGATTTGAGAAGTGGCAGATGAAGTGGGGCGAGCGCGAATACGACCTGTGGCGAGAAATGTGCGACCCGACAAAGTTCACAATGGTTTACGAGGACGCATACGGCTTCAATAACGAATTCTACACCGATATCGGAACCCTGCTCATGGGCGTTGTTGAGCGCGGCGAATCATGGTCGCAGACCAGCGCTGAATTCTCACCCGTTGCCGACGGAGTTATAGCGCCTTTCTTAAGTTAATACTCCGGACTCCCGGATATTATATTATTTTGCATTTCATTAAGGAGGAATTATAAAATGAACACCGCAAAAAGATTACTCGCGTGCGGTCTGGCTCTGACAATGGTTGCCGGTCTCACCGCCTGCGATGAAGAACCTGCCGTAAGCTCCGGCGCAAGCAATGGAGGAGCTGCTGTGGCTACGCCTGCTCCTTCAACCACCACAACACAGGCTTCCACCACCGTTGACCCCAACGATGCTCTTGACATGACCGACAAGAGAACCAAGGAATTTGACACCTCCCTGTATCAGCCCTCCGGCAATGCAGGAACCCTCAAGTACCTCGGCTATTATGATATCACCTCTGACCAGAAGGGTACTGAGCAGTGCCTCATTTTCCAGTCTGATCTGTTTGGCGGCAGCATTGAGTATACAAGCACCCCCTCCGGTGATGCTTTCTATGAGAAGCTGTCAAACCTTATCGCTTCCGATGACTCTCCTGATATCGTTGAGAAGAGCGCTATGCTTTATCCCGGCAATGTTTCCAAGAACATGTTTGAACCGCTGGACGGCAAGATCGACATTGACTCTGCCCTGTGGAAGGACATGAAGGACGTTGCAGAGTCATTCGCATGGAACGGAAAGCACTACTATTATCCTCACAGAGTAACAACATCATTTGCGCTCAATTACAGCAAGAAGACGATCGCTGAAAACGACCTGCCCGATCCTTACACCCTTTACAGAAACGGCGAATGGACATGGGACGCTTGGCGTGACATGATGATCCAGTTCTGCGACAAGGACGAGGACAACATCGGCTTCTATGCGACCGATACCACTGTTGACGCATTTATCCTCACTACTGGTACATCTATCGTTGATACTCAGCCCAACGGCGTTATCACCAACAATATCCAGAACCCGAATGTAACAAGAGCAATGCAGTTCATCGAAACCCTCTGCCGTGACGGCGTTTCCTACGCTAAACAGCTTGGCGACTGGGTTCCTCCGGCAACCTTTGCAACAGAATGCGACAGACTTCTGTTCCTCTGCATGGAGCCTGAGTGGACTTACATCGCAGCAACTGAGCAGCTCCAGAATCCTAAGGGCGTAGACAACGATATCTTTGATACCGTTTCTGAGTTTGCATTCGTTCCGTTCCCCATGGATCCGCAGGCTGACGCTTACTACTCTGGTTACGACACATTCGGCTACCTCATTCCTAAGGGCGCTAAGAACATGGACGGCGCTATTGAGTTCATCAACCTCAACAGAGCTTATGACGTTGACCCTGTAATTCAGGCACAGGTCAAGAACGACCATATAAATCCTGAGAAGATATACTTTGAAAAGGGCAGCAACACAGGCAAGCAGAAGTGGCAGATCACATGGGGTGAGCAGGAATACGATCTCTGGAGAGAGATGTGCGACCCTGCAAACTTCACCTTCGTCAGTGAAGACGCTTACGGCTTCAACTCTGACTTCCAGTCACAGCTTGCAACTGTTGTTATGGACGTTGTAGAAAACGGCTCTTCTTGGACTCAGACCAGCGCTGAGTTCTCACCGATAGTTGACGCTATCGTTGCTGAATATTCCACAGCCGGATAATTACGCAGCAGATCAATGATATGACCTCCGCAGTTCACACTGCGGAGGTTTTGTGTTTCGGAGGATTTTCGGCTGTGCCGGGGCACAGCTGGCGATCATCTTTATAATTGGCTTTACTATGCGATTTTCTGTTCATTGAGATTTTTTCTATTGCATATTTTCGGGATTTGTGATATCATCTAACCAGCAGGCGCATTGACGTCAGATATTATGTGCAGACAAACAAGGAGGACTCATTATGGACTTTCAGATAGTGTTACCCGGAAAAACCATCGCCGGAAAAGGCGCGCTAGCCCGCGCAGAGTTTTCTAAATACGGAGAAAAAACCCTAATCGTCACAGGCAAGTACACCGCCGGCTCATCTGCAATGGAAATGCTGCTGAAATACGCTCCGGGAGGAGTTGTTTTCGACGGAATTACCGGAGAGCCTACCGACAAAATGATCGAAGCAGGAGTGGAAGCGTACCGCCAAAACGATTGCGACTATGTAATCGGAATCGGCGGCGGAAGTTCCCTCGACAGCGCGAAGGCAATCGCCGCGATGTCGGTTCTTGACGGAAGCATTGCAGAATACATGGGCAGGGAGATCGACGGAGATTTTCCGCCGATGGTGCTTATTCCCACCACTGCCGGCACTGGCTCTGAGGCAACAAAGTTCACTATAATCACTGACACCGAAAAAGACGTAAAAATGCTGCTCAAGGGAGATTCCCTGCTGCCGGAGCTGGCGGTGTTGGACTATACTCTCACCATGTCATCGCCGAAATCTGTCACTGCGGCGACAGGAATGGACGCGCTCACCCACGCGATCGAGAGCTACACCTCCCGCAAGGCAAACCCGATCACCGATATTTTTGCCCTTTCCGCGCTCAAGCGTATCTTTGCAAATCTCCCGACCGCATATAATGACCCGGATAACGAATACGCAAGAGAACAGCTTTCAATCGCGGCATATGAAGCCGGAGTATGTATCAACAACGCTTCTGTCACCCTTGTACACGGAATGAGCCGTCCTATCGGTGCGCTTTTCCATGTGCCGCACGGCATTTCCAATGCTATGCTAGATATAAAGTGCCTCGGTTTTGCGTTGAGCGGAGCTGCAAAGAAATTCGCAGAAGCAGCAAGGGCAACAGGGGCTTCTGACAGCGCCGATGACGAAATCGCCGCAAACGCGTTCCTCACCGAATTGGAGAAGCTTTGCAGAGAGGTGGAAATTCCAACTCTTGCACAATACGGAATTGACAGGGAGAAATTCTTTGCGTCAATCGACAAAATGGCGGAGGACGCCCTTGCCAGCGGCAGCCCCTCCAATACGATACGCGAAGTCACAAAAGCAGATATCGTAAGTATTTACAAATCACTGTGGGACTGAATTATCATTAATTCTTCGTGCCGCAGCACACAAAATTCTTGTGCCAAAGGCACAAATTAGGCGGTTTTAAGCTGTTTCGGGCAATTTCATGTTGACAGCGCACATAAATCACGCTATAATTAATCCATAAAGCAAAGGCGCTTGAAGCTCACAGGGAGCTTTGAGCGCCTTTCTTTGTATCACAGCGTTATCACAGCAAAACAAAAAACAAAAGAAAAGGAGTGCTTTTTATGTACACTTGCAGCTATGACAGAATGAAAGACAAGATCGAGACCTTCAGCAAATTCGGTGACGCAGGTCACGGAGGAATTACACGTTACTCCCTCTCCCCTGCGGCAATTCAGGCAAGAAATGAATTCAAGCGCAGAATGGAAGCGATCGGAGCGACGATCGAGGTAGATGACGTTGCCTGTATGTATGCGACACTCCCGGCTCCGACCCGGACGCAAAGCGCATTGTTATGGGTTCTCACGTTGACAGCGTAAAGAACGGCGGCAACTACGACGGAATTCTCGGCGTAATGAGTGCTATGGAGGTTCTGGAAACGGTAGCCGAAAAGAATATCCCTCACAAGCACCCGCTCACCGCAATGATCTGGACAAACGAGGAGGGTTCGCTTTATCCCCCGGCAATGATGTGCTCCGGCATTATCTGCTACGATTATCTCCCTGAGGATATCCGCAGCAAGTTCAAATATGAGGACATAATGCAGTCAAAGAGCATTCTTGACAACAAGTCCACTTTCGGCGAGGCGCTTGATAAATCAGGCTTCAAGGGCGACAAGAAATTCAGGATCTCTCCCGAAAAATATATGTATATGTTTGAAACACATATCGAGCAGGGCCCGATCCTTGAGGACGCAGGAAATGATATCGGAGTGGTTGACTGTGTGCTTGGAATGTTCAACTACCGTCTGAAATTCTACGGTCAGACCACCCACGCCGGAACCTTCCCGATGCCTAAGAGAAAGGACGCATTCCTCGCCGCTTCTCAGGCTCTGTGCTATCTGCACGAGGAAATCGACAAGCTGGGTTATTCCGATCTGGTATACACCACCGGAGAAGTTGTCTGCCACCCCTGCGTTCACACCTGCGTTCCGGATTTCTTTGATTTCTCCTTTGACGCTCGCCACGAGGATCCTAAAGTCCTTGAAAAAGTGCTGGCGATCGTAAAGAGCTGCGCCGACAGGACATGGGCAGGCTGCACCTGCGAGGTTGTCAAGGCTTGGAACAGAGATACCGTTTACTGGGACAAGAAGCTCGTGGGCTATGTCAAGGCGGCTGCCGAGGAAGCCGGAATCAAGCACCAGTACATTCATTCCGGCGCTGGTCACGACGCTCAGTTCTGCGCGTACATGATCCCCACGACCATGATCTTCGTACAGAGCAAGGACGGGCTTTCCCACTGCGAGCCGGAATTCAGCTCTGTTGAGCACTGCACCGAGGGCGCGACTGTAATGCTGAACGCTGTGCTGAAGGCAGACCACGACTGATTTCTTCGCAATATTTGCATACGGACGGTTTGCAGCCGTCCGTATTTTTTATATAACGTCCCGCTTAAATGAATTTTAAATTTTGGTTTCCTGCATTTATCCGGTTTCAAAGCCAAGATGCGTCAATGTTTTGCACACGCAATTGTTCATCGGCACTAATTGTCCGCAGCGAGCACGCCATTCAAACCGCCTTTTGATTAATGGCGCAATGCGTTGATGTGTGCTGTGGCACAAATCCGGTGGTTATGCGACAGCACAAATATATTTTTTCTGCACAAATCAGCCAAATCCTTTGCCAAGTTGGAAATATTGTTGTTAAAATGCCCTAAAACCAAAGCCCGTGATTGACAAAAGCAATGATTTCCTGTATAATCTAAACATGAAGAGGGACAAAGATAAAATGAATTTTAGAAAGTAATTTCTTGCAAAACAGTTTCAGGGCAATGGCGCCGATGAAGATGTCATTGTCCTGATTTTTTATACTACGAGGTCATCAAGGAGTGATTTATATGGCAAAAGAAAATGTTGAGATCATGCTGGACAGCATAGGCATGGTGTACAAGGATCAGGGCGGAAACGATGTTACCGCGCTTACCAACGTAAAGCTGGACATCAAAAAGGGCGAATTCATTTCGCTGCTCGGCCCGTCCGGCTGCGGCAAAACCACTCTTTTGAGAATTATCGCCGACCTGCTCCACCCGACCTCCGGAAAGATAGAGGTAGGCGGCGTTTCCCCTAAGGAAGCAAGACTGCGATCTGGGAATTACCTCATACAAGGTGTTCATGGTGTATGATTTCGGCGTAAAGGACGGAGTTTTCTACCAGCTTCTGTGCAAATCCAGAGAATTCGGTGCGCTCATCGCGGTACACGCTGAGAACAACGAGCTTGTGAACACGCTGAGCGAAAAATATATCAGCGAGGGCAAGACTGACGCATGGTATCATTACATGAGCCGTCCGGAATTCGTCGAGGGCGAAGCGGACTTCCGGAAGATCCCGAACGGCTGCGCCGGAATTGAGAATATGTATCCCTATATGCTTGGCAAAGCGAACGACGGCGTGATTTCCTTTGAAAAGGCGGTCGAGCTTTGCTCCACAAATCCCGCTAAGATATTCGGCTGCACCGATAAGGGCGAGATAGCCCCCGGAAAGGACGCAGACATCGTTATCTACGATCCGGAAAAGAATTTCACGATTCATCAGGACAATATGCACTCCGACTGCGACCACACCATCTGGGAGGGAGTGGAAGTACACGGATATCCCGTACAGACCTACTCCCGCGGACGTCTTGTATACGACAATGGCGAGTTTGTCGGCGAGCGCGGCTGGGGCAAGTTCGTGAAATGCGCAAGACACAAGGCTAAGTAAACAGATCATCTGAGGATACTACTATGCAATACAGCAACCTGATACTCAACAACGAAGCGGCGCGATGTATGCTCTGCTCGGAAGCCCCCTGCACCGCCGCCTGTCCAAAGGGCTTCGACCCGGCAGGATTTATCCGCTCGGTGAGGTTTGAGAATGCGGCGGTGGGAGCTTCTTTCATAGACAGCGCCGTATGCGCGGAATGCTCCGGCGAATGCGAGAACGCCTGCCTGCACTACTCCGGCGCGGTAAAGATCCGGGAAATGGCAAAGGCTGCGCCTGCTCCGGTAAAACAGGAGGAGCTTACCGCAGACCTTTCACTGGACTTCTGCGGGATCCACTGCGAAAATCCGTTCTTCCTGTCCTCATCAGTGGTGGCGAGCGGATATGAGATGTGCGCCAGAGCGCTGAAAGCCGGCTGGGGCGGAATCGTCTACAAAACGATAGGCTTCATTAGACCGGACGAGGTTTCGCCGCGGTTTGACGCTATCGGCAAGGAATGCACACCGTTCATGGGCTTCAAAAATCTGGAGCAGATCTCCGATCACCCGCTGAAAGAAAATCTGGAGATACTTCGGAGACTGAAACAGGATTTCCCGGAAAAGATCATTGTTTCCTCGATCATGGGAAGCACAGAGGAGGAATGGACAGAGCTTGCCCGGCTGTCTGAGGCAGTTGGCTGCGATATAATCGAATGCAACTTCTCCTGCCCGCAGATGGTCGGCGAAGGACTTGGCAGCGACGTGGGTCAGAACCCAGAGCTTGTGAAGTCCTACACTGAAGCTGCAAAGCGCGGTACTAAGCTGCCGGTGCTGGCTAAAATGACTCCGAACATCGGCAACATGGAGATCCCCGCGATCGCCGCAGTAAAGGGCGGCGCGGACGGAATTGCCGCGATCAACACGATAAAGAGCCTAACCCGACTGGATCTGGAAGAAATGACCGCACTGCCGTCTGTTTCCGGCAAATGCTCGGTTTCCGGCTATTCCGGAAAGGCGGTAAAGCCCATTGCGCTGCGGTTCATTCACGATATGGCGGTATGTCAGGAGCTGAAAGGCGTACCCCTCAGCGGAATTGGCGGTATCGAAAGCTGGCATGACGCGCTGGAATTCATCGCGCTTGGCTGCGAAAATATCCAGATCACTACGGCGGTAATGCAGTACGGCTACCGGATAATTGACGACCTCATCTCCGGAACGAGGGCTTACCTCAAAGCCCACGGAATGACCAGCCTGAAACAGCTTGTCGGCGCAGCAGTGAGCAATATCGTCCCTGCTGACGATCTCGACCGTGACACCGTGGTCTACCCCATATTTGACAAGGAAAGCTGCGTAGGCTGCGGCAGATGCTTTGTCTCCTGCATGGACGCTGGGCATCAGGCAATTGCGCTCGGCGAGGACAGAAAACCGCAGCTTGTCGGCGGAAAATGCGTAGGCTGCCAGCTTTGCAGCCTTGTATGCCCGACAAGTTCCATTTCCCGCAGCAAACGGGTCAGAAAGCCCGGAAGATAACTCCCGAAAAATGAAAGGAGGGCATTTATGGCTATCACTCTCGCAAGCTTATGCGCAAACACCGAAAAGACCTACGGCATGAAGCTCATTGCCGGCAAAGCCGGAATGGAGAATTTCGTGCGGTGGGTGCATATTGTAGAGGACAGCGAAGTGCCTGACTTCATGCACGGAAACGAGCTGGTTTTCACCACAGGTATCGGTCATAAGGGAAACGGCTGGCTGCTGGACTTCGCACAGCATCTTTACGACAAAAAAGCGGCAGGGATCGTAATTAATATCGGACCGTACATAAATTCAGTCCCGAAAGATGTCGCCGACTTCTGCGAACGCAGCGCACTGCCGCTGTTCGTGGTTCCGTGGTCGGTGAAGCTAATTGACATCACCTACGACTTCTGCCACAGGATAATCAGCAACGAGGAAAGCGAAACCAGCCTTGCAGGGGCTTTCAGAAACCTGTTCTTCAATCCCGGTCAGCGGGACGGCTACGCCCCAGTGCTGGAACGGCGGGGATTTCACGACGTAAGCGGCTACACGCTTCTCGCGGCGGAGCTTTCCCACCCGGATAAATCGGGAACTGCGGACGAATGGCGGAGCATGAAATTCCTTGTGAGGAAGCTATGCGCCAGCACCCAGTACCCCTCCTGCATATTCATACAGGAAAACTACCTGATCATTATACGGCAGCACTTCCCGCCACAGGAAGCGCAGCGCCTTGCGGAACAGCTCGCGGCGGCTATCATGGACAACAGCGCCGAGCCGGTCGGAGTGCACATCGGTATCTCCGACATGGGGCTTGGCTTTGACGGAGCTCATAACTGCTACCACGAGGCGATTTCCGCAATGCGGCTGGCGGCAATGAAGAAATGCGCCGTCATGCACTATCACGATATCGGAGTTTATAAGCTGCTTTTCGGCGTGGAAAGCTCCAGAATTCTTTCTGACTATGTGGAAACCACGCTAGGGCCGCTGCTGGACTACGATACCAAAAACAACACCGACTGCGCCGAGCTGCTGCGCTGCTATTTTGAGAACAATTGCAGCGTAAAGGAGGTCGCGGAGATCTTCGGAGTTCACCGTAATACTGTGAACTACAAACTGAAACAGATCCGCGAGCTTTTGGGCAGCAGCTTCAGCGACGAGGATAAAATGAATCTGCTTCTGGCTTTCCGCGCGCAGGAGCTTCTGAACACGGAAAACTCAAAGCTCATTATGGAGGACGATTCTTATGAATGCAACTGAGATCAAGGAAAACCATTCCAAGTACAATTTACAGTCATGGTCAAAGCAGAAAGGGCTGAACCCTATCGCGGTGGAGCGCGGCGAGGGAATCTATTTCTGGGATTACGACGGGACACGCTACACTGATATGTCCAGCCAGCTTGTAAACCTCAATGTGGGCTTCGGCTGCCGCCCGATCATTGACGCAATTAAGGAACAGGCGGAGAAGTTCTGCTTCGTTGGCCCAAGCTACGCTGCGGAAAGCCGTTCTGAACTGGCAAAGATGGTGGTGGAGCTTATGCCGGACAACATCGGCAAGGTGTTCTTCACCAACGGCGGTGCGGACGCTAACGAAAACGCGATCAAAATGGCGAGAATGTACACCGGCAGGAAAAAGGTGTTCTCACGTTACAGAAGCTATCACGGCTCCACCTTCGGCGCAGGAAACCTCACCGGAGAGCCGAGAAGATTTCCGCTTGAACCCGGAGTTCCCGGCTTCGTGAAGTTCTTCGATCCGTATATGTACCGCGACAACCTGCCTTTCGCCACCGAAAAGGAATGCAGTGAGTTCTATGTAAACAAGCTCCGTGAGCAGGTAATGTACGAAAGCCCGGACAGCGTTGCGGCTATCGTAATGGAAACCGTGACCGGCTCCAACGGCGTTATTATCCCGCCGGAGGGGTATCTCGCAGGGGTAAGGAAGATCTGCGATGATTACGGAATCATGATGATCTGCGACGAGGTAATGGCTGGCTTTGGACGCACCGGAAAGATGTTCGCGTTCGAAAACTTCGGTGTAAAGCCGGATATCGTAAGCTTTGCGAAGGGCATTACCTGCGGTTATGTTCAGCTTGGCGGCGTAGCGGTAAGCAAGAAGATCGCCGAGTATTTCGACGACAACGTGCTCCAGTGCGGTCTGACTTACAGTGGACATCCGCTTGCCTGCGCAGCCGGAGTTGCCTGCCTCAACTACTACAAGGACAGCAATATCCTCGACAACGTAAACAAGAGCGGAAAGGTGCTCGGCGAGCTGCTTGAGGAGCTAAAGACAAAGCACAAGTGCGTCGGCGACGTCCGCTATATCGGATTGTTCTCCGCTATCGAACTTGTTAAGGACAAGGATACAAGAGAGGCGCTGGTTCCCTACGGCGGGGACGCAAAGGGCATTATGAGCGGAATTATCGGCAAGCTGAAAGCAAAGAAGTTCATGACCTATTCCCACGAAAACATGATCCTCGTTTGCCCGCCGCTCATTATCACTCCGGAGCAGGTCCGTGAGGAAATGGTAAAGGTTGATGAAGTCCTCACCGAGGTGGACAGTACTCTCTGAATCAGGAAGGATTGATGCAGCATGGCAAATTCACAGCACTACGCAAATGCGACTACCGTAAGTCTTGGGGACTACATTCCGGTAAAACTGTTCCGCACGGTGCATCGCACTGAAGCCGACCTGCCCGGCGGCATTACCGAGATCAAGGTAATAATCGACATTGAAAAGCCGCTTGCAAAGAAGCTGTCCTTCAGGACAAGCAGCAGCGGCAGAATTCACGGCTTCGTCCGTATGAATGACCTGCTGAGGTCAATCAACACCAAAGCCGACAAAGGCTCTACCGTAAGGCAGATAACGATAAACGACTGGGGCGACAGGGCGCTAATGGTGATCGAAATGGAAAATGATACCGAACAGGCGTTCTTCGTTTCGCCAAAGGAGCTTATCGATCTGCTTGAAAACTGCCGCCGCGCGCCGCAGCAGTCGGAAAAGTGAAAAATTGATCCGCACTTTCTTATAGGAAAGTGCGGATTTGTTTATGGGACAAATTGCCTATATTGTTCATTGAAAAAGACGCTCCGGAATGATATAATTGTAGCTGAATAAAATTATCCGTAAAATTCTGGGGTGAACATATGAGTACTCAAAAGAAAAAGAAATCTCCTATCGAAAAGCTCGCCACACTTATCGTAGACAAAAGAAAAGCATTCTATCTGTTTTATATCATCGCCGGTATTTTCTGCGCCGTGGCGACCGGCTGGACGCAGGTAAACAACGATATCACCAGCTACCTGCCGGACACCTCCGAAACCCGCATGGGACTTTCGCTGATGAACGATGAGTTCATAACCTATGGCTCAGGCAGCATTATGCTGGATAACGTTACCTTTGACACTGCTGAAAGGATCGCCGGAGAGCTGGAGGAAATAGAGGGTGTTACTTCCGTCACGGTGGAAAATGATGAGGACAGCTTCAAAAACGGCTCTGCTCTGCTGTCTGTGACCTTTGACGGAGAAGCCGAGGATCAAATCTCAAAGGACGCGATGAAATCCATAAAGGAAAAGCTTGCGTCCTATGACGCATACATATCGAGCGAGGTCGGCAACAGCAGTTCGGAAACGATCGCCGCAGAAATGCAGGTAGTCGTAGTCATCGTTATCGTCATCATAATCGGAGTGCTGCTTTTTACCTCGCATACATATATGGAGATACCTGTGCTGCTGATGACATTCGCGGTGGCGGCTCTGCTCAATATGGGAACAAACTTTCTGTTCGGCGAGATCTCCTTTGTATCTAACTCCATAGCGGTAGTGCTTCAGCTTGCGCTGGCGATTGACTACGCGATTATCCTATGCAACCGCTACACCGAGGAAAGAGTGAACATGGACGCGCGGGAAGCGGTGATAACCGCCCTCAGCAAGGCTATCCCGGAGATATCCTCAAGCTGCCTTACCACCATCTCAGGCATGGTGGCAATGATGCTGATGCAGTTCAAGCTTGGTCTTGACCTCGGTCTGGTGCTTGTAAAGGCTATCTTATTCAGCATTTTCGTGGTATTCACCCTGATGCCGGGTCTGCTTATGTCGTTCTCCTCACTTATCGACAAGACCCACCACCGTAATTTCGTGCCAAACATCACGGCTATCGGCTGGTTTGACGTTAAGACAAGGTTTGTTGTGCCGCCGATGTTCGCGGTGCTGCTGGTTGCGGGATTTATCCTGTCCAACAACTGCAATTACGTTTACGGCTATTCCACTATTTCGACCTACACTCAGAACGCTTCGCAGATCGCCGAGAAAAAGATTGACGAAACCTTCGGAACGGATAACCTAGTGGTAGTTATGGTTCCCGCCGGGGACTACGACAAGGAACACAAGCTGCTGGAACGGCTGGAAAGCCTGCCGGAGGTGGACTCCGCAATGGGTCTTGCCAACATTGAGGCTATGGACGGCTATGTGCTGACCGATGCTCTCACGCCGCGTCAGTTCGCGGAGCTTACCGATATGGATATCGAGGTGGTTCAGCTCGCCTATTCAGCCTACGCCGCATCTGAGGACAATTACGGGCAGATAGTAAGTTCGATAAACAACTTCGCCGTTCCGCTCATTGATATGTTCGGCTTTATCTATGAGGAAAAGGAAGCCGGATACGTTACGCTGGACGACGATCTGAACAAAGAAATAGACGATCTTAACGAACAGCTCACCGATGCAAAGCTCCAGCTAGGCACCGAGAATTACAGCCGTATGCTGCTCAACACCAACCTTCCTGAGGAGGGCGAGGAAACCTTTAAATTCCTTGATGAGCTGCACGAGATCGTGTACAGCTACTACCCGGACGGAGCGTATATCGTCGGCGACTCCACCAGCGACTACGACCTCAGTTCGAGCTTCTCTACCGATAACCTTATGGTAAGCATTCTTTCACTGCTGTTCGTGCTTGTTATTCTGGTATTCACCTTTAAGTCGGCGGGACTTCCGGTATTGCTGCTGGCTATCATTCAGGGCGCGATCTGGATAAACTTCTCGGTTCCCGTAATGACAGGCACCAACATATTCTTCCTCAGCTATCTTATCGTAAGCTCCATTCAGATGGGCGCGAATATCGACTACGCTATCGTAATTTCCAGCCGATACACCGAACTGAAAAAACAGATGCCCACCAAAGACGCCGTGGTCGAAACCCTCAATCAGGCATTCCCGACTATCATCACCTCCGGCGCGATACTAGCTATCGCGGGTCTGCTGATCGGATTTTTGTCCTCCGACCCGGCGATATCCTCTATCGGTATCTGCCTCGGACGCGGTACGCTTATTTCTATCTTTCTGGTAATGTTCGTACTGCCGCCAACGCTGCTGCTTGGAGATACAATTATCGAAAAGACCTCCTTTACCCTCAAGCACCATGACATCGTTCAGAAGCGCTCCGGCTACATGAGAGTAAACGGACGGGTGCGCGGCTATGTTTCCGGTATCGTTGACGCGCAGATCTCCGGAATTATCCACGGTGAAATAAGCGCACAGCTTGACAGCGACTCCGCAGAGGAAATGAAAAATCGGGTAGACCGCCAGATAATAAACCACATCGACACTGACGGAAAACATATTGCCGATATTGACAGGATAAGTCCGCCGCCGCATTCAATTGACGACGATGTGGACGATATTATGGACGAAACGGAGGTAACAGACAGATGAAATACTTGAATAAAGTGATCTCCGTTGCCGCCGCGATTACACTTGTTCTTGCTGTTCCGGCAAATACTATGGCAGTGAGCAGCGCAGCCTCCGGAGCAGCGCATAGCAGCCAGCAGCAGCTCGCCATATCTGACGAGGCGGGGCTTATCGCTTTCGCGGAAAGCTGCCGGCTGGATACATACAGCAAAGATCTTTATGTGACTCTCACCTCTGACATAACTCTTTCCGGAGAATTCACCCCCATTCCGGTTTTCGCAGGGACATTTGACGGAAACGGACATACTATCTCCGGACTGAAAATAACCTCTGACGGCTCGTATGCGGGGCTTTTCAGATATGTTCAGCGGGGAGCGCTGGTTAAAAACCTCACAGTAAAGGGAACGATCTCCCCGTCCGGCAGCAGTGAATACGCGGGAGGTATTGCGGGAAGCAATTCCGGAAATATCACCGGCTGCTCCTTTGAGGGAACGGTAAAGGGCGAAAACTACATCGGCGGCGTCGCCGGATTAAACGAGAAGAGCGGTTTCATTTCAAACTGCTCCGCCTCTGGAGCAATTACCGGCGGGCATTACTCCGGAGGTATTGCCGGAAGCAGCTCCGGTACGATCATGAACTGCACCAGCCGGTGCAGCGTGAATACCACCGCAAATGAAGCCAAACTTTCGATAAAGGACATCGACTGGGACAGCATTATCTCATCAGAAGAACCGTCCACCATGACCGACGCGGGCGGTATCGCCGGATTTTCTGACGGGATAATTCAGGGCTGCGAGAATTACGGCACCGTGGGATATCCTCATGTCGGATATAATGTCGGCGGCATTGTCGGCAGGCAGTCCGGATTTTTGAATAACTGCACCAACCACGGCGAGATCTTCGGGCGCAAGGATATCGGCGGAATTGCCGGTCAAATGGAGCCTTACCAGAGCATTGATTTCGACAAGGACACCGTACAGAAGCTGATAGACGAAATGGACGTTCTGGAGGGGCTGGTCAACGACCTCATTTCAGACGCAAGAGGAGCAGGCGGCGCGGTAAACGACAAGGTTCAGGGGCTGACATGGCAGATGGAGCAGCTCCGTAACTCCGCCGATGATATCGCAGACCGGACAGATGTGCTTTACAACGGCTGGACGGACGGAATTAACGAGATCAGCGCCCGTGTCGATGAAGCGCTGGACGGAATCTCCCCGGCGCTGGACGGATTCCGGGACGGTCTGGATCTTCTCAGCCAGTTCAGCAGCTCCCTTGAAGAGGTGTTCGACCAGATAACCGCCTCCAACGATGATATTCAGGCAGCTATCGACAATGCCCGCGATGGTATCGACATTCTGAACGGCGCAATAGAGGAGATCTCTGACGCGCTAGACGATATCAGCGCCGCCGCAGACCAGCTTGCCAGCGCAATGGGCGACACAGAAAAGGTAGACGCCGCGGTGAGATCAATAATAAGCTCCCTCGGCAGCGTAAACGGCGAAATCCGGAAAATATCCGGGGCATTTACAGAGATCGGAGAAGCCTGCGACGATCTGGAGAAGTGGCTGACCGGCAGGGATTTTGAAAACCTGTCAGACAGCCTTATTGAACTCGGAAAAAGTATGCAGGACGTGTCCAAAGCTATCAGCAAGATGAGCAGCGCGCTGCAAAAGATAGTAGGTTCAGTCGATGCGGACGAAATGCAAAAGGGTCTTGACGAATTCTCGGCGGCTGCGGACGATCTGAACAGCGCGGCGGCACATATTGCCGCTGCTTTGCAGGCTGCGTCAGAAACCGTGCCGGATTCCGACAAGATCTCCTCCGAGCTTCAGGACGCTTCGAAGGACATAATACAGGCGGGAGAAAAGGTTGTAAAGGCTGTCGATCACATCAATAAGGCGGTAGACACCGATCAGCTAAGCGAGGGTATCTCCGAGCTGGAAAGCGCTCTGAAAGAACTCAGCGCCGCCCTTGAAAGGGCAGATAAAGCGATTGGAGATCTGACTGACGCATACGACAAAATCATCAGCTCTGACGTCCCGGAGGACACCTACGATGATATATCAGAGCAAATGGATATCATCAACAGGGCAATAAAGAACATATCCTCATCAGCAGAGGATATCAACGAAGCAATCACTGAGATCGACAACCAGATAGACTCCGGCGCGCTCAAGGACAGCATTCAGTCCATCTCTGACGCGGCAGACAAGCTCTCAAATTCGGCGGACACGATCTCTTCCTCCAGTGACAGCTTTAACGCGGCGGCGGATTCCCTGTCCGCTGCGCTGGATATCCTTGACGGTGCCTCCCAGTCCGCTTCCGACGCCTCTGGGTATCTCTCAGAGGCTTGCAGCGCCTTTGCTGACGCAACGGATCAGCTCTCAAATACGGTGAAGATACTCGGCGACAAGCCCGCTGTGGAATTCCCGGCGACAGACGAGGAATTTACTGCGGCGATAGACAAATTCTCCTCTGATTTCTCCGGAATTATCAGTGCGATATCCTCTATCAGCAATACGGCAAACGCCCAGACAGACATTCTGCTGGACGATCTTCAAGCAATAAGCGATGAATTCGGAAGGATCACCGATATTCTTCAAGAAATGAAGGACGCAGTGATGAGCGAGGACGACGACAGCGGCCACGCAACTGACGTTTCCGAGGACGACTCCGGCAGCAGGCAGGGCAAGGCGCTCTCCTGCGTAAATTACGGTGGCGTACAGGGTGATCTGAACGTTGGAGGAATCACAGGCTCAATGGCGATAGACGTGGATTTCGACCCGGAGGACGATATCGCCCGCACCGGTGAAACCTCGTTCAGTTTCAGCTACAAGGTGCGCGACATAATTGATAGCTGCATTAACTCCGGAGAGATCACCGCGAAAAAGAACTACTGCGGCGGCATTGTCGGAAAAATGGACATGGGTGTGGTGAGAAATTCCACCCAGAACGGCAAAGTCACCAGCTCCGCAGGAAGCTATGCCGGAGGTATCGCGGGATATTCCTCCTCGGCGATCAGAAACTGCATTTCAAAGGCGGCGATCTCTGCGGCAAGCTATGTGGGCGGAATTGCCGGACAGGGACTTATCCTGACCGACAACGCGGCAATTCTGGACGCAAGCGACTGCACCGAACGGGTCGGCTCTATCGCAGGCTTTGTGGATTTCTCGGACGAGAACTGCGATATCATGCGCAACTGTTTCGTTGACCGCGGCACTGCCGGAATTGACGGCATAAGCTACTCAGGAAAGGCTTCCCCAGTGGATTTCGCGGAATTTGCCAAGCTAGCCGGCAGCACAGCAATAATTGAAGTCAGCTTCATCGTGGAGGGCAATGTCATAGATACGGTTCAAGTGGATTTCGGCGGAGCGCTTCGCAGCGAGGATTTCCCGGAGATCCCCGCAAAAGAGGGCTGCTTTGCGAAGTGGACGGACTTTGACAGCGGCTGTATTACATTCCCGGTGGAGGTCGAGGCGGTCTATACGCCGTATGTTACGGTCATTGAGAGCGCGGAGAAATCGGAAAACGGAACTCCTTTGGTTCTCGCGGACGGACTGTTTGACGATGAAAGCACGATAAGCGTAAAGACGGAAAGCAGCAGCGTTTTCCCGCCGGACAACAGCAGCGAGCTTCGGCTTGTAACGATAGAATGTGGTCTGTCAGACAGCGAGGTAACTCAGCTTCGGTTCCTTGCGCCGGAGGGTAAAGGCTCTCTCAATATCATGCAGTATGTGAACGGCGCGTGGAAGAACGTAAACTTCACCCAGAACGGACATTACCTGATCGTTGAGAATCCGCAGCTTGACGGCGGTTCCGGCTCGTTCTGCGTACAGGTTCAGTCGGTGGAACTTCTGCCGATACTGATAATAGGAGGCTGCGCCGTTATCGCGATAATAAATATCGTTCTCTGGACAATACTCATCAGGAAAAAGCGCGCGGCAAAGAAATCCGAAAACCAGACCGAGAACACAAATCAGTAACATCTGAATATAAGAATCAGCGCCGGTTTTCCGACGCTGATTTTCTATTTAAAAGCCTGTTGATCACGGATTATAGACTGTACCAACGAACAGCGGCTGTCCGTCCATTCCTCTGATGACAAACATAAACGGTCTGTCAAGCACAAAGTCGATCTCATCAAAATCTCCGCCCCCTGCGCCGGGATTTTTCATTTCAGTGAAAGCAGTCGCAACACACCCCTCCTCGTCAATTTTTACTGACGCCGAATGTTTAGCCTCGCCGAGATACACCCCGGAATTATTGCCAGCCAGTATGCAGAAGTCCGCTGTATATGGGCTGAAAACATCGGTTATTCCCAACGAAGTAAGTCCATCGTACAAGTTAAAACTGGAGGAAACATCAAATTTAGGCACAGAATAATTCACGATCAGAAACTTTTGGTTCTCCCATTCGTCAGGGTTTTGCATGAGCTTCATATACTCTCCGGAATTCAGCACATCGTCAATGCTCTTGTCCTCGTCCGGAAGAATAAGCATCATATCGCAGCCGGAAGAAAAATTAAGGAATATCGCCCCAAAATCCTCTCCCCAGAAGTACCCAGCAGTTTTTATCTGGTTCATGAACTCTGTTTCTATATCGCCGCCAGGCGCATGGAATACCTTTTGGTCGTTGTTTGCCTCATTAAACTGAGAATCCCACTTGCCCTTGAACAGCACCGTTGAATACAGCGCAAGCACCATGTCCGGGGTAAGCTCCACTTCTTCAACTGCATTTTTCAGAAGTCCTCCGGTCTGGTCATTGAGCCAGTCCCTGAGCTGAGTATTCATTTCCTCCGAGCCGAAATGACCGGAATAGCTGGACGCGTAGTAGGTTTCCGCGAGCCGGTTCAGCGTGTTCTGATCATAGTCAAGACAGTCGTCCAGCCACACAGAATTTCCCATTATGCTGGTGATCGCGCCGTCATTGCAGTAGTTCGCATTCCACAGCTTTCCTGCCTGCGACCTTAGAGCCTCGATATCCTCAGCCGAAAGCAGGTCTAGTATCTGCTGACGGCTGTCGCCGGTGGTGGTTTCCGCCAGCATTGCCAGCGCCATATACACGTTCAGCGGAGAATACACACGGTTCTCCTCGCTCCCGGAAAGGAATGTATTAGTGCTGTCGCCGTAGAAATCCCACAGGTTGTCGGCGTAGCCCCTGACATCGCTGCGCTGCGCCTTGCGGTCGTTCCACCATTTGTCGTAGTCTGCCTCAAAGGTAAGGCTCATCTCGTCCGGGTACTGCGCCATCTGCGGGTAAACCGCCTGCGCCGCCGCAGTAACTCCCACCGGAGGGACATTCATCGTCCCAATTCCCACTACGATACCCGCGCAGGCTGCGACTGCGCCAATGCTTATCCACAGCGGCTTGCGGGATCTTTTCCGCTTTTTCTCTGTCCGCGCATTGTCCGCTTCTTCAACTATTTTCTCGTCCAGCTCGCCTATTGCATCGCTCATTTTTTCTGCCTTCATATATTGAACCCCTCCTTTTCAAGGTATTCCTTTAGTCCCCTGCGGGTGCGGAGCAGTCCGCTTTTCACCGCCGATTCGCTCCTGCCGGAATACAATGCGATATTCTTCACCGGGTCGCAGAAATAATAGCGCTGCACAAACTCAATTCTCGCCTGCTGAGAAATGGTACGCAGATATTCCCCTATCGCCGCCGCCAGCAGTTTCACGTCCAGAGCCTGCTCCGGGGTTTCGCTGCCGGAAACGCAGTCGCAAAGCTCCTCCAGCGACAGAGCGTATTCGCTGCCGCCGCGCTTCGCCGCCTTTTTCCTGCGATACCGCCCGATCGAAATATCACGGCAGATCTTCCCGATGTAACCCGCAAGCCGCTCCGGAAAATGCGGCGGGATCGTGTCCCACGCCCGCAGGTATGTGTCGTTCACGCACTCCCGGCTGTCCTCGCGGTCATTAAGTATATTGTTCGATATCACCGTGAGGTAGCGGGAATATTTCTGCTCCGTCTGCCGGATCGCCTCCTCGCTGCGGGTGCGGTACAGCTCCAGTATTTCGCTGTCCTCCATTCGGTTTCCTCCTTTTTGAAATCATTCGCGCGATATGCTTTCATAAGTAATACCGCAAAATACTCCGTTTGGTTGCGGGTTATTCCTGATTTTTCAGCATTGAGGATTGAAATATATACAGAATTACCCCGGACGACAGATCCGGGGTATCCGCTTGAAAAGTCAATTTATCGGCGCGTCACTGACACTGCTGAAGAAGCGTAATGCACTTAGCGGGACACGCCGCAGCGCAGGCTCCGCAGCCGGTGCATTTGTCGTAATCAATGCTTGCATGATTATCGCTGACCGAAATTGCCCCCGCCGGGCATTTCTTCTCGCACAGCTTGCAGCCAAGACAGCCGTTCTTGCATATCGCACGGGTGGTCTTTGCATTATCCTTTGAGGAACAGCGAACGTCATAGGGCTTCTCCGCCGGACGTATCACGATAAGATGATTGGGGCAGACCGCCGCGCATTTTCCGCAGGCTCCGCACTTGGACGGATTTACCACCGCAACTCCGTTGATAATGGAAATTGCTTCTCTGTCGCACACCTTAACGCAGTCGCCGTATCCGTCGCAGCCTGTGCGGCACATCTTCTTTCCGTTGTAGAAACGCTCCACCGCCGCGCAGCTAGGAGTTCCGTCAAACTCGAACCTGTCCTCCACTGCGCCGTTGCAGCCGTTGCAGCGGACGAATGCGACCTCCTTTACAGAGGCAAGTACCTCGCTGCCCATGATACCCGCTATTTTCTCAGCCGCCGCAGCTCCGCCGGGCTTGCAGCGGTTGGTGGGGGCTTCTCCCTTTGCCACCGCATTAGCGTAGCCTTCGCAGCCGGAAAATCCGCAGGCGCCGCAGTTCGCGTTAGGAAGAGCCTCAACGATCTTCGTAACCTTTTCGTCCACCTCAACGTGGAATATCTTGGAGCCTGCTGTCAGCAGCACTCCGGCAGCCGCGCCTATCGCCGCCAGAATAATGACCGGGAGGATATATGTCATAAAAATGTCCATCATGCACCTCCGAAAATTCCGTCAACAATTCCGCCGAAGCCGAGGAATGACAGCGAAACGATAGAAGCCGCCACCAGCGTTATCGGCATACCAGAGAATGCCTTTGGAACGTTGCAGCGCTCAAGTCTGCCCCGGACTCCGGAGAACAGCAGCATCGCCAGCATAAAGCCAAGACCGCCGCCTATCGCATTCACTATTGCCTCGCCGAAACTGTAATTGCTCTCGATGTTGAGAAGCGTTACACCCAGCACCGCGCAGTTTGTGGTGATAAGCGGAAGATACACGCCAAGCGACCTGTACAGCGCAGGGACGTACTTTTTCAGGAACATCTCCAGTAGCTGCACGAACAGCGCGATTATCAGAATGAACAGTATCGTGTTGAGATACTCAAGGTGCAGCGGAACAAGGAACGCCTGATACAGCGGATATGTGACCGCAGTCGCACCCGCCATGACAAACGTTACCGCAAGTCCCATTCCAAGCGAACCGGAGGGATTTTTGGATACTCCCAGAAACGGGCATATTCCCATGAACTTTGACAGAACGAAGTTATCCGTCAGTATTCCGGTCAGGAGAATTATCATCATGCTCTTTGCAAGCTCCATTTACTTCTCCTCCTTTTTCTCTGTTTCAGCGGAGGGGCAGCTTATGCAGCCCTCGCGATTAGGACAGGCAGCACAGCCGGAAACCTCCGGAGGCTTTCTGTTGGATATCTTGTTGACAAGCGCGATAACGCAGCCAAGTACGAAAAATCCGCCTGCGGGTAGAATGAAAATAGTCATCGGCTGCATGAAATCCGGGCATATCTGAATTCCGAACCATGTTCCGCCGCCGAAAATCTCACGAATGGAGCCAACAGCCAGCAGCGCCAGCGTGAAGCCTATGCCCATTCCCGCGCCGTCCAGCGCGGAAGCAGCAACGTTGTTCTTGCTCGCAAACATCTCCGCTCTGCCGAGAATAATGCAGTTTACAGTGATAAGCGGCAGGTAAATTCCAAGCGCGTCATACACCGCCGGGATATACGCCTGAAGCACCAGTCCGACCAGAGTTACAAAGCCCGCGATTATTACGATATACGAGGGCAGACGAACCTGCGACGGAATGACCTTTTTCAGCAGCGAAATAACCACGTTCGAGCAAATAAGCACGAAAGTAGCCGCCGCGCCCATTCCTATCGCATTTGAAGCCATTGTGGTAATGGCGAGGGTGGGACACATTCCAAGCAGAGTGACAAGCGTTGGGTTCTCCTTGATAAGTCCCTTTGTAAATTCCTTCATGTAGCTCACTGCTGCTCACCTCCGTCTGTTGTCGGGGCTGCTTCGCCCTGATACTGCTCATAAGCCGCCAGCGCGATATTTACCGCCTTTGCAACGCCCTTTGAAGAGAACGTTGCGGAGGTCACAGCCTGTACCTCGTTGTCTGCGGCAGGGGCTGATTTCACTATTACAGCCTCGCCGGAAATTCCCTTGAAGTTATCGAGGAATGCGGGATCATTGGTCTTTGTGCCAAGTCCGGGGGTCTCCTCGCCCACGGATACCACGGCAACTCCGGCAACGGCGCCGTCCTTAACGCCCACAAGGATATCGTATCCCTCCTTGTAGCCCTTTACTACTACCTCGAACGCAAGGCTTCCATCGTTCTTTCGGATAACCTTTGAGATACGGCTGAAATCTGCATTCACATCAGCGGACAGCTTCTCGTTCCATTCCGAAGCCGGGACAACCTCATAATCCGCATCACTGCCGCCGTAAATCGTCACAGCCGCCGAGGACTGCTTATCCGTCAGAATTCCGGAGGTGTCAACGTATGTGACGTTATACATTACGATGATAAGCGCCGAGATTATCGCCACTATCGCGGCAAGCGTCAGCGCAGGTCTGAAAGAAAAACTCATTTCTGCTTGACCTCCTTCGGCTGCTTTTTCGCGCCAAGCGGCTTGGGAACGGTGATCTTATCTATGTATGGTGTAAGAATATTCATCAGCAGTATTGAATAGGAAACGCCCTCCGGCAGGCTCGCAAACTGACGAATCAAGAACGTGAAAATTCCGCAGCCAACGCCGAATATCAGCTTGCCCTTCTGGGTGAGCGGTGTGGTGGAATAATCCGTTGCCATGAATATCGCGCCTAAGAACAGACCGCCGGACATAAGCTGATACAGTGTGTAATTCACATCAAAGCCGCTGTAAAGCAGCGTCAGCACTCCCACAGTGCCGATGAACGCAAGCGGAGTGGTCGGAGCGATAATCCCTCTCAGGCAGAGGTAAACTCCACCCAGAAGCAGCGCCGCAACACAGGTTTCGCCAAGACAGCCGCCCCTTACTCCGAGGAACATATCCAGCAGCGAGGGCAGCGCCTCCGGTTCAGCCGCAAGCGGAGTTGCGGAGGAAACCGCATCCGCAGTGCCGTCCAGATACGCAAACGGCTTCGTCCAAGTGGTCATACTTGCCGTAAAGGACAGCATGAGGATAATTCGCGCGGTGATCGCCGGATTTGCGAAGTTCTGACCGATGCCGCCGAACAGCATTTTAACTATAACTATCGCCGCAAAGCAGCCTATGACCGCCATATATACCGGCAGATCCACCGGAAGGTTGAACGCAAGCAGCATTCCGGTCACTATCGCTGACAGGTCGGAAATGGTGCTAGGCTTCTTGGTGACCTTGCAGAAAAGCCACTCGAACAGCACACAGCAGGCGCAGCAGATAACCGTAAGCACCAGCGCCTTTATTCCGAAAATAATGGTCGCCGCCGCCAGTGCAGGAAGCATGGCTATAATGACGTTAAGCATGACCTTCTGGGTATTCATTGCGCCCCGGATATGCGGTGACGGCTCAACAATAAGCTTATTCATGCGTTACACCTCACTTCCCTTTCTGCGCGGCTTCCTGCTGTCTGAGGAAGTCCTTTGCAAGCTGATTTTTCTCCGCGAGGTTTCTCCTTGCGGGACAGACAAAGCTGCACGCGCCGCAGTTCATGCACAAGCCGACCTTTAGCTTTTTCAGCAGTTCCGCGTCGCGGGTGTCGTAGGCGTGCTCCAGCTCCGTAGGCATGAGGTTCACAGCGCAGGCGCGCACACACCGTCCGCAGCGAATGCAGGGGGACGGCTCGTACTTCGGCGCGTCCGAAAACAGAAGCACCGCATTGTTGGTCTTTCCGAGAGGAGTATCCGGATCAAAGGCACACATACCCATCATCGGGCCGCCCATGATTATCTTGTCCGGCTGCTTTCTGAGGGAGGCAAAGCCCACTACGCTGTGCAGCAGCGTACCTATCGGCACAAAGAAGTTGCAGGGGGAATTGACAATGTTTCCGTCAACGGTGATCCTGCGCTTTACCAGCGGCATTCCTGTCCTCGAATAGGCGTGGATAAATCCGGCGGTGGAAACGTTCATCACAACGCAGCCCACGTCCGAGGGCAGCTTGCCCTCCTCAATAACCCGTCCGGTCAGGGAATGCACCAGCACCTTCTCCGCGCCCTGCGGATAGCTGCTGCGGAGCTTCTTTACCTCTATCTCCGGAAAAGCGGCGGTGAGCTTTGTCAGCTTTGAGATAGCCTCCGGCTTGTCGGCTTCTATGCCGATTATCGCATGGGGAATTTCCAGCCACTTCAGTATAAGCTTTATTCCGCCGATGATAGCGTCGGTGTTCTCCATAAGCTCACGGTAATCCGAGGTTATGTAAGGCTCGCACTCCGCGCCGTTAAGCAGCAGATACTCGATATTCACCTTGCTGCGGTCGTAAGCAAGCTTCACATGGGTCGGGAATCCCGCGCCGCCAAGACCGATCGCACCGCTCTCCCGCACAGCTTTAAGGAAGTCCTCACGGGACTCGATTTTCGGAGGCTTAACCTCCGGACTTACCTCCATGCGATTGTCCGACTTTATCGTTACAGTCTTGCACAGCCGCCCGCCGACATTCATCACGTCCTTTATCTCCGTGACCTCGCCGCTGACGGAGGAATGCACCGGCGCGGACATGAACGCGTCCGTGTCGCCGATCTTCTGACCCACCAGTACTCTGTCGCCGACGGAAACCAGCGGATTGCAGGGCGCGCCGATATGCTGCGCCATGCTGATCGTTACTACCTCCGGAACAGGCAGCTTGCGGGTAAGCTGCTCCGCCGAGCCGCTGTAATGCGGCAGCTTTACTGAATGCAGCCTTGACAAATTCTACCACCCTTTCCTTACATCTTTTCTCTGATATGTTTATGTTCGGCATATATAGCCATTAATATTGCAGATATATGAGAGTGAACATACCATTATTCTACAATAAATAACCGGAATTGTCAATATAAATTTGGCAATAAAATTGTTTTGCTGAGCAAAATGAACGGCAGCTCATGATTGCAAAAAAGCCTGAGAAAAAATCCTCTCAGGCTTACTGTTATCCAATTATTTGTTCCACCGCCTGCAAAAGCTCCGGCAGGGAATTTATCTCCGGCACCTCCCGATTCATCTTCCCGAAGCCGTATGCAGCCCGGATAAACGGCACTCCTGCCAAATCCGCCGAGTCAAGGTCGCCCTGAGTGTCCCCGACATAGACCGCGCTGTCAACAGAGTTCCGTTCGATCACCAGCCGGATATTTTCACCCTTTGAAAGCCCGGTCTTTCCCGCGCTCTCGAAATCGTCGAACAGATCCCGCATTCCGGCGAAATCCAGAAAGCACTGAATGTAGCCGTCCTGACAGTTGCTGACGATCATCAGCGCGTATTTCTCCCGAAGAAGCTCCAGCGTTTCCCTAAGTTTCGGGTACAGTACTCCGCCGTGCTCGGCGATATAATCCTGCTCATAACGCACGCACTCGGTCATTATCTCCCACCGGCGGGGGTCAGGGATCTCCGGCAGAGCCATCGGAGCGATCACATCAAGGGTCTTGCCCATAAAGCTGTGCATATCGTCAACGGTTATCCTGCGGGTGATGTCCGGGTATTTTCCAAGGATCACATTCCACGACTCAGCGCAGCTCCGGGAACTGTCCCATAGAGTACCGTCCAAGTCGAAGATCACGGTTTTTTTCATAAATTCTGATATCCTTTCATATTGCTTCATTCTACTTAAGTATATCCTATTTCGGGAATTTTTGCAATACTATATATAATCTGCATAAAAAAATTATTTTTCTGCGCCATTTCATGGAATTGTTTCCGCTTGAAACATCGCGAATATTATGATATAATTAATACACTGGGATATACCCACAGATATAGAAGAACAAAAGTGAGGAATACATAATATGATAAAGCTGATCGCAAGCGACATGGACGGAACTCTGCTCAACGACAGGAAGGAGCTGCCGCAGGATTTTTTCGAGGTGCTTGACAGGCTGGAGCAGCGGGGAATTAAATTCACCGTGGCAAGCGGGCGAACCTATGACGCGGTGGCGCATCTGTTCCCGGAGGAATACCGCAGCAAGCTGGATTTCATCTGCGACAACGGCGCAAACGTTATCCACGAGGGAAAACAGGTCAGCCTGACTCCACTCGACCGCAATACTTTTGAACAGCTTGTCAAAGCCTGTGATGAGATAGGAGGGCTGAGGGTGCTCGTCTGCGCCTCAAAGGGCACCTATCACCTGAACGCCGACCCGGAATTCAGCGCAGAGATCGCGAGATTCTACAAGAACCACTTCCCCTGCGATAACCTGCTTGACATTGACGACACGATATACAAGCTTGCAGTATGCGACCCGCAGGGAACTGAGAAACGCGCAAAGCCTGCAATAGACGCGATTTTCGGCGACCGTCTGAATGTTCAGGTCTCCGGCCCGATATGGATGGACGTCATGGGTGCAGGTGTGAGCAAGGGCAGCGCGCTGAAAAACCTCAGTGAGATCCTCGGCATCGACAGGGCAGATACAATGGCGTTCGGGGATTTCTCGAACGACGCGGATATGCTTCGATATGCCGGGTGGAGCTTCGCAATGGAAAACGGTCATCAGGACGTGAAAAAAATTGCACGGTTCCTCGCCCGCAGCAACAACGAAAGCGGAGTTACACGGGCGATCCGGCAATACGCATTACAGGAGCAGACAGTATGAATATTCAGATCTTCGGCAAATCAAAATGCTTTGATACCAAAAAGGCAGAGAGATATTTCAAGGAACGCGGCATAAAATATCAGTATATTGATATTCTGTCAAAGGGGCTGAGCCGCGGAGAGCTTGACAGCGTTGTCAAGGCGCTGGGCGGCGGCATTGACTCGGTTATTGACGAAAATTCGCGGGACTATGCCGAGATAAAATACCTGCTGGACGACGCGAAGCCGGAAAAGCTCGCGGAAAATCCGAAGCTTTACAAGACCCCGATCGTCCGCAACGGCAGACAGGCAACCACCGGGTACTGCCCCGATATATGGAAAAACTGGGAGTAATTTATGCAGATCGTACTTATTGTAATTCTGATAGTGTTTTCAGCGTTCTTTTCCGCAACGGAAACAGCGCTGAACAGCGTGAACAAGATACGCCTCAAAAACATGGCGGAAAACGGCAGCCACGCCGCAGACAGGACGCTTAAAATACTGAACAAATACGACAAGGCGCTGACGACCATACTCATCGGAAACAACATAGTTAATATCGCCACATCTTCTATCGCAACTATACTGTTCATCAGTCTGGTTGGTGAGCAGTACGGCTCTCTGGTGGCTACGATAGTGATAACCGTTGTCGTGCTGATATTCGGCGAGGTGCTTCCCAAGAGTATCGCAAAGGATTTCGCAGAGCCGTTCTGTATGTTCGCTTCAGCGATAATTTCTTTCCTGATGATAATTTTCACGCCTTTCTCCGCGCTGTTCCTGCTGCTCAAAAAGGGCGTATCCAAGCTCTTCCACCGCAAGGAATCCGTCAGCATGACCGAGGAGGAGCTTAAGGTGATGATCGACGAGATTGAGGACGAGGGAGTGCTTGAAACTCAGGAAAGCGACCTCGTGCGCAGCGCTCTGGAATTTGACGAGATCACCGTGGACGAGATAATCACTCCCCGTGTGCGGATAACCGCAGTGGAGATCACTGAGGATATTGACGAGGTGCGCAGGAAGTTCCTTCAGGAGGAATACTCCAGAATGCCGGTTTATGAGCGGACGCTCGACAATATCGTTGGAATAATCACCGAAAAGGAATTCTTCAAGCAGTACGAAAAGAGCAAGGATTTCACCATCAGCAGCATCATGCAGGAAACTCTCTATATCCCGCAGATGCAGAAGCTGTCAGAGGTGTTCCGGACAATGCAGAAGCAGAAATGCCACCTGAGCGTTGTACTTGATCAGCACGGAGGAACTCTCGGCATTGTCACCATGGAGGATATCCTTGAGGAACTGGTGGGAGAGATTTGGGACGAAAGCGACGAGGTTAAATCCCCGGTGACTATGGTCGGTCAGAATATATACGAGGTATACGGCGACGTTTCACTAAACTCGCTGCGGCGGTTCTTTGCTGCACGGGATATTCCCTCGGAGCTTGAAAGCGAGGCGCACACGGTCGCCGGCTGGGTGCTGGGACTGTTCGGCAGCATACCCAAAAGCGGAGATACCACCGAAACCGAGGACTTCATCGTTACGATACTTGACGCGGCGGAGCTTCGCATAAACAAGGTTCGCATTGAAGTTAGACAAAAAAAGGAAAACGAGGAATAAATCATGCTGGAATACAGATACGACACACAGCTTCTTATTGACGGAACAGACCTCGACGAGGACGCAATCAACGACTATATCAGGGACAATTTCAAGGGCGACAGCCTGCTTGCGGTGGGCGACGAGGAGCTTATCAAGATCCATTACCACACAAATGAACCGTGGAAAGTCCTTGAATACTGCGCAACTCTGGGAGAGATCTACGATATCGTAGTGGAGGATATGGACAGACAGTCCCGCGGACTAAAGGGCTGACAGACAGAAAGGACGTCATGAAAACAGTTATTACAGACAACAGTCTATGCACGCTTCCGATAGACGAACGTGCAAAGCCGGAGCATATCTTCAAATATATTCAGGCGCTTGCAGAAACCGGTGTGAAATACGTTGAGATAGACTTCCGCACGGTGATGAAAATGCAGGAGCTTCCGGAGGGCATAGGATATATATTCCGGCTGGGGGATCCTATGTTCAAGGAACTGACAGCGGTGTTTGATTTCAGCTATGTTCTTGTGACGATACAGGATCTCAAGGAACGCGTAAGCATCGGTCACACCCCGGTCATCATGGAATTTCCGGCGATACGCGGGCTTTCCCGGCAGCTACTTCGGCTGGCACAGGGACAGATCTCCGGCCCTATCTCAATGGTAAGGCTGCGCGGAAGCTACCCTGTCATGGAACCCGAGGCGGTCGGGAAAATGGTGTGGCAGGCAAAAAACTCCGTCACAGTTCCGATAGACCTCTGTCCCATGAACGCCAAGAAAGCCGCGCTGGATACAGCTATCAAGGCTTCCCGCGCCGGAATAGACAGCCTTACCATGTGTATGGGCAGGGCGAAAAACTACGCCTCGATCGAGGATTATCTTTTTGCACTGATGACGATTCACGATGTCCTGCCAAAGGAATTCAGCCTTTCTGCGCTTTGTAAGGCGGAGATATACCACAGGCTTGTTTTCGGCGAGAGAAGCACAGACTGCATAACCGACATAATGAAGCTCATCGACTACGATATCCAGAACCTGATAAACGCTGATACCGGAGAGCAGGTCAAAATGCGAGTCACGCTCAAGGACAAGATGCTGCTGCGGCACACCTACGTCACCGCGCTCCAGAAATTCGCCGAGGAGGAGGATATCCCAGAGGACATCGCGGCGGATTTCTTTGACGCGATAGCACATTATGACAGCAACTGCTTCAATCCAGAGCTTCTACGGAATGACAAACTGGATCTGCTGAACTAGAGACACGCTGATTAAAGCGAAGCGTACCAAATTCAGCCGCGCGAGTATGCGGATTTGAGCGGGGCGAATTTGGTTTAATCAGCGTTTCCCTAGGTTACATAAATTACCCCCGGAATGGAAATTCCAGGGGCTTTTACTTATTCATCATCAAAAAGGTTTTCCCACGTCTTTTTCTTACGCTTTTTAGAGAGCCTGTCCTCCTGCTTTTCCTGCATCAGCGCAAACTGCGCCATTACCGCCGCCGAAAGCTCCGGGTCATTGGGTTCAGGCTGCTTCAGTCCCGCGTTCAGCTCCAGCAGGTAAAAGGGTGTATGCTTCGGGTCATTAAGCTCCGGGCTGTCGATAAGATACCGGAAGCTGAAATCCCTGACTCCGGTCACTACCGTGACACAATATCCCCTCGGCTTTCCGAAAAGCAGCGTCTGCTTGTAGATCACCTCTGAAATATCGCTGTAATAAAGATAATCGCTGCCCTTCGGAGAAACTATCTCCATCTCCCGTTCCCCGGCATGATAGGTGCAGTTCCTGCCGTAGAAGATCACCGGAATTATCAGCAGGCACAGCACCGCCGGGATTATCCAGAACACTCCACCCATAAAGCTTATGAAGCTGTCCGGCGCGCCGAAAAATATTAGTCCCACGATGAACATGCACAGACACAAAAAAGCCCCCGCCACGCAGAGAATGACCAGCCTGCCCTCGTTGTTATATCCAACCCGAAAGCTGCCCCTGCGAACAGAGGGCTTTTTTTCGTTTTCAGATTTATTCAGATCCATAGCAATCTCCTTTAAGTACGGGTAGCGCCGCCCTCTTCAACATATCCGTCTGCCAGCCCGGATCGCTGCTCCAGAATGAAGAACGGCGAACCCTGCGGGGTCTTTATCAGTCGGTTATCCGAAAAGATGTAATCGTATTTCTTGGAAAGATATTTTGTGGTGATGGTCACTCTGTATCCGCGGATCTTCCTGTTAATATAATAGATCGGCTTGTAATCAACGCTTACCACATCTGGATAATAGAACACATCGCTGTGCTTATCCGGATTGATGATGTGGAATTCCTTTTCGTCAGCTTCGTAGCGGTAGGTCACTCCGGTGTGCGCTATCCGGACGATCCACCAGCAGAATATTCCCCAGACCGCGAGCGCAAGAGGTACAGCAGTCAGACCACCGCCAAACGTGGTATACGGATCCGCCAGGAATTTAAGGCAACACCGCACAATTATGCAATGACAATCCGGATAATAAGCACATTTAGTAAATGTCTATATCAACCCTAAAACGTCTGCCGAGGCGCACTGAATCAAGCTGCCAGACAAGGTCTGTCAGCCAGAATCAGGTTT
>JAGAJA010000053.1 GCA_017829075.1 Oscillospiraceae bacterium | reverse complement strand
TAAACGCTAACGTTAATTTAATTAACGCAATCTGTGTTTATCCAGAATTTTCTTGTTTCTCAACTTCGCATTTCTGCAAAGAATCGACAAGGTAATGTTAATTCGTTCTGTATTGTTCAATTTTCAAGGAGCTTTTCGCCGCCTTCCAGACGACTTGTTTATTATATCACATCTTTTTGAGTTTGTCAAGTACTTTCTCAAAATTTCTTTTGAAATTTTCTTGATTTTTTCTCACTTTCGACGTGATTTATGGGGTTTGCTCACTGCTTTCGCAGCAGCCTATTTATTATATCACTTTGTTTTCATTTTGTCAAGTACTTTCTGAAATATTTTTCAGATTTTTTTGACTTTTGAATCTCAGTGACCTTTATTTCAGCGCCGCTCTCGCGACAGCTTTTATATTATACACTATTCCTCAGCGTTTGTCAACACATTTACTGAAAAATACTGCACAATAAGTTTTGCCATTTTTCCACCGTATTATACATTTTAATTTACATTTATTCTCATCAACAGAAAAAGATCCTGCCCGAAAGCAGGATCCCTGTAAATACAAAGCCTATTCAGCCATTCTCTTTAAGCTCAGAAATGATCTTTACAAAGCTGTCCACATCATTGAAGTCCTTATAGACCGAAGCGAACCTGATATAAGCCACCACGTCTATATCCTTGAGCCGATGAAGCACCAGCTCGCCGATCTTCTCAGATGTAACCTCCCTCTGGAGGGTATTCTTCAGCTCTGCGGCGATCTCGTCCACCATATTCTCCAGAGTTTCGAGCTTCACCGGACGTTTTACCGCGGCTCTGCAAAGCCTGTCCACCAGCTTCTGCCGGTCGAAAGGCTCGATGGAATTATCCTTTTTAATGACCATAAGAGGGATATCCTCGATGATCTCGTAGGTGGTGAACCGGAATCCGCACTGGATACACTCACGACGGCGGCGCACCTTATTTTCAGTCGGTCGGGAATCTATTACCTTGCTTTCCTCGCAGCCGCATTCGGGACACTTCATATTGATCAATCACTCGCTTTCGTAATAAGTTCAGCTATATATAGTATATCACAATGCTCTGAATTTTTCAACACTTTCAACAGGAAAAATCAAAATTATTTTCCGGTTTTCGCCCTGATAAACTCATACACCCTCATCAGCGGCAGTTCTGTCAGTTTGCCCTGCATACTGTCGGCAAGCATCTCGTTCGTATTTACTCTCTGTTTCAAGTCGCATTCATCATCTTCGGTGGCGATGTACAGTCTTATGCACTGGGTGGAGCTGTATCTTCCCCTGACCTCAAACGGTTCGCAGGTGATAGTCTTAATCTTGGAAAGCTCAATGGTTTTCCACCCGAACAAATGCTTGTATCTTAACTGCTTTTCATCTGCAATAACGATGGTAGGCAGCTTCTCGCTGGCTGCCCCAAACCCAATAATTCCCGCCAGCGCCACAAGAAACAGGATAAGGCTGCCCACCAATGAATTGGTTAGCATACACGCCAGCCATATAGAAAGTCCTATCACAGACACGGCTAACACATTATTCAGGTAAGTATTTATGCAGTGTATCTCAATTCTGATGTTCTCGTCCATAGCGCCCTCCCTTTCCATATAATCTATATTAAATTATATCATAACCCGAACACAAAATCAAGCAAATAATTCCCGCCTCCGATCGCCGGAAGCGGGAATAGTAATGTTTCTTACAGAACTGCTGAACTGCTTGCCAGAGTTAGTATTTCACCGGATCATTCCTGAGAAGTGACTTCCTTGTAGAACTCCGAGAAATCCTTTCTCTTGTCCTTGGTGAACTGGATCGCTGTTCTGGGGTGCTGATTGAGCATACCTGTCAGCAGATACTGCATATCATAGCCCCAAACAACTCCGTCTGCCTTGAGCTTGTTCATGTGCTTCTCAATAAACTGGATAGCAGGATAGATATTGTACTTCGGGTTCTTCAGGAACGCAAGAAGCAGCTCCATTGCGCAGTTGCCGGCGCCTCTTCCCATTTCGGAATAGGTTCCGTCCAGCCAGTCAACACCGTCGCCGACAGCTTCAATTGTGTTTGCGAAAGCAAGCTGCTGATTGTTGTGCGCGTGAATTCCCACTTTCTTTCCGTATTTTGCGGCAAATTCGCAGTACATTGCGGCAATGCGCGCGATCTGCTCCGGGAACAGTGCGCCAAAGCTGTCAACGATGTAGAATACATTGACCGGAGTCTTACCGAGGATATCCAGTGCGACCCGGATATCTCCCTCCTGCGCATTAGAGATTGCCATGATGTTGCAGGTAACCTCATAGCCCTTTGCCGCAGCGTCCTCAATAACGTCCACAGCCGCAGGGATCTGGTTCAGGTAGGTTGCTACGCGGACAACATCTACCGGGCTGTCGCTTCTGGGGCGAATGTCGGTTTTGTAGTCGCAGCGTCCAACGTCCGCCATTACCGCGATCTTGAGGTTGGTGTCATTGTCGCCGACAACTGCGCGGATATCCTCGTCATCACAGAACTTCCACTTGCCGAAATCCTTGACATCAAACATTTCCTTTGACGCCTTGTAGCCAAATTCCATAACGTCCACGCCGGCTTTTATGTTAGTCTGATACAGATCCTTAACGAATTCATCTGTGAACCGGAAATTGTTTACCAGACCGCCGTCACGCAGCGTTGCGTCAACGATCCTGATGTCTGATCTGTAATCCAAAAGCTTTGATATTTCTTTCATTTTCTTTCTGTCCTTTCCTATCGCTTTAGTGCTTTTATGCTTTTTATCTCTAAAGCGTCAACGTTGTAATTATACACCATATTTCCCGGTTTGTCAAGTCCTTTTTAAAAATTTCTCTAAAAATCTAGGGACACGCTGATTAAAGCGCAGCGTATCAAATTCAGCCGCGTGAGTATGCGCGTTTGAACGTGGCGAATTTGATTTAATCAGCGTTTCCCTGGATAGCGGCACTGTCTCTCTGCAAATCTTTTCCCTCATTCAAACGGTTATTAGTATAAAAAAATTATCCCACGATATCTCTAAGCATCGCCACAGTTTCCCGCACCGCTGCCGCCGCCTGTTCTATCTCCCCGGCGGTATTGCGTTCCGACAGCGTGAGCCTGAGCGATCCCCGCTGGAATTCCACAGGAACTCCCATAGCCCGGAGAACGTGTGAGGGCGTCACATCGCCGCTTGCGCATGCAGACCCGGAGGACGCGCATAGTCCCCGCAGATCAAGACCCAACACCAGCGACTCCCCCTCTACCCCGGAAAAGGAAACATTCACGTTCCCGCAAAGCCGCCGTTCCAGCCCGCCGTTAAGCCTGCTGTCCGGGATCTCCAGAAGAAGCGAGATAAGCCTGTCCCGCAGCGCAGATATTTTTTCCGCTCTTTCGGCAATTCCCAGGCAGGAATACTCCATTGCCGCGCCCATTGCCGCGATAGCCGCCGTATTTTCCGTTCCGGAGCGCATTCCGTTTTCCTGACCGCCGCCGTGAAGCAGCGGAGCAATTCCGCACCCGCTGCGGCAGTACAGAAGCCCTGCTCCCTTTATTCCACCTAACTTATGCGCGGACACCGACATCATATCGCAGCCTATCGCGTTTACGTCCAGCGGAATATTTCCCGCCGCCTGAACCGCATCCGTGTGAAACAGCACTCCTCTGCTCCGGCAGATCTCCGCGATCTCTCCGACAGGCTGAATGGTTCCGATTTCGTTGTTTGCCGCCATGACTGAAACCACAGCGGTTTCCGGCGTGATAAGCTCCCGCGCCTGCTCCGGCGAAACGTATCCTTCGGAATTTACCCCCAGCCGCTTCACCTCAAAGCCCATGCTCTCCAGAAATTCGCAGCTCTTTAGCACCGCCGGGTGTTCAATTTCGGTTATGACAATGCGCTTTTTGCCGGAACTCAGCCCGGCGATCGCAGCGGATTTCAGCGCCATATTGTCGGACTCCGTTCCCCCGGAGGTGAAAATGATCTCCTCCGTCTTTGCGCCTATCGCCGCCGCGCATTTTTCCCGCGCCTCAATGATCGCAAGCGCAGCCCGGCGCCCCTCGGTATGTATCGACGAGGGATTACCGCAGCATTCCGAAATAAACGGCATTGCCGCCTGTAATGCGCAGGGAAGCGCCGGAGCGCTCGCCGCATTGTCCAGATATATCACCGGGAAGCCCTCCTCACCGCGTCTATCGTCCATGCCCACTCCGGGAAATCACGCCTGATCCTCTGCTCGCATCTGCTGATGAACTGTGCCCGAAGCTCCGGGTGATCACGCATGACCTGTTTTGCACCCCACAAATGAGTGAAGCTGTCCTGCGGGAAGAACAGGAAATCCTTATCCATCAGCGTCCTTACCCCTGTCCCGGTGTATTCCGCGCACATCGCCGCCATTCTCTGCTCCGCGAAAACCATGTATTTCAGCCGTTCACCGCAGCGCTCGGCGGATTTCATGAACGCTATCGCCTGCGAGGTGTAGAATTCCTTATAGTCCTCGTCCGGAACATAGAAAAACGCAGTGTTAAGCGGAAGTACCTCCCAGTTGAAATCCGGTACGATATGCCCCTTTGCCGAGAAATATTCCGCCGGAGGGTAGATATCCGGCTTGATCTCCTCCCGGTGAGCCGCGATAATTTCTTTGCCGAACTGCGGCTTGTTCCATACAATAAAATCTGTGTCAATCATAACGCAGGGAGCTTTCATACTCCGCATAGCAAGGATCTTCCCCGCCGCCCAGAACATTTCCGGGTCTATCCCGTCGAGATCCTCCGGAACGCATTCGCGGATATCGCCCCATACCTCCGACAGCCCGGCGTTTCTGATATAGTCGCCGCCGATCCTGTCGCAGCAAAGGAAGATCCTGCTGCCGTCCCTGCGCCATGTCAGCGCGGAGATCACCGCGCAATACAGATCAAAGTCCTCTAAAGCAAAAGCTCCGCTATTTTTTGCGAAATACGGAGCCGTTGAAATTATATGAAATGCGTCCAAGATGTGTCCTTTCTTTCAGACGATGTGAATTCCATATCCGAAGCAGTCCAGCGGACAGCGGCGCAGACATTCGTACATGATGCGGTCGTATTCCTCCGCAGTCATACCCTGCCAGCCTGAGAAGCTCCCCGGCGCATAAGAGCCGCCGAAGCTGCCTGAGCCAAATCCATTAAACGAACCCAGAAGATATGAACCAGAACCGAACCGATATGATCCGAACTGATATGAGCCAAAGCGGAACGAACCAGTGAAACTGCCGCCGAAACGCCATTCCCACTCCCATTCCCACATATGGAACAACGAAACAAAGCTGCCGGTCAGATAACTGCCTGACGTGAAGCTTCCCCCGCGGCTCCATTCCCATTCCCACTCGTGCATTCTGAAGCTGCCTGCGCGATAGCTTCCTAAAACGAAGCTGCCAAAGGAACTGTACCATGAGCCCCCATTGAAACTCCCGCCGGTGAATGAACCGGATACACAGGGTGCCGCAGCGTGATCTCCGCGGAATATTTCCTTTTCAGACGGCTCTGCCGGGGTCTGTCCGAAGATCTCCGTCAGCCTGCGGTTAAGCTCCGGGTCTTTCGGATCAATACGCTCCAGCTTATCCGCATAGTCGCCGCCGTCATGCTCTCTGAGCCACTCGGCAAGACTTCCTCCGAGGAAATAGCCCCGCAGCGCGGCAATATCTAAGTGTTCCGGAATTTCGTCTGCACTGCTTATTTTACACCGATCGAACCAAAGGCAACAGTTCAACGGAGCCACCTCCTCTGTAATTTTCGTTTATGGAGAGCCCTGAAATGCAATTTTCTCCGGCTCTCCATACGATAATCGTCACTAAATTGATTATATCACATTTTTGTCGATTATGCAACAACTTTATTTCATTTTGTGGGAATGCACATATAAAGTTATCATTTTATACATATGAAATTTTTTCGGTTATCCGTGAAAATTACGCTTCTTGTTGGCGATCATAATCCTTATCATGACTGAGACCGCTGTTTTTTTCAGCGATGCTATCAAGAGCTTTTCTTCCCTGCTGAAACCATCATAGCTGAGATCTGCAAGCTCCGGCAGCTTTATATATCTAGCCGGGATCTCCTGCTCCGCAAGCCGTGTAAGCTCCGCACGGCAGCGCTCACAGTCACAGGCATTGAACCGCCTGAGTATCTCCGGCGCACTGTCAGCTATTACCATTTCAGTGAGATCCCTGCTGACCTCCGGTGAACTGCGAACCTGTTCTGCAGCGCTCATTGCGGCGGACTCACGACGGATTATTCTGGACAGCGGCTCAATTCCACGGAGCTGCCGCGGGATCTGGCTTTTTCCTGCCGCGATCACCTGATTTTCCGACAGAGGCTTCTCCTCCACCAGCTTCATCACGCTCGGAGTCTTTACGCTCTGGGACTGCTCCTCAGCCGGTACTTCACCGTCATCTGATGCCGTCTTTTTCTTCGCGGAATTTCCTGCCGGCTTCCGGGACTTGACCGCCGGTTTTTCCGGTTTCTCCAGTTTCTCCGGTTTCTCCGAAGCAGAGGTTTTATCCTCTTCGGATCTGTTCGCCCTGCTGCGGCGCTTTTTTACGCCGTTGTCAGGGTTGATTTTAGGCGAGCCTATCAGTGTTTCCTCCGAAACAAGCCGCGCACCCTCCGGATTTTCCTGCTGATACCGCTCGGTTATAATGTCTTTACGGGGATTTGTCATTTCTTCTTAGCTCCAGATTTTTCTCCGGTAAGTTCGCTGATGAAATCCTTGTATTCCTGCGCCGACTTTGATTTCGGCGAATAGGTGATCACGCTTTCCCCATGCGCCGGAGCCTCCGCAATACATACGCTTGCGCTTATCCTGCTCTTGAAGATCTTCGTGTCAAGCTGCATTGCAATTACCCCGGCAAGATCCTCAACGTCTTTTGTGAGGGTCAGGCGCGGGTTATATTTATTCAGGAGAATTCCCTCCACCTTGAGATCTTTGTTGTAGTATCTCTGAACTGCGAAGATAGTCTGCTTAAGCTGCGCAATTCCCTGAAGGCTGAGTATCTCGCACAGCATCGGTATAACCAGACCGTCCGCTGCGGTATAGGCGTTGATCGTAAGCACCGACAATGCAGGCGGTGTATCGAGAATAACATAGTCATACTCGTCCTTTATCGTGTCAAGTTGTTCTCGGAGTATGTATTCTCTGCCGACTCCCGTAAGCTCTAGCTCCACACCGGACAGCAGGATATTTGAAGAGATCACGTCGCATATCTCGCCATGCTGAATTGCGTCCGCGATGTCGCAGTTGCCCTTGAATACGTCATATATCGTGTATGCGTCCTCGCTCTCTGTTCCCAGCGAAAAGCTCAGATTTCCCTGCGGATCAAGGTCTATCGCCAGAACCTTTTTGCCCATTTCGCTAAGTCCGCCGCATACGGCGCAGCAGGTGGTCGTCTTTCCGACGCCGCCTTTCTGATTTGTAAGTGCAATAACCTTTGCCAAAATTCAGTCCCCCCGGATCACAATTTATATTCTAAGACATCACAGGGGCGCACAGTTACTGTCCGCCCCCGGTTGTTATTTTACCCGCGGCTCAGAAGCCCTCCGGGTCTATGTACTCGTCTGTTGCGCTGTCCTCCGGAATGTAGATGTGGTAGTTAGTCTTACCGTTCTTCTTTACGAAGTACATCGCAGTATCCGCGAATGAAAGCAGCTCGTTTACGTCCTCGGAGTGGTCAGGGCAGAAAGCAACGCCGATACTTGCCTTAACATCAATGTGCATAGAACCGTCAGGCGTTGTATATCCCTCGTACAGCTCGTTGATAATATCCATTGAGATATTCTCGATGTTGTCGATATCCTCCTGATTTGTAAAGCACAGAACGAACTCATCGCCTCCGAAGCGTCCTGCAAAGCCGCCTCTGTCATCGACTTTCTTTCTGATGGTATCAGCAACAAATCTGATTACCTCATCGCCGATGGTGTGACCATAACGGTCATTGATGAACTTGAAGTCGTCAACGTCAATAAACAGGACAGCTACGCGCTTTGTACCGCGGCGCTCCATTTCCGAAGAAAGATTTCTGATGAAAGTATTTCTGTTGTAGAGCTGTGACAGGAAGTCGTAGCTTGCACGCTCGGAAAGCTGAAGCTCCAGCTTCTTCTCATTGTCTATATCCGTCATGACGCCGATAACTCTGAGCGGCTCTCCCAGACGGTCGGTAATGCACACCGCACGGAGGGATACCCAGATGACCGCGCCGGTCTTTGTCTTGAGCTGATATTCGGAGCTGTATCCGTTTTTGTTCTTGAGAAGTCCGTTGATATCGCGTTTGTACTTCTCTGCGTCCTCCTGACTCATCAGTGAGTCAACGAACTTACCGTTGGACAGGGTGGAATTCTCCGTGTCGATATCGAACTTCGTCAGAGTATTCGGCGAAACATACATTCTTTCCTTGTGGAAATCCCACTCGAAAAGCATATTGTCAGACAGCTCCGCAATAGTGCGGTGACGCTCTTCGCTCAGGAAAACCTCGTCAAGCAGGTTGTTGAAAGAGGTCTGGATCTCGCCCAGCTCGCTCTTTCTGTTTGTGACCTTGAAACGGATATCGGTAGAGCCCTCCGCCTCGGAGATCTCGGTCATAGTCTTGAGCATTCCGTTCATGTTGCCGAGGAACTTTCCGATCACCAGCAGTGAACCAACTGAGAATACTACCGCGCAAGCGGCAACAACTACCCAGCCGAGAAGATTTGTAGTAGTGGAGAAGCTTGAGAAAGCTCCGTTTTCTGCAACAGCAAGCCATCTCCAGTTCATGATATCTGTTCCGACAAGACCTACGCAGTAGGTATAGCCGCCGGCTTTGCCCTTTATGGACTTGATATCCGTGCTGTTTTTAAGATCGCTGTAACCGGAATTTGTGCTGTCAAAATACTGCGCAACGTTTGTCTGGAGCGCATTTCCTGCAAATTCTCTGTTCACAGCGCCGCTCTTGTTGAAGTTGAGCGCAACGCCGTTCTTGTCCACCAGCATCATATGACCGCCGTTCAGACTGCCGAACTGACCGGAAATGGCGTTCATAACTGCGCTGCCCTGTCCCACGGACACGATCGCAACGACATATCCTGCCTCACCGGAAGCGGATTCTGAGGGAATGGAGCTTGAAACGAAAATCGCATCACCGTATCCAGTCCATGTAAGAACCTCGGATACAGTGGGCATATTGATCACGCCCTGATCGTTCATCGGAAGATTTTCAAATACTCCACCGACGTTTCCGTTTACCGCTTCGATCACGGTTCCGTTCTCGTCAAGCAGAAGCATATCAAGAATATCGGGATCGGTGTTTACCGCCGCGGACAGCATATTTTCCGCGCTGCCCATGCCGTAAGCTGCGTCTACTGAAGCTTCGCTCTTGGCAATAGCGCCCACAATCGAGGAATAGCTGCTGAACACCTGCTTTATTCCGGCAGATTTTGACTCGGAAACCTGCTGAAGCGTGTTCTCCTTGGAAGACCTCTCATAGCTTATTACAGAAAATGTGCCGATCGTGCCGACAATAACAGCCGGCAAAATCGCAAACACCAGCATTATAGCTGTCAGCACATATTTTAGCTTGAAATTGCCCATACTTTCATATCCCCCTGATTTATGTATAAATAATTTATCACTGAACGCGGAAATACCGCGCCGGGTGAGATGTCAGCCGTCCTCGCCGTTCTGTTTTGCCCTCTGGAGAAGCTGCTGATGATTTATGTACTTACCGATTGCGTCCTCCTGTGCTGCCGTCAGATTTTCAAACGCGCAGCCAAAGCCGAGTATCTCTCCTCCGCTTCCAGTCTGGACGCGAAGAACTCGCGCCATGGTATTGAGCCGGTATCCTCCCATAAGCTCAATATCGACGCATACACAGTCGTCCTTTGCGAACTCATATCCGCTGGTCATGAATATTCCGCCGACGTTGATGTCATTTACTCCAATTGCGGCAGGCTCCTCAAATCTGATGGTCTGCTCATCGCGTACAACAAACAATGCCCTGCCGGAAAGACTTACCTTTATTTTGAAATAGCGCCTGCGTTCCTCAAGAACCTGAGTGCTGTTTGACTTCAGAATAGAAACGTTCATCTGCCGGTCATGGGACATAGAGATCTCACCGGCGTATTTTATCCTGTCGCCGGCCTTTGAATAAGCAATGATTACGACCCTTGTTCCTCTGTCCAGCTCCGGAAGCTCGCTTCCTTTTATGATAAGAATGCTCTCCTCGCTGCTGTCGAGATTTTTCGGGAAAATAAAGTTCCTCTCAGCCGAAGCAATGAGCTTACCGTCCTGCGCAAGGATCTCGATTTTTACTATTTTATTTCCAAAAAGCAATAGCATCAGCCCTTTAAATACGTTGAATTAAGCAGAGTTCCTCCGACTGAACACAATACAGATGCCAGCTTAGCTTGTTGATTCATACATTATGCAACCAAAAGAACAGTATTTGTCAGAATACTCTTGTTGATATTATACAATAAACAATGTTGATAAATCAAGAGATAATGTTAATTTTCTAAGAAACATACAAATTTTTTTATTTTTTTTGGATAACTTAACAAATATCCATTCTTCCGGAGAGTTCATCACGCTTTTTTGGTTTTTATCTTAAACCGTTTGCCACAACCCCTCGCAAGTCTGTCCCGGAGCTGCATAGGAGTTCCGCAGAGGAACTGCGTCTTGTCGCAGATTATCGTATCCAGCTTATCCTTGCCGTCCCCCTCCGGGAAAAGGTAAAAGCTGTGGCTGCACTCGTATGCGAGATATATCTTTTTGTAGGGTATCTCCAGTATTCTGGCATTTTTGTCATGAACTGCCTCGGAGCTTCTTGCGGAGGCTTCCTCCCGCTCCGGGGGCTTCGCCCCGTCCGGTTCTGCCTCAAGCGGCGCACTGATCGTGAGAACAACGCTTTCTTCTCCGCTGAAATCCGCGTTGATTATTCTTCCGAAGCTGTTCTCCAGCTTATCAGCGCGTTTGTTGAAGTACTGTATGCGCATATTGTGCGGAAGAGTCGCCAGAATAATGAAGATCACTCCAAATATTCCGCCCAGCAGCCATTCGGAGCACCAGAATGCCGCCAGCATAAGCAGGAACACCACCGCCGCGCCGTAATAGCAGGCGGTCTGGAGCGGTCTTACTTTCATCAGATACATAAAATCGGAAAATGCGCGTATTCTCGCCATAGTACACTGGGTCTCGCACACCAGCCTGCCGTCGTCCGGGCGCTTTTCTGCGTTGAATTCCTCAAACATACGGGTGAGCTTTGATTCGGTAGACTCCAGTATTTCCTTCTGTCTTTTGCTTTTGAACATATATTATCCTTTCACGGAGATTTTTTACGCTGTATTACATTGTATAGTATATCACATTCCCTCGAAAAATGCAACGGCATTTCTTCAAATTCCATACGGCACCTGCGGAATGCCGGGGCAATACTGCACAAAAATAATAAACAACCTGCCCGGCTTTAGGCAATATGACGGAAAGTTATTACAATTTGGATACAATTTGAGCAGATACAGTTACAAAAACAGTAAAACTGTTGACAATCCGGCTGATTTGGAGTATATTATTATAGTGGTGGTTTGTAATTTTTCACCCGATAGTTATTAAATTACAGGAGAACAGCTAATGATAAAAGAAACATCACTCTGCATGGGCTGCATGAACGACAAGACATACGACGGTCCCTGCAAGCTGTGCGGATACAGCGACAGTACGCCCTGCATTCCCACATATATGACGCCCAAGACCTTCCTTGCCGACAGATACATTGTAGGCAAGGTAATAAGCTATAACGGCGAGGGCGCGGTTTACATAGGCTTTGACACCGCCGCAGGCATAAAGGTGACTATCAAGGAGTTCATGCCGGACACCCTCTGTTCCCGAAGAAAGGGAGAAACAGAGATCACCGTTGAGCCGACCTACTCAGCGCTATACAAAACCTATATGTCAGAGTTTATCGACCTCAACCGCACTCTGATGAAGCTGCGCGGAATGTCACACCTCCAAACGGTGCTTGACGTTTTCTGCGAAAACAACACTGCTTATGCGGTTTTTGAGTATATTAACGGCATATCCCTCAAGACCTATCTGGCAAACTCCGCAGGAGAGATCGCGTGGGAGCAGGCGAAGGAGCTTTTCTCGCCGTTTTTCACCACCCTCAGCCTTATTCATTCCGCCGGAATAATCCACCGGGGAATCTCGCCCTCCACGATTTTTGTCACGGATAAAATGGAGCTGAAGCTTTCCGGCTTCGCTATCTGCGCGGCGCGCACCACCGGGACTGAGATACCCTGCGAGATGTTCGCCGGCTTTGCCGCTCCGGAGCAGTACACCAATGAAATCAACGGCACATGGACTGACGTTTACGGAATATCTGCGGTACTTTACCGCTGCCTTACCGGCTGCACTCCGACAGAAGCTATCGCCCGCAGCGGCGGCAGCCTTATGGAGCCTATGATGATAAACCGCAACATTCCCTCCAATATCTCAAAGGTAATTATGGAGGGGCTGAAGCTCTCCCCGGACAGCAGAATACGCACAGTGACCGAATTCGTGGACAGGCTGTTCAGCCAGCCCAAGCCCGCGGAAACCGAACCCGGCGAAAAGCAGAAACTTACCCGCAAGGAACAGAAGCAGCGCAAGGAACGCGCAAAAACCATTGCCGTGCTGGTGATTGCCGGACTGGTGCTTATCGCGTTTGTTGTGGTATTCGTGCTTACGCTGAACGGAGCGTTTTCCGGCGGCACAAGCGAGTCGTCAGACCCGGATATTTCTTCGGAGGTGTCCTCGGAGGTTTCGGATATTCCTCAGAACACAGAGCCGACTTCCTCTCAGCCTGAGCCGGAAAGCGTGGTAACAGATACTATTCTGATGCCGGATTTCTCCCAGCGCAACTATGATTACGAGTCTGAAAGATACGCAAGCACCTTTACCTTTGTTCCTCAATACGAGTACTCCGACACCTATGCCAAAGGAATGATGTTCGACCAGAGCATTGATCCCGGAACCGAAGTCACTGCCGGAATTACCGTGGTTATCAAGGTCAGCAAAGGTCCCAGCAAGGTGGCACTGCCCGACTACACCGGAAAAACTCCGGATAAATATTCCTCAGAACTTAGCAAACTCAATATCAAGTATTCCATTAAAACAGAGCTTTCAAATGACGCCGAAAACGGATATGTATTCAAATGCAGCGTAGAGATCGGCGACCTTGTGGACGTAGAAAACGGTCAGGAAGTAATTGTATACTGCGCCGAAAACTTTGAAGAAGAGGAAAGCTCTTCCGATGAATCCTCTGAAGAGTCCGGCGAAGAACAGGGCGAAGATATCCTCGGTATCTGGGGAAACCATGACTCCTCCACAACGTCAGAGGAAGGCGTCAACGAAGAAATTCCGGAGGTATAACTCAAATGGAGCTTGACTTAAGCGAGATCAGAAAAAATATTGACGTAATAGACGACCAGCTTCTGGATCTGTTCAAGGAGCGAATGGATCTCACCTGTCAGGTGGCTCAGTATAAGGCTGCGCACAACATGGTGGTGTTCCAGAGCGAACGGGAAAAGCAGATAATCCGCTCCGTCCGCGACCGCTCCCCGGAGGAGCTGAAAAGCTCCGCGGAGTTCCTGTTTACCAATATCATGGATATCTCCAAATGCCGCCAGAACAACGCGATCACCCCGGCAGTGGAGATACCTCACGCAACTGAGATCAAAACAGACCCCAAAGTAGCAGTTCAGGGTATCGCCGGAGCCTACGGTCATGCGGCGGCGCAAAGGCTGTTCTCTCACGGGAATATCAGCTTCCACGCAAGCTTCGCCGAGGTTTTCGAGGCAGTGGAAAAGGGCGAGGCTGACTACGGAGTTATCCCGGTGGAAAACAGCACCGCCGGAGAAGTCACCGCCAACATGGAGCTTCTTGAAAAGCACAGCGTCTACATCAACCGCACCGTAACCGTTCCCTGCACCCACGTTCTCGCCGCAAAGCACGGCGTAAAAGAGCAGGATATCCGCATTCTTTTCGGACATGAGCAGGCAATACGCCAGTGCGATGAATATATCAGCTCCCGTCCGGAGCTTACCGTTATACCCTACGCCAATAACGCAATGGCAGCGCATATGGTCGCCGAGAATCGCAGCAGTGAGCTTGGCTGCATCTGTTCAAGGGAATGCGCCGAAATGCACGGGCTGGATATTGTAAATCCGGCGATAGCCGCCGACCCGAACAACGCCACTCGATTTATCTGTATCTCAAAGGAGATTGAAGTGTACGACGGAGCGGATACTGTCGCGGTTTCAGTTTCGCTGCCGCATATCTCCGGCTCTCTTTACCGTATGCTGACTAAGTTCGCGGTGAACGAGCTTGATCTCACAAAGATACAGAGCAAGCCGCTCCCGCTGGAATTCCGCCACGGCAGCAACGAGGTAATGTTCTATCTGGAATTTTCCGGGAACATCGACCAGCCGGTGGTACTGCGCCTGCTGAACAACTTTGAAACCGAGTACAGCTATTTCCGTCTGCACGGAAACTTCCTTTCCTGCGACTGATCATGGGTGAAGTCATGTTTTCCGCAATAATTCTCGCCGGAGGCAGCGCCTCCAGAATGAACGGCATCAACAAGCAGACTGCCCTGCTGGACGGGATTCCCGTTGTTATCCGCAGCGCACTTTCATTCCAGCATTCCAGCCTTGTGTCGGAGATAATCCTTGCCGTACCCCAAGGCGAGGAGCAGCGTTACCGCGACTTGTGCCGGGAACACTCCATATCCAAGCTGAAAGCCGTGACCGCCGGGGGAGCAACCCGCTTCCTGTCGGTTAAAAACGCGCTGGAGCAGGTTTCCGATGACTGCGGATTTATCGCGATCCACGACGGAGCGCGTCCGCTCATCACCACCACGGACATTGACCGGGTGCTGAATGACGCAATGAAATACGGCGGAGCTATCGCCGCCGCTCCGGTGACGGACACGATAAAGCAGTGCCGCAGCGGAATTATCGAAGCTACCCCGGACAGAAACGCACTTTTCGCCGCCCAGACTCCGCAGGCGTTCCGGAAAGAACTGTATATCTCCTGCATGGAAAAGCTGGGAAGCCGCGCCGAATCACTTACGGACGACAGCGCGCTGCTGGAACTTTGCGGCGAACCTGTTCACATAACCCCCGTCACCGCCTGCAACATGAAAATAACCCGCCCGCAGGATCTGGCGATCGCCGAAGCGGTATTGCAATCTGTTACCAAGAAAGAGGGATAAGGAGAGAATATATGTTCAACATTCTGGTAGTTGACGATCAGGCGCACATCAGGCGGCTGTACGAATATACGCTGGAGAAAAACGGCTATCAGCCCTATACCGCCGGTGACGGCGAAGAAGCGTTGAAGCTTATGGACAGCACACACATCGACCTTGTTATTCTCGACCTGATGATGCCGACAATGGACGGCTATACATTCCTTAAAACCATGCGCTCCGGCGGCAGCAATATCCCGGTGCTGATAATCACCGCAAGGGACAGCGCCGAGGACATTCGCAAGTCCTTTACCCTCGGCACGGACGACTACATGGTGAAGCCTGTGGACGAGGTGGAGATGATCCTGAGAGTCCGCGCGCTTCTTCGCCGGGCGAAGATCTCCGAGGAACAGAAAATCATCATCGGCGGCACAACGCTGATCTACGATTCCTTTACCGTGATACAGGACGGGGCAGAATTTCAGCTTCCGAAAAAGGAATTCCAGATACTGTTCAAGCTGCTGTCTTTCCCGAATAAGACTTTTACCCGGGCGCAGCTCATGGAGGAATTCTGGAGCATGGACAGCGAAAGCGAGGCGCGCACCGTTGACGTTCATATCAACCGCCTGCGGGAACGCCTGAAAGACAACAAAGACTTCCAGATAATCACCGTCCGGGGGCTGGGCTATAAGGCAGTCAAACAGGAGCGCACATGAAACTCAAAAAGCTAAAAGCACCGGTGAACCGTCTTGGCGTAAAGCTAAGCCTGCTGATACTAATTATAACAGTCGCTGCGGATATGCTGACCTTCACCGGCAGAATAGTCATTGATATGCTGATGTCCAACGGCAACAGCGACACAGAGGAGGTCATTGCCGCCGTTATAAGCAGCATCGTAATAGGTACGCTGCTGTCCTTCATCGCCGGGGGAATGTTCCTGAAGCCGCTTGGGGAGCTTATCAAGGCTACGAAAAAGGTGTCCGACGGGGACTACTCCGCGCAGGTGGATATAGGCTGGGCGGAAAAGCACACCGTCCGGGAGCTTTCCGACCTCATCGGGGTATTCAACGAAATGACAAGAGAGCTTAACAACACCGCCATGTTCAACAAGGACTTCATCGCGAGCTTTTCGCATGAGTTCAAGACCCCGCTGGTGTCTATCCGTGGCTTTGCCCGGCAGCTCTACGATGGAAATCTCACCCCGGAGCAGCAGAAGGAGTTCTCAAAGATAATCCTTGAGGAAACCGAATATCTGTCGGATCTGTCCGCGAATACTCTCCTGCTCACCAGCCTTGAGACCAGCGATATAGTTTCCGGCAAAACCGAGTTCTCCCTTGACGAGCAGCTGAGGAGCTGTATGCTCAGGTTAGAGCCGCAGTGGTCGGAGAAAAACATAGATCTCTCAATGGAGCTTGACGAGGTGAAGTTCTACTGGGACGAAAGAATGCTGGCGCACGTCTGGAACAATCTGTTCGACAATGCGGTGAAATTCACCCCGGAGGGCGGAAGGATCTATGTCAGCTGCCACAGGAACGCCGGAGTTATAACGATACGCGTCAGGGACAGCGGAGTTGGAATCCCGCAGCAGTCACTTCCGCATATCTTCGAAAAATTCTATCAGGCGGACAGCTCCCACGCAACAAAGGGCAACGGTCTTGGACTGCCGCTGGCGAAAAAGATAGTGGAGCTTTGCGGCGGAAGAATAGGAGTAAAAAGCGACCTCGGAAAGGGTGCTGAGTTCACCGTGATCCTCCCGGACGGAGGAAACCTGCTGGGTCAGAACGGCGAACGAGCGCAGCTTCATCTCAACGAAAACAGGGTCAAATAAACGGGAGGTAAACAATATGGAATTTATCAGCGAAAGAACAGCCTGCACCATGATCTCCGATACAGTGGTAAAGGCGGGAGTGTCACTTTTCAACGCGGTGAAGTATATCTATATGATCGCCGACAAGGATTTCTACAACATCAATATAAAGGATATCTTCAAGATCGCGCTGAACAATATCTCAGACACCACCTGTCTTTACAATACCGGGATAAAGCTTGACAAGGAGCGGTGCGCCGAGATGAACACCCCGGAATATGAGCGGGTGCTCTCTCTTATGGTTTATTCCTTCGCGGTAAGGCTTCCCACCCTCAAAAACGTAAAAACCGCCGGCGGAACCCTCAGCGACAAGCAGATAAAGGCGATTTACGATATGGTGATTGCAAAGGGCGCTGGGAACTACGACAACGTGATCACCGACGATTTCGAGGAAATACGTCGCATGGTGAAGTCCGGAAAGCCTGTCCCGGCTTATGACGCAGAATGGTACAAGGGCTACATATATACCTATGTACCGACCCTCGCTTCGATCACCAACAAGAACGTATTCCTGCTGGGCAGTGCGGATATCCTGTTCACGCTGTTTTACAGTTGTCTTGAGGAGGAGCTTGTAAGGCTGCTTAATTCCCTGGCAGCTCAGGCATAAATCCTATTTCGCCCCGCTGCTGCATATACTTTCCTGAAAGGAAGGTGCAGTATAATGCAGCAGGTAAACCAATTTTCATATATGGGCGCGGAGCGTTCCGCGCTTATGGGAGAGCTTCACGGAAGCGCAGATTTTCCAAAGCTTGAGGGGCTGATACACGCCTACTGGCTGGACGGAGCGCTGTATTTGCAGGCGGAATTCAACGGTCTGCCACCGGACAGGGTATTCGGTTTCCATGTTCACGAAGGTATTATCTGCGGAGCCACAGACGAAAAAGAGCCGTTCAAGGAAGCGGGAGGTCATCTGAGCCTCTGTCCTGAGGGAACATGGTGCGGACGTCACCCCTATCACGCCGGGGATCTGCCGCCGATTATTTCCGACAGCACCGGCTACGCTGCAATGCAGGTGTTCCTCGGAAAGGCGCAGATATCAGACTATTCCGGAAAGCCGATATTGCTTCACTATATGCCGGACGACTTTAACTCCCAGCCCGCCGGAAATTCCGGAAAAAGGATAGCCTGCGGCATTTTTGCCGAAGTCCTATGAAAGCCATCAATTAAGTATGTAATAAAAAAAACAAAGGAGAATAAAAATGTCAAACGAAATCAGGAACCCCGACCTCTGGGAAAGCGGCGCACGCAAAATCGCGTGGGTAAAGCGCAATATGCCGCTGCTTAACGGCATTGAAAAGGAATTTGCTGAGGAAAAGCCCTTTGCGGGACTTCGCGTAGCGCTTTCAGTTCATCTGGAGGCAAAGACCGCATATCTCTGCAAAGTCCTCGCGGCTGGCGGCGCTGAAATGTACGTCACCGGAAGCAATCCCTTGTCAACTCAGGACGATGTTGCGGCAGCACTTGTGCATGACGGACTGAATGTATTCGCTTGGTACAACGCCACCGACGAGGAATACCACCGCCATATCTCGCAGGTTATCAAGGCTCGTCCCAACGTGATCATTGACGACGGCGGCGACCTTGTGAACCTCATTCACAACGAGTACCCGGAGCTTATCCCGGAGGTACTCGGAGGCTGTGAGGAAACCACCACCGGCATTATCCGTCTGAAAGCAATGGACAAGGACGGCGCTCTGAAATTTCCAATGGTGCTGGTGAATGACGCGGACTGCAAGCATCTGTTTGACAACCGCTACGGCACTGGACAGTCCGTTTGGGACGGCATCAACCGTACAACCAACCTCATTGTCGCAGGCAAGAATGTTGTTGTCGCAGGCTACGGCTGGTGCGGCAAGGGCGTTGCAATGCGTGCAAAGGGACTCGGCGCGGACGTTATCGTTACCGAGATCGACCCGATAAAGGCAATGGAAGCAGTTATGGACGGCTTCAAGGTAATGCCCATGCGCGAGGCTGCAAAGGTTGGTGATTTCTTCGTTACTGTTACCGGCTGCGCGGACGTTATCGGCGAGGAAGCGTTCCTTAACATGAAGGACGGCGCAATCTGTTGCAATGCGGGTCACTTCGACGTTGAAGTAAACATGGCAAAGCTCCGTGAGATCGCCAAGGACAGCTATCTCGCACGGAATAACATCATGGGCTACAAGCTGAAAAACGGCAACACCATTTTCGTTATCGCCGAGGGCAGACTTGTGAACCTTGCGGCGGGCGACGGACACCCCGCCGAAATCATGGATATGAGCTTCGCTATTCAGGCACTCTCCGCAAAGTACATCGCGCAGAACAGCGCGGCTGTGAAGTCCAGTGGAGCAATGACAGTAAACGTGCCTAAGGAGATAGACCGCGAGGTTGCCATGCGTAAGATCAGCTACTGGGGCATTGAGATCGACAAGCTCACTCCGGAGCAGGAAAAGTACCTCGGAAGCTGGGAGGTCTGATTCCGCATGACGTTTGAGGAGCAGATAAACCGCATAAATTCCATGTTTGAAAGCTCCGGCTGCGATATCGAGGTACTCCCGCCGGAGGAAAGCAAGGCGAAACGGCTGATGTCCCAGAACACCGGTAGCGATATCTCTCCCCTTGCCGCAGTTCTCGCAGGAACAGGCGGGGTTTCGGTAAACGGGATACTGCGACTGTACGGCAGCGGAACGCTGGATTTCTTCGAGAAAAACAAGCAGCTTTCCGAATTAGGATTTACCGCAGTCGCCGAGGACATATTCGGCGGGATATTCGGTCTTGACAAGGACAGCATGATGCTCTATTTCATGCCGGACGAGCTGAAGATCGAGGAATTCGGCGGGGATTACGGCGAATTTCTGGACTGGCTGTGCTGCCGTGAGGATTTCGAGCTGTTCTATCGTGATTACTGCAAGGAATGCCCCGGACTTCTGTTCAGCGAGATCCCTGTTGACAAGGGCGTGAGCCTGTACCCGCCGCTGTGGGAGAATTCCGACGAAAAACGCTCCGCCGCCGCAGTTGCCATGTCGCAGCTTCTGGACGTGGAGCTTGAGATATTCAAGAAGAAAAATGAGGGAGGTACAAAATGAACGAAACCTACGAAAAGCTGATGAAATGCTTCGACTGTGTGCAGAAGAAGATATCCTTCAAGCCGGAGCTTGCTCTGATTTTAGGCAGCGGGCTTGGCGACTACGCCGATACTATGGAGGTCGTGGAGACTCTGGATTATCACGATATCGAGGGCTTCCCGGTGTCTACGGTTCCGGGTCACAAGGGCAGATTTGTTTTCGGCTATGCCGGAGGAGTTCCGATAGTCGCAATGCAGGGCAGAGTGCATTATTACGAGGGCTACAAGCCGCAGGACGTAGTGCTCCCTATCCGGCTGATGAAGCTCATGGGCGCGAAAACTCTGTTCCTCACCAACGCTGCCGGGGGCATAAACCGCAGCTTCAACGCCGGGGATTTCATGCTTATCACCGACCACATTTCAATGGCTGTTCCCTCCCCGCTTATCGGTGAAAATATTGAGGAGCTGGGAGTTCGCTTCCCTGATATGTCGGAGGTTTACAGCCGCCGTCTGCGGAAGATAATCGAAAATGCCGCAGTCACCGCCGGAGTTTCCCTGCGAAAGGGAGTGTATCTCCAGACCACCGGTCCGCAGTACGAAACTCCCTCTGAAATTCGCGCATACGAACGTCTTGGCGCAGACGCAGTGGGAATGTCCACCGCGATAGAAGCGATAGCTGCGCGCCACGCGGGAATGGAGATATGCGGTATCTCCTGCATAAGCAACCTTGCCGCAGGCATCTCCGCAAATCCCCTCACCCATGCCGAGGTTCAGGAAACCGCCGACCGCGCCGCGCCGCTGTTCAGAAAGCTGGTAACTCAGGCGATAAAGGATATCCATGCGGCAGGATAAAATACGATCCCGGAGCGAAAACGCCGTGACAAAGATCAGCGTCATCGACCCGGAGGTTTTCGGCAGCGGACGTCCAGCCGAGCCGGAGGATATAACCTATCAGCCGGGAATTCTGGCATTTAACACTGACCTGCTTGTTTATGTCAATATCCGCCTTGACGAGGGCGTATTCACTGACGAGCAGATCGAGGATATTGCAAGATCCATTGTGCTAAGCAGATAACTATTCCCCCAGACAGCAAGTCCACGTTTTCCTTGACAATAACCTTTTCAAAATAGTAACACAAACAGTAAAATCCCGCCCCTGCTGAAGCAGAAGCGGGATTTATTTATGCCCGATAATTTATCAGAAATACTTATTGGAATGAGCCTTAACGTACTCAACAACTTCCTCAGCGTAGCAGAACGCCATGCTTACGCAGGTATCTGCGCAGCCGTAGTAGATCGCAATTCTGCCGGTGTCCTTGTCGCAGAGAGCTGCGCAGGGGAATGTAACGTTCTGAACGTCGCCGACTGTTTCGTAGATCTCACGCGGATTAATGAGGTACTCACGGCAGCGGTACTTAACCTTCCACGGCTGATCCTTGTCCAGAATGCAAGCGCCGAAGCTGTAAACGAAGCCGTTGCAGCTCTCCAGAACGCCGTGATAGAATACCAGCCAGCCCTCGCTTGTTTCGATCGGAATAGGGCCTGCGCCGATCTTCTTGCTCTCCCAGCCTCTGTCGGGAGCCATAACGTGTCTGTGCTTGCCCCAGTACTTCATATCAGGGGAGTGGGACAGGTACATATCGCCGAAAGGAGTATGACCGGAGTCAGACGGACGGGAGAACATTACGAACTCGCCGTTGATCTTGCGGGGGAACAGAACGCCGTTTCTGTTGAAGGGCAGGAATGCGTTTTCTTCCTGGTGGAATTCCTTGAAGTCCTTTGTCCAGCCGATACCGATAGTGGGCTTCCAGCCGTAAGCGTTGCACCATGTGATCCAGAAGCGATCCTCGATCCATACGCAGCGGGGGTCATAGCCGTACTGCCACGGATTTGCTTCCTTAGCAAGCGGATCATCGTTGATCCACTCAACCTTCTCCGGGTTGATGTTCCAGTGAATGCCGTCCTCGGAGAAACCAGCGTGGATAGCCATGTTTCTTTCCTTGTCGTCTACACGGAATACGCCTGCGAAATGACCCTTGTCGCTCTCAAACGGAACAACTGCGGAGTTGAAGATAGAGTTGCTGGTGGGGAGCAGATCACGGGGAATGATAGGGTTAGCGTTGTAGCGCCAGATAACGTCCTTGCAGCCCTCAGGTCTGTCCTGCCACGGAATATTGGGAATGCTCTGACCGAAGATTTCTAAGCTCATGTCAATACCTCTCTGATAGTTATTTTTTATTCCGATGCGAAGTTATGCGACTTCGCTCTCTTACTGAATAGTATAGCAAATATTCGCTATTATTTCAATAGTGTTTTTGACTAAATATTCAAATAATATCATGTGCATTATTACTTAACAAATTAGCTATTTATTAAGTAAAAAAAATCACACCGCACTGATCTTCTCAAGGAAAGCTTCTCCTGGAATAGGCTTGCTGAAATAATATCCCTGCAAGTAATTAACTCCCCGTTCCGTCAGGAATTCCGCCTGCTCCTTGGTTTCAACGCCCTCAGCAACGATATGCGCGCCAAGCTGCAAAATCATCGCTATGCAACTGTTGAGGATAACCATAGGCTCGTCGGGACTTTCCCCGAATGCCGGCCAGATAAGGCTCTTGTCCAGCTTCACCAGCTCAAAATGCACTCTCGCCATCTGCGCCAGATTTGAATAACCCGTGCCGAAATCGTCCATAGAGAAGTGACAGCCCAGACTGCGCAGACGCTTCATGTTCATATCGAGCAGCTCGCCGCCGTCAATAGACGCGGTTTCAGTGATCTCCAGATTGATGAATTTAGGCTCAATGCCGTATTTCTGCATTACAGACGTAAGCTGCGCCGGAAGCGACGGGTCAACGCTCTGCATTCCGGAGAGGTTTACTTCAATGTAGTTTATGCCCTTTTCCCACAGCTTGTTTTCCGCCGCGAAGCTGCACACCTTCTCAAATACGATGCTGCCTATTTCCGCGACAAGTCCCTGCTCCTCCGCCATAGGAATGAATACCTCCGGTGAGATAAAGCCCAACTCTCCGCAGTCCTGAAGCCTTACCAGGGCCTCCGCCGAAGCAAACCGCTTATCCTTTGTGGAATAGATAGGCTGATAAACTACGTTGAACGCCTTGTTCTGCACCGCCTTTGTCAGCACCGCCAGCACGTTCTTGCGGTAATTCTTGTCCTTGATCGTGTTTTCGTCTATGTAGAGTACCTTGCCGTTTTCGTGCTTGTGATGATGACTGAGAACATGATCCAGAGTATCATATATTTCATCGGGGGTCTCCGCATATTTCGGACATTCAAGAACCGTGATGTGATACTGCGGTGTGAATGTGCCGGAGCCGTACTCCACCGCAAAGCTGCTGCTTCCCGCTTTTTTGAGCAGAGCCTCCAGCTCATCGGTGCTTGAAAGGAACAGCGACAGCGTATTTGAGCGGGAATGGAAGAACTTTGATTTCGGCATTACGGTCTTAAGCTGCGCAACGGCGGTGCGGAGTATCACCTTCATCTGGTCGTAGCCCATGCTCTTGCTTATCTGCTCATTGTCGTCAATCGTGAAGCTCACCAGCCAGAATGGCTTTTTTCTGGCAAGCATTTCCGGCACCATGATATGGAACGCGCTGCGGTTTAGGGTATCGGTTTCCTCGTCAGCATAGCGCTTCGGATTTTCGAAGCAGAGATAAATATACAGCACCATAAGGCAGTTACCGATAGATGAGATGAGCAGATATTTTGTAATGAACTGAATGAGTGCGACAACGATCCATATGCCAAGACCTATCGCAATGGTAATCCTCGCCTTTTGGAAATCGTTCATCACATCACTGTGATACTGCTGCTTGCATTTTCTGAATAGGATCACATATATTCCGACAATATATATAACGACTGCCGCGTACAATATAACCAAAGCCGGTCCGTAGGAATAAGCGCCCTGCTCGTCCGATACATAATATATCGGAGTCAGTGATGAGCCTATCGCCGCCAGCACACAGGGGACGGCGCACAGCAGCACCTGCCGTTTTGAGAAGCGTTTCTGCGCCCCGAACAAGTAGAAAACATACAAAAACAGCGTAAGGGACATCAGCTCAATGCTACAATAAAACAGCATATGGATAAACCGGTTCAACGCCGGATTTATGTTCTGATAGTTCATCACCGTGAATACGCTTGCCATATCCGCAAACAGATTGAAAAAGCATACTATCAGGAAACAGCCGAAAACCTTTGTAGACCTCAGCGGCAGCCTCTTGCTGCGGAAAAAGTCCAAAATGACTATCAGCACCGACAAAACCGCCAGTATCTGGCATTTGAAGCTTATATCAAAAACACTTATCCATTGTCCGTCCATGGGTGGTTCTCCTTTTCATATTATTACTGATATATTTCAATTATAGCACAATCCGCAGAATATTTCCATAGGTTAATGAAATATTTTCACATCTATCCAAAAATCCTTATAAAACATCAAACCCCCGCAGTTTCCTGCGAGGGTCTGATGCTGGTTTGGTTGGTAATTATATGAAAATGAACGGTGTCAAACTTAACTGAAAGCTCCGCATTTCTGCGTTCCTTGCTTTCTGGTTATATTATAACCGCCAAGCGTGAATTTATTATGTGGCATTTGTGAAAAATAGGTGATTTTTTGCATTTCACGAAATGCTTGCGTCACTTTCTATACAATCCGCCGTACTCCAGCTCCCGGAAATTCCCCTTTCGGTAGCACGCCCAAGAAATCACCCAGCCTATTGCAAACCCGACTGCATACGCCGCCAGAGTTATCAGCGCCGACTCCCAGACCGGAATCCCGAAGCCATCGTACTTTACCTGTTCAGACAAGCTGCTTATCCCCCACATGAGGAACATGAACAGGAAGTACATGAACATTCCCGCAACAGCCCCGAAACGGCTGCTGAACATAAACGCCGGAATAAACGTGCAGAACAGCGCAAACGGCGCAGTAAGCAGCAGCATATCCGAGATATTGCAGATATCCCTGCCGGAGATGAGTATAAATGCGGCATAGATCAGATTTATCGCCAGCCCCCAGCCGAGGCTTATCAGCAGCCCGAACAGCGGAAAGCCTACCCGGAACATTCTGTCCGCTGCGGGTATAGCCCGCATGAAGCGGCTCCCGACCACCTCGTTCGCCGTTAGTATGCTGGGAATCGTTATCCCCAGCACCATAGGAAGCAGCGCGCATATCTTGCACATGAGGTAATCCGCTTCATCGCTCTCGTAATTTCCGGGATCTTCATGGAATATCATTACCGCCGTCATCATTCCCACAAACAGGATAAGCGTTGCAGTAAAGAATATCTTATGGGAAAACCAACGGTTGAACAGTATTTTAAGCCCGTTCATTCCCTCACCCACTTCCTTCTGCTTACTGCTACGGAGCACACAAGCCCCGCCGCGAACAGCAGCAGCGCAGCTCCCGCCAGAACGAACAACAGCCACGGAGCTTTCTCATACAGCGTATGTAACGAGATGCCTTCCTCATCATCTGCGCTGAAAAAGCCCGCCGCAAAGCCGGTGCAGCTGAACAGCCCGCATACCACTATCAGCCGTACCACCATATTGCGTATATACCCGGTGAAATTACACAGACCCAGCAGCGCGAACAGCATCACCAGCCCGAAATAGGTCATGCTGATATCTGTGTGCAGCAGGGTGAAAACTCCGTCCATGATCGCCGAAAGAACCAGCCCCAGCGCCAGCGAAAACACATTCGCCGCTATCACCGCCCGCCGGAACTGCTCCGCGCTGTCCGGAATGGAAAGGTAGTACTTGTGTCCCGGGGTAGCCGGGTTCGCATAAGCGTAAAGTGCGTTCAGGAATATTGACCCGGTGAGCGGTATCACTCCCGCCAGCATGATGGACATTCCCGCCGTCATGCCTGAGGTGAAGTCGCCGCCTAAGGAAAGCATTTCAAGAACTGCTACTATTATTATCATTCCTGCCATAATGCCTAGAAACGACGCCATGCTGCTTAAATTACACCTGCCGAAAAACATACGGAACGCATTGACATATTTCTTCATCGCTGCTCCTCCGCGTATTTCAGAAGCCCTATGCTGAGCTGCTGTAATGTGGGAGTTTCACTGTCCACTCCCATTTCGGCAAGCTTCTCAGCGTTTTCAGCCAGCGCCAGTCCGTCAAATACCGTGCGGTTTGCGCTGCTGCTCATCATCAGCGGCTTTGCCTGCTCGTAATCCTTTGCCTCGCCACGGGCGATTATGTACTTCTCTTTCAGATCCTCGATAAATCCGCTCTCAATGATCTTTCCCCTGTCCATAAATACTGCGTAATCCGCCGCGTTTTCCATGTCCGCGATATTGTGGGTGGAGAAGATTATTGACTTTTTGCCGTCACCCTCGTCAAGATAATCCCTCATTCTGTCGCATAATCTGTCCCTCATCAGCGGGTCGAGGGAGCTTCCCGGCTCGTCCAGTACAAGCAGCTCAGTGCTGCGGGCAAATACCGCCGCAAGGCTTGTTCTCATGCGGTTTCCGTCGGACTGCTTGAGCATCTGCCGGGGCTTTTTGGTGAACTCACTGTCCACCTCAAATTTCTCGCACAGCTCCGCGAATTTCTTCCGGTCGAAGCTCTTGTAGGCAAGCTCCATTGAAACCGCGATATCCTTTGCTGTGAAGCCCTGCGGGAAGAAAGAATTGCTTGCGCAGTAGCCTATCCTCTCCCTCAGCTCCGGAGAAGCGATGTCCTTATCGCTCCCGAAATATGTGACCTCGCCCTCGGTACGACGTACAACTCCGCAGAGAATGTCGATAAGAGTAGTCTTTCCTGCTCCGTTTGCGCCGATGAGCGCGGTGGAAAATCCCATAGGTATATCAAATTCCAACGCTCCCAGCGTGAATTTGCTGTATTTTTTTGTAAGCCCCCTTGCGCTTACGCAGAAATTATTCTCCATAATAAATTTCTCCCTTTTCCAGAACGGTCATTTACTCCTGCTCTGCTTTATCCGCGAAAATACGCACAGAAAAATCGCGGCGCACTCTATAATTCCCATAACTCTTACCGCCGTATCCGGCAGAAAACCGCTGCCTCCGTTTCCGGCAACGATGAAATTTATCCCAGTGACAGCTCCGCAGCCGCCCATTATAATAAGCGAAACCGCAAACAGCGCTGTCCATAGTCTTTCATGCATGACCAAACCTTTCTCCATTGTCAAATACCTTTCAGAATTTATATGACGCCGCACCCTCTGCGAATGCGTTATACGCCTTTTCCAACTCGTCCATGGCAGATTTTTCGTCCGGGAACAATGCCAGAGTGTAGCTGCCCTCAAGCGAGCCGCTGAACCCGGTAGTACCGATAATTGCGTACTTTTCTTCTTTTTTCGCACCGATATTCCTTGTAATTCCCAAGGTAGTGCATTCCATTACCCTTTTTCTGTCATTTGAAAAAATAAGCATTATATTGTCCTCCAGCAAATAAATCAGTCAGTATCGTACAGCACTGTAAGCATTTTGACAAGCTCCTCACGGCTTATTCCCGCGAGCTTTGCCGCCTCCATAGCGTTCTGTAAATGCTGCTCCAGCAGCCTTAGCTGCTGCTCTCTCACCATTTCCCTGTCCTGCGGGTTGACGATGTAACCCTTTCCCTGAACCGGCGCGATCATTCCCTCCTGAGTAAGCAGTTCATATGCTTTCATGGTGGTTATCACGCTGATTTTCAGATCCTTTGCAAGTCCGCGTATCGAGGGGAGATAATCTCCCTCGGCGATCCTGCCGTTCATGATGTCGTCCTTGAACTGAGAAGCGATCTGGCGGTAGATGGGTACATCGGAGTTCTGAAGTATTTTCACGGCTTCATCTCCTTTCATGTGTTTATATACTCTATATACAGTATACACGGTATATACTGATTTGTCAAGAGGGAAATCGAATTTTTCTTTTTATTTTTTTACATCTTAATTCACAAAAATGCGCTTTATTATAGCATATAGCAAGCGGTTTTTTCTGTATAATAAACAGACAAATCGTGCAGACTAATTTCCGGAAAGGAGTGACAGCCATGCCTATTAAAGCCGAAAATCTCTGCCGATATTTCCGGGTAGGAGGAACCCTCGTCCGCGCGCTGGACGGAGTGAGCCTTGATATACAGGACGGCGAATATGTGACGATCTGCGGAGCCTCCGGAAGCGGGAAATCCACGCTGATGAACATACTCGGCTGCCTTGATACCCCCACCTCCGGCAGCTATATTCTTGACGGAGAAAACGTCCCGGCTCTGGACGACGATAAGCTGAGCAGGATCCGGGGCAGCAAGATCGGGTTCGTGTTCCAGAGCTTCAACCTCATTCCCGCGCTTACCGCGGAGGAAAATGTGGAGCTTCCGCTGCTGTACCGGGGAATCCCACGGAAGCAGCGCCGGGAAGCCGCCCGTGAGGCTCTCGAACAGGTGGGACTTCTCAACCGGGCAAATCACCGCCCCTGCGAAATGAGCGGAGGACAGCAGCAGCGCACCGCCATAGCCCGCGCCATAGCCGCGCGTCCCTCGATCATTCTCGCGGACGAGCCGTGCGGAAACCTCGACAGCCGCTCCGGGCGGGTGATCTGCGAAATTCTGGAGGCGCTGCACCTCTGCGGCAAAACGATAGTCATGATAACCCATGATGAAAATGCGGCAAAACGGGCGGAACGCCTTATCCGCATTGCGGACGGAAAGATCGCCAAAGCGTGATTTTAAACAGCGTATAAGCCCGGAAAGCATGAGCTTTCCGGGCTTTGTCTTATTCCAGAATAATTGTAAACGGGCCGTCGTTCACCAGACTTACTTTCATGTCCGCGCCAAATTCACCAGTCTGGACATTCGGTATTTCCCAGCGGCACACCTCGGTGAAGTACTCGTACAGCCGCTTTGCCTCCCCCGGCTCCTTTGCCATGAGGAAATTCGGACGGTGTCCTTTCCGGGTGTCCGCATACAGCGTGAACTGGGATATCACCAGCAGCGAGCCGCCCACGTCCTTTAGGGAAAGGTTGGTCTTGCCGTTTTCGTCCGCGAATATGCGCAGCCCTATCATCTTTGCAGCCAACCTGTCGCAGTCCGCTTCGCTGTCCTCCTGCCCTACTCCCAGCAGCACCAGAAAGCCTTTCCCGATCTGCCCCACGATTTTTCCGTCTACGCTGACTTCTGCGCTTTCGCAGCGCTGTATTACAAGCTTCATATTTTACCTCCGGTTCAGGAAATTACTTTTACATTATATCACCGTTCACCGGATTTGTCCAGCGGCTCAACCCGTAAAATATCACCAAACGGTATCTCCCGCCGGACTATCCTCAGCCGCCGGAAAACCGGGTCGAACTCCGACACTATTCCCTCTGCGGTATCGTAGAAATCCTTGTTGTAATACACCACCCTCAGCATGACCCCGCGTTCCACCTTGTTCAGCGCCGCCGAAAGCTCCTCTGCCTCGTCCTCGGAAAGCTCCCGGCGCTCCTCCTTTATGCGCTCCTGCTCCCGTATTCCGTCATAGTAGCCTCTGAGTGAAGCAAAAGGCATAAACTGCACCGCCCGGTTAGCCTTACCCGCCATTGTGACCTCCCACCATCTGATTCCGTCTTATTCCGGTAGCCTTTTCCTGTAAGCTCATCGCCTTAATCAGCGCGTTCTTTCCGAACCGCTTCTTTATGTCGATTATTGCGTTCTGCATATTCTTCTCCTTTTCCTCGGCTTCGTGATCCATAAACAAGTCCATTGTGGTATAGATTTCATCTGCAATTCCGCCAAAGCCGATATTTATGCTGCGTATCGGCAGATTTTTCCTCGTGGTTTCCCGGTAAAGCTGAACAAGCTGATCCGTAAGCTTACGGCAGGAACCGGTAATCCCCACCAGCCGCCGTGTTCCCCCGGTGGGAGTATGAACGTCCTTTGAATACCCCACCATAAGCGATACATATTCCGCCGCAAGCTTCTTCTCCACCAGTTCCAGCGTCAGTGTGTCCGCCATTTCCTTGAGTACGATAAGCGCGTTTTCATAGCTGTAATCCTCGAATAATATCTGCCCGTTCGACAGTGACCGGCTTTTTGACTGATAGGCGTGTATCTCCTGAATGGTACACGGCTCTATCCCGTGAGCGTGGTCTATCAGGAACTCCGCATTCACTCCGAATTCCTTGTACAGCACGCTCTCCTCCATTTTTGCAACTCCCTGCATATCGTACACGCCGTATTTCTCCAGCCGCCGGGCAATTCCTTTTCCCACGTTCCAGAAATCGGTGATGGGACGGTGATGCCACAGCCTCTCACGATAGGTCTTTTCGTCCAGCCAGCCGATGTGATCCGGGGATTTCTTCGCGGTTATATCCAGCGCCACCTTAGCGAGAAACAGATTAGTTCCTATCCCAGCCGTAGCGCAGATATGCGTCTGTTCAAAAACCGCCCTCATAAGTTCCTGAGCAAGCTGCTTCGGCGTCATTCTATACATATCCAGATAGGGCGTCGCGTCAATGAAGCACTCATCTATCGAGTAAACATGGATATCCTCCGGGCTGATGTACCGCAAATACACCCCATAGATCTCCGCCGAAACCTCCATATACCGCTTCATTCTGGGAAGCGCCGTGATGTATTTTACCCCCGCCGGTATCTCAAACACCCGGCAGCGGTTGCGTATTCCAAGCGCCTTCATTGCCGGGGTTATCGCAAGGCAGATCGCACCCTGTCCTCTCGACGGGTCGGCTACAACAAGATTTGTGGTGAACGGGTCAAGCCCCTTGTCCGCGCACTCCACCGAGGCAAAAAAGCTTTTCAGATCTATGCACATATATATTTTATCACTCATGGCTGCCTCCTGCGGAAATAATTTCATGTTTTCAAAACCATATGAACATCTTACAGCTTTATTATACACGAAAAATCCGCTGTTGTCACTGGTAATTTTCTATAAATATTCATGCAGATTTTGTTCATATTTGCACAGTTGAATGAACACGCGTCTGCTTGACAATATCGCCGGAAAATAGTATCATATTAATATAACGAAACAACGAATTTTCAGGAGGACAAAGCTATGACGATAATTCTAGCAGCAGACTGCGATTGGGCGATAGGGAAAAACGGCGGACTGCTGGCGCATATTCCGGAGGACATGAAGTATTTCCGGGAAACCACGAAAAATTCCACGGTGGTTATGGGCAGAAAGACCTGGGACAGCTTCCCGAAAAAGCCGCTGCCGAACCGCGTAAACTGCGTAATATCCCGCAGTGTAAAGGAGCTTGACGGAGCGAAGGTTTTCGGCTCTGTGGAGGAGTTTCTTGACTATTCCAAGAGTGCGGAGAGCAGAATTTTCGTGATAGGCGGCGGCGAAATATACAGACAGTTCCTGCCGTACTGTGACGAGGCGCTAATCACCCGCATTTACGAGTGCTTTGACGGAGATGTTTTCTTCACCGACCTTGAGCACGACAAGGACTGGGAGCTGGCGGAGGTATCTCCCGCGATCGACTCGGAGTGCCGCACTATCCGCTTCTTCCGCTATGTCAGAAAGAAATAAGCCATGACCTGTGATGAATTTCTGGATTTCTGCCGGAGCATTCCGGGAGCTTCGGTAGACCAGCCCTTTGACGGGGACTTTGAAACCTTTGTTGCCCGGCACACCCTCAGTCGGAAGTGGTTTGCGCTTCTGATGCTGCACGAGGGGAAGTACATCGTAAATCTCAAATGCGACCCACAGGAGGCAGACCTGCTTCGCAAGCTGTTTAAGGGTGTAATTCCCGCCTATCACATGAACAAGACCCACTGGAATACGGTCATTCTGGACTCCGACCTGCCGGAGGAGGAAATAAAGCGCATGGTGATGAACAGCTTTGAGCTGACAAAAAGCAAAAAAAGAGCGGCTAAGCCTTAACTTAGCCGCTTTCAAACTGTTAAAATACTAGAGCGAAGCGCCAAAACCACGCGAAGCGTGGAATTGATTTTCGCTTCCTTTTGGTACAAAAGGAAGTAGGGTATGGGGCAAAGCCCCATATGTTCAGCCTTTCCCGGCTGAATGCCGGGAATTTCGCCTGTGGCGAAACCGCACGAACCAACGGGTATGGGGCAAAGCCCCATTTGTAATCCGCGCGCAGCGCCACTTCATATTTTCTTTCCCCCTTTCACCACCACTCCTTTGAAAAGAGCGAAGCAATTTTTCAAACGATACACCGTTTTTCACCAAACCGAAAGCGGCTAAGCCTTGACTTAGCCGCTCTCTTTATATTATCTGTTAAAATCGCTTCTTGCCGGAATTAATACATTCCGTCCATTCCGCCTGCGGGCATAGCCGGAGCAGCGGGAGCCTTTTCAGGCTTGTCAGCAACGAGGGACTCAGTGGTGAGAACCATTGAAGCAACGGAAGCTGCGTTCTGAAGTGCGGAACGAGTTACCTTTGCCGGGTCAACGATACCGGACTCGATCATGTCGCAGTACTTCTCGGAGTATGCGTCATAGCCGTAGCCTACCTTGCCGGAACGGTTGATGTTGTCGATGATAACGCTGCCCTCAAGACCTGCGTTAAGAGCGATCTGGCGAACCGGCTCTTCAAGTGCGCGGAGAACGATTCTTGCGCCTGTCTTTTCGTCGCCCTCAAGAGTGTCAACAAGAGCCTTTACAGCAGGCATTGCGTTTACAAGAGCAGTACCGCCGCCGGCAACGATGCCCTCCTCAACGGCTGCCTTTGTTGCAGCAAGAGCGTCCTCAATGCGGAGCTTCTTCTCCTTCATCTCTACCTCGGTAGCTGCGCCGACCTTGATAACGCCTACGCCGCCGGAGAGCTTTGCAAGTCTTTCCTGAAGCTTCTCCTTGTCAAATTCAGAGGTGGTGTTCTCAATAGCGTTTCTGATCTCGGAAACACGAGCCTTGATATCGTCGCTTGCGCCGTAGCCGTCAACGATAATGGTGTTCTCCTTGCTTACCTTTACCTGCTTAGCACGGCCGAGCTGTGTGATCTGGGTCTCCTTGATGTCAAGACCAAGCTCTTCTGTAATAACCTCGCCGCCGGTGAGGATAGCGATATCCTTGAGCATTTCCTTGCGTCTGTCGCCGAAGCCGGGAGCCTTGACTGCAACGCATACGAATACGCCGCGGAGCTTGTTCAGAATGATGTTGGTAAGAGCGTCGCCCTCAACGTCCTCTGCGATGATAACAAGCTTCTTGCCGGACTGCACGATCTGTTCGAGCAGCGGCAGGATATCCTGAATAGAGGAGATCTTCTTGTCGGTGATAAGAATGTACGGATCGTCGATAACTGCTTCCATCTTATCGTTGTCTGTTACCATGTAGGGAGAGATGTAGCCTCTATCGAACTGCATACCCTCAACTACCTCGCTGTATGTTTCAGCGGTCTTGCCCTCTTCAAGGGTGATAACGCCGTCGGCTGTTACCTTATCCATAGCCTCAGCGATCAGCTTGCCCACGGACTCGTCGCCTGCGGAAACGGTAGCGACTCTCTCGATGTCCTTGCTGCCTGCAACTGCCTGAGAATTTTTCTTGATCTCTGCAACTGCTGCGTCAACTGCCTTCTGCATACCCTTCTTAACTACCATGGGGTTTGCGCCGGCTGCTATGTTCTTCATGCCCTCGCGTACCAGAGCCTGTGCCAGCAGAGTAGCGGTGGTGGTACCGTCGCCGGCTGCGTCGTTGGTCTTGGTGGCAACTTCCTTAACGAGAGCTGCGCCCATGTTCTGGAATGCGTCCTCAAGTTCGATCTCCTTTGCGATCGTAACGCCGTCGTTGGTGATGAGCGGTGCGCCGTACTTCTTGTCAAGAACCACGTTTCTGCCCTTCGGACCGAGTGTGATCTTTACTGTGTCAGCCAGAGTGTCGATACCTGCCTGAAGAGCCTTGCGGGCTTCTTCTCCGTAAATAATATCCTTAGCCATGATTAAATCTCCTCCTTATGTGTAGATACTGTGAATTACTCAACAATAGCCAGAATGTCCGACTGTCTGAGAATGGAATATTCAACTCCGTCAACCTTGACCTCGGTGCCTGCATACTTGCTGATGAGCACCTTGTCGCCTACCTTGACGTTCATTGTGATCTCCTTGCCGTCAACGTTTCCGCCAGGGCCTACTGCTACTATCTCTGCAACAGATGGCTTCTCCTGTGCGGAAGCTGTCAGGATAATTCCGCTCTTGGTGGTTTCCTCAGCTTCAACCATCTTTATTACTACGCGGTCTGCTAAAGGCTTGATTGTCATATATAGTTCCTCCTTAAATAATTATGTACTTTTTTGTGGTTTTAGCACTCTGTTTCGTTGAGTGCTAATTCTATTTTACCCATTATTCAAAAAAAATCAAGGGGTAAACAAGCTTTTTTTTGCATTTTCGTTAATTGTGTAATATTTAACATAGTTTTCAACAATTCGTTTTGGCAATAATTCACAAACCATTGTCCCGGTAATTGTACCATTCCGGCGGCAGATTAATATTGATTTTTTCGATAATATATGATAAAATAAAAGGATAGTGAATTATATTACAGAAATAAACGCTGGAGGTTGAATATTATGGCTGTCGCAGTACCAAAGAGGATCGCTTCCGGAATAATCAACGCGCTCAAAGGCGGAGTTGTGCCTAGAACCGGGCTTGGCTATATCGCGGTGGGCAGGACTGCCGAGATAAACGCGCTGCTGCATGACGTAGACATTGCCGAGGAGGGCGGCGCGTTCTTCCGGTTCATAGTTGGACGCTACGGCAGCGGAAAGAGCTTCATGCTCCAGACTATGCGGCAGCACCTGATGGACAGGGGGTTCGTGACTGCGGACGCAGACCTCTCCCCGGAGCGGCGGCTGATGGGCAGCAAGGGGCAGGGGCTTGCCACCTACCGGGAGCTTATGCGGAACATGAGCGTCCGCACCAAGCCGGACGGAGGCGCGCTTCCGCTTATTCTTGAGAAGTGGATAACCGCAGTGCGCACAGAGGTGGTTTCAGAGGGCACAAGCCCGGACGACCAGTTCTTTGACGCGGCGGTAGAGAAGAAAATATATACAAAAATAAGTGGGCTGGAGGACATGGTTCACGGCTTTGATTTCGCGAGAGTGATAAACGCCTACCACAAGGCTTTCACCGCCGGGAATGACGAAAAGGCTTCCTGCGCAGTACGCTGGCTCCGCGGCGAATACACCACAAAGACCGAGGCAAAGCAGGATTTAGGCGTAAACGTGATAATCACCGACGACAACTGGTACGACTACATCAAGCTGCTGACCGCATTCTTTGTCAGCGCGGGCTACAAGGGTTTCGTCATCATGATAGACGAGCTGGTGAACATCATGAAGATACCCCACGCAGTCACCCGACAGTACAACTATGAGAAAATACTCATGATGTACAACGACGTAATGCAGGGCAAGGCTTCCCACCTCGGTATAATCATGGGCGGCACCCCCCAGTGCATTGAGGACACCCGCCGGGGAATTTTCAGCTATGACGCGCTGCGGTCGAGATTAGAGCGAGGACGCTTTGCCACTGACGAGACCCACGATATGCTGGCACCGATAATAAAGCTTCAGCCGCTCACCTACGAGGAAATGACCGTTCTCGCGGAGAAGCTTGCGGAGATACACGCCGGGCTGTACGGCTATGAGAACCGGATTACTCTGGAGGACAGGATATACTTCATCAAGGCGGAATTCAGCCGCGTGGGCGCGGACACCAACATCACCCCCCGCGAAATGATAAGGGACTTCATCGAGCTGCTTAATATCGCAATGCAGAACCCGGATAAATCCATTGCCCAGCTTATGGGCGAGGAGAGCTTTGAGTACGCAAAGCCCGAGGGCGAGAGCGAGGAGCAGAACGACGGGTTTGAAGATTTTGAATTATAACCAACAAAATTTTCCTCCCGTTTCATAATTTCACACCACAATTTCCACGTTTCCCCGTAGGGGCGGGGCTTGCTCCGCCCGATATGCAAATGTGTAATCATCTAAAAACGGGAGGGGCAAGCCCCGCCCCTACGAGAACACGAAACGAACAAAACCAAACACCAAAGGAAACGGACATGGATTATCCAAGAAGAAAACCAACCAGATTAAAAGGTTATGATTACAGCACGAACGGTGCATATTTTATAACGATCTGCACGCAGAACAGACAATGTGTATTGTCTGAAATTCTTGACACCTGTGAAATAAGGCTTTCTGAATATGGCGAAATAACAAAAAAACAAATTAAAGCTGCCCAACAACGGTTTCCAACGGTATCAATACCACAATACGTTATTATGCCGAATCACATTCATCTGATTATGATCCTGAATGGGTCGGGAGGAGCAAGCCCCTCCCCTACGGTATCCGATGTGATCTGTGCTTTGAAATCACAAATAACACGTTTGTGCAATTATGGCGGAAAGCTCTTTCAACGTTCTTTTCACGATCATATTATACGCAATGAAAAAGATTACATGATGATAAGTGAATATATAGAAAACAACCCATATAAATGGGAAGAAGATTGCTTTTTCGCACAAGAAAATAATTCATCACAAACGATTTGACCTGAAAGAGGTGAACCAATGTCAAACATATTTTCCCGCTACGCTCCGTTCATACAGGATTACATCTACCGCAACAAATGGGAGGAGCTGCGGGAAATTCAGGTCAAGGCGGCGGAAGCAGTGTTCGACACCGATGAGAACGTCCTGCTGTCCAGCGGGACTGCAAGCGGCAAAACGGAAGCCGCATTCCTGCCGGTGCTGACCCAGCTATGGGAGAACCCCTCGGCGAGCGTGGGGGTGCTGTACCTCTCGCCGCTGAAGGCACTCATAAACGACCAGTTCCTGCGGCTTGAGGGGCTGCTGGAGGAAGCGGGTATCCCGGTCACAAAATGGCACGGCGACGCCTCCCCCGCCGCCAAAAAGCGTGTGATGAAGCGCCCGCAGGGTATTATCCAGACCACCCCGGAGTCTCTTGAAAGTATGCTCATGCGGAATTCCAGCGGGGCTTACAAGCTGTTTTCCGACCTCAGGTTCGTCATTATTGACGAGGTGCATTACTTCATGGACAACGACCGGGGATTGCAGCTTCTCTGCCTGCTGGAACGTCTGGCGCGGCTTATCGGCTATCACCCGCGGCGGATAGGGCTTTCAGCTACTCTGGGTGACTGCCGCAACGCTGAAATTTGGCTCAACACCGGCAGCGGTCGGCGCTGCATTACCCCGATAACGCACGAAAAGGGGCGCTCCCTGCGGCTTTCGGTGAGGTTTTTCCCCATTAAGGAGAAGATACCCAATTCGGATAGTAAAGTCCTGCTTCAGAACTACTACGACTACCTTTTCGAAAGCACTTGGAACAAGCGCTGCATACTGTTTTCCAACTCCAAAGGCGAGGTGGAGGAAAACATCGCACATCTGAAGAAAATTGCCGCAGAACGCCGCCTGCCGGACAACTACCTCGTTCACCACGCGAACATCTCCCCTGCCCTGCGGGAATTCACTGAGCAGAAGATGAAGTCCTCGGAGCAGCCGGTCTGCACCGGAGCTACGGTCACGCTGGAGCTAGGAATTGACCTCGGCAGCCTTGAACGGATAGTCCAGACCGGCTGTCCGCTGACAGTTTCGGGACTTGTGCAGAGGTTAGGGCGCACCGGGCGCAGGGGAGGCACTGCGGAAATGCGGTTCGCGTTCCGGTGGGACATGAGCCTGCCGCCGCAGGAGTTCTACAAGGAAATAAACTGGGATTTCGTCATGTGCATAGCCATGATACTGCTCTATACAAGGGAGCGATGGATAGAGCCGATGTACCTGCCGAAGCTGCCGTACAGCCTGCTGTATCATCAGACAATGAGCTGGCTTTCCTCGCAGGGAAGCGTAAAACCCCCGGAGCTTGCCCGGTATATTCTCACGCTAGGAGCGTTCAAGCAGGTAAGCAAGGAGGATTACCTCATGCTGCTACGGCATATGCTGGAAAACGGTCAGCTTGAACGTGCCGAGGACGGCTCACTAATGGTAGGAGAAAAGGGCGAGGCGGCGGTGAACAACTTCGAGTTTCTGGCGGTATTCTCAGTGCCGTCTGAGTTCTCAGTGCGCTGCAACGCTGAGGAAATAGGCACGGTGCAGACCCCGTTCCCGGAAAAATCGCAGTTCGCGCTTGCCGGACAGGCGTGGGAGGTCACGGAGCTTGACTTAAAGGAGCGGCGCATTTTCGTGAAGCACATCCCCGGAATTTCGGCGAATATGTGGCAGGACACCGGCAACGAGTATGTCCACACAAAGGTCATGAAGATGATAAGGGACGTGCTGCGCAGCGATGAGGAATACGCGTTCCTTGACGAAGCAGCGAAAAAGCGGCTTTCGGAGATACGCCGTGCCTGCCGGAATGCGGCGATGTCGGCGGTAGGCTGCGTGTTCCCGATTACTCCCACCACCTACGCAGTGTTCCCGTTTCTGGGGACAAGGGGCTGTATGGCGCTGATGTATGAGCTGCGGCGGCGGGGCTTCGGCAGCGTGAACGTGTGGCTGCATAGGTACATTCCGGTGTGCATAGAGGTCAAGACCGATAAGGATATCGCCGAAATTGCGGCGGCTCTGGAGGAAATAAAGCAGGTCGGCGCGGACAAGTACAGCTTCACGATACCCGACAACTGCGAGATTTCCGGCAAGTACAATGACTATATCCCCCGGGAGCTGCTCAAAAAGCAGTATGTGGAGGATTACCTTGATACCGAGGATATGCGGGAGAATATGGACACCGGGGCGGTGGTTAGGGCGAAATTGATGTAGAGTATTAATCGGAATTTGTGGAGAAAGGAATAATATGTATAAAGAATTGATTTCAGAATTGACACAAGAAAATGAGTGGGTAAAAATCCAGCCGCCTTGTTCGGAAAACGATATAGATACCGCCGAAAAAGCAGTTGGTTATCCCTTTCCAAAGGAACTTAGGGAACTGCTTCTGGAAATGAACGGCGATAAATATCTTCTTTTATCTATAGAAGAAATTGTTGAACAAGCCAAACTCAACAGAGAAATTCAAGAAGAGTACACCGATGAAGAATTTGCGAAAGAATTGGATAAGTTTATCTTTTTTGCCGGAAATGGCTGTGGAGATTACTACTGCTACCATGCAAATGCTAACGGAGTGATTGATGAAGCCTCTATCTATATTTGGGAACACGAAGAGTATTGTTGGAAGCAGGTAGCTTCAAACATGGCAGAACTACTCACCAGATATTATCATGACGAAATATGATTAGCTTAGAAATTCCAATTTTACAATCACTATATGCAAGAAAGGACACCCACTATGAAACTAATGTTTGCGTCAGATATCCACGGCTCTGCCCTCTACTGCGAGAGAATGCTGGAAGCGTTCCGCAGAGAGAGCGCAGAAAAGCTCTGCTTATTAGGGGATATCCTCTACCACGGACCCCGCAACGACCTCCCGGAAGGTCATGACCCGAAAAAGGTCATTGCCCTGCTGAACCCGGAGAAATCCCATATCCTCTGCGTTCGCGGCAACTGCGACACCGAGGTAGACCAGATGGTGCTGGAGTTCCCAGTGCTTGCCGATTACGCGGTGATATTCGCTGACGGCAGGGCTTTCTTCCTCACCCACGGACACCACCACAATCCCGATAGCCTCCCCCCGCTGAACCCCGGAGATGTGCTGATAAACGGTCATACCCACATCTTCAAAACGGAGCTTGTGAACGGCATACACTGCCTTAACGACGGTTCGGTATCCCTCCCGAAAATGGGAAATCCCCGCAGCTACATGACCTACGAGGACGGAGTGTTCAGCGTAAAGCAGCTCGAAAGCGGAGAAACGCTTCTAGAATACAGATTGTAATAAAGGGTAGAAATATGTCATTCAGTTCAGATATCAAAAAAGAGCTTTGCGATGTGAAAAACCTCACAACGGAGCAGGCGGCGGCTATGATGTACGGAATTCTGTTCGCTTCCCGGTTTGAGGGCGGAAGACCGGTACTCCAGACGGAAAATCTGGAACTTATGCACGCGGCGGTGGAACTGCTGAGAGCAGTTTTTCCGGAAGTGCATTCCGAGATAGTAAGACTTGTCAAGAACAGCGGCTCTCTGTACACGCTGAAAATAAAAAGCGGCTATGAACAAATAGAGCAGAAGTTCGGGGATTTCAGCGGGATCAGCGGCGAAGCGGTGAACGGCGGCGACGAGGAGAGCGGAGCGTTCCTGCGGGGCGTATTCGTGAGCTGCGGCTCAGTCACCGACCCCAACAAGGAATATCACCTTGAATTAGTCCTGCCGGAAAACGAGCGAAGCGCAGCGCTTCTGGACTTCATCACCGAACACGGAATGGCTGTCAAGGCGACCCGTCGTGCAAGGCGCACAGTAATCTACGCAAAGGAAAGCGAACTTATTGAGGATTTCCTCACCTACATAGGGGCAGCAAACCATTCGCTGGAGATAATGCAGGTTAAGATAGTCAAGGATTTCCGCAATCGGGTGAACCGCTCTGTGAACTGCGAAAGCGCGAACCTCGACAAGACTGTCGCCGCCTCCAACAGGAGCGTGGAGGATATAGAATTTATTTTCAGCGAAATGGGCGCGGACTGGCTCTCCCCGGAGCTTCGGGAAACCGCAAGGCTTCGGCTGGAAAACCCGGAGATGTCGCTGTCCGAGCTTTGCGGGCTGTTTCCTGAGCCTATCAGCCGCAGCGGACTTAATCACCGCCTTAAAAAGCTGTCAAAGCTGGCGGAGGAGCTGAGAAACAGCCGGTAAATCTTTTATATGGAAACAGACCGTCGAAAAAGTCCCTAAAGGGACTTTTTCGACGAACATCCGCACTGCCCGCACTCACTGACAGCAAAGCTGTCAGTTCGCACAGTTGTGCGGATAGAAGTGTTTTTTGCCCAGGCAGAGCTGGGGCAAAAAACGGATTTCATAAGCCCGCTTCGCGGGCAAAACTAGGTTTTTCGACAAGCTGATATGGAAATTGCACTATTTTTTATTGACAAGGAAACAAATTTTTGATATACTATATATATTAAGATAAAAAACTGCGTTTGCAAAAGGAGGTCATTATGAAAAGACAAATTCTCAGCGCTGCGCTCGCCGCGGTGATTTCAATTGGAATTTTCAGCGCACCGGCGCAGGAATATATCGGCTCTTCATCAATTGCAGCAGCGGCAGAAACAGTAGCCGCTCCCACCGCTTCTAAAAAATCCGGTACATATTCCACCTCCGGATCATTCTCTGTAAAGCTCACCTCTTCCACCACCGGAGCAAAGATCTATTACAGCACCGGTGGCAGCTATAAACTGTACACAAAGGCGATATCGATAAGCAAAAGCACCACGCTCAAGTGCTATTCCATAAAGAACGGCGTAAAGAGCAAGGTCGTTACCCTCAAGTACAATCTTGTGCCTACGGTCACGATATCTAAGGCGGCGGGAACTTATAACAGCCCTGTAACTGTGAAGCTGTCCTCCACTGCGTCCGGTGTGAAGTTCTACTACACCCTCGACGGAAGCAAGCCCACCACATCTTCAAAGCTCTATACCACCAAAGGAATTACGATCAGCGAAACCTCTACGCTGCGCTTTGTTACGGTAAAGACCGGCTGGACAAACAAGTATTTCAGCAGAAAATACGTTATTGAAAGCCCCGCTTCTGACGAAAGCTCTGCTTCCGGAGCAAGCATTCTTGACAACTACACCTCAAAGTACGCGTATAATACACTTACGGCGACCCAGAAAAAGATCTATGCCGCGATATTCAAAGCGGCGGAAAGTCACGCTGACAGTGCGGATATTTCCTCACTCGGAGCGTCCGCAAGCGATGTAGAAAAAGCATACTGGGCATTTGACTATGAGAACCCACAGTTCTTCTGGCTGGCTAGCGGATATGGCTACACCACTTCCGGTGTTACCGGCAAAGTACTAAGCGTGAATATGCAGTATTCACGGAGCAAGAGCGAGGCGGAAAAAATCAATCCCCAGTTCGAAGCCGCTGCCAAGAAAATAACCGACAAGGCGCTGAAGCAGGACAATTTGTTTGACCAGGTAAAGGTACTGCACGACGCGATCGTGGAGATGACCGATTACAGCAAGACCGGCCCCAGCTATAAATCCGAAGCAGACGGCCCGCTGCTCAACGGAGTTGCTCTGTGCGAAGGCTATTCCAAAGCGTTCATGTATCTCTGCCAGTCGATAGGCATTGACTGCATCTGCGTTTCAGGTTATGCCGGAGAAGCTCATATGTGGAATATGATAAAGCTGGACGGTCAGTGGTACAATATGGACGTCACATGGGACGACCCGACCGGCGGTTCGCTGAAGTATGATTATTTCTGCATTCCTACGTCAAAGATAAAGAGCGACCACAGCTTCGACAACACATTCACCGTTCCCTCTGCAACGGCAACAAAATACAGCTATGCCGAGGTAATGGGCATTACCGAGTATTCTGACGTGAACAGCGCATACAAAGGACTTGTAAAGGAAGCCGCTGCAAATTACAAGAAAGGCGTTAAGGAAACAACGATCTTCTTCTCAGTGGATATTTCAAAAGAACTTATTACTATGATGAAGAAGAATTACAGCTTTATTTCTGATCTGAAGGCAGAGGGCTGTAATTCCAATGGCTGGAGCGGAAGCTACACCTCAAAATCCTTCACCGTAACGCTTAAGTAAACGACCTGACCGCCGCCTCCACAATAGCAGAACCAGACAGTATCGCGAGATAAACCAGAAAGCGCAGGGTGTACTCCCCGGCTGCCGGGCTTGTCGCCACGATACTGTTTTTGTTTGTGGAAACCAGCCGCAGAAGCTGATCAGACATTTCACAGGAGGTTTTCGCCCCCATTATCAGGGCAATGACGATCACCGCGCTTGTGGGAATAAGCTTCAGCGCGTCAATCCCGGACAGCGAAAACGCTCCGGACAGAGCCGCGCCCGTTCCAAGCCCGCCAATCAGAGGAACCGCCCATATCAGCAGTCCGCCGAGGGCGAAATACCCGATGATGTATTCGGCAAGCAGAAAGGCGCAGCCCCACAACAGCCGCACCAGAAGCAGCCACAGAAAATCCCCGGAAGCGCACATCAGGCTATCTGAGAAATCTGTCCCGGCGGGAGCGTACGCAGCGAGAAATACTCCGGCGGCTGTCCCAGCGACGGCAGTGAACGAATACAGCAGCGGTATGCGGCAGCGGCGTCGGTATACCCTGCGGACAGCACGGGGCGGTTCCGGAATCTCGTCAAAATCTTCGGTGACTTCCGGCGGCTCAGGTTCAGAATATGAGGATTTTACCGAAACTGTCGGGGCGGGAGCCTGAGGATTCAGAAGAACAGAATTTTCCATAATATTCTCCATTTTCAGTTTATATCGCATAAGGTTACTTAATAGGATTTTATGCGGTGCGGACAAGATTAATTCCTTTGCGGGACGGTGATAGAATGAAAACAACAGAGGAAGCGGCGCTGGGCAGAGTTCTTGCCATATCAAGGGCGGCATATTCTTCGATTGCGGCAGGTGATGCCGATATCAATTATGTGGCGCTGCTGGACGCTCTTTCCGCGGCGCTCTCTCATGTCAACAACGAAAAAAAGCCGCTTGCGAAGTGCATGGGCGCGCTTAAATCAGAAATAAAGAGATCCGGAAGATCATTGTACGACCGGGTGAAGCCGCAGTTTTCATGGCTTGTGCCGGTGCCGCACTATGATTTTTCCCTCGCCGTCAGGCATATTCCTGCGCTTATCTACGGCAACGACCGTATCTGCGAAAAGCTAGTGAGGGGCGAAGCGGACAAAGCACGCTCAATGGCGGACGCAATGAAGAGCTATCCCGGATACCTGTACGGGGAATTTGAAGCGCTGTCCCCGGAGCAATTCTACGAGTTGGTTTTCGGGTATTATCCGAAGCTGTATGAGGAACCATTCATGGACGAAATGAAAGGATTGTTCCTGTAATGGAGAAAATTCTGTCAGCGATTTCTTTCCCTCAACGTGGAATTTCCATAAATTTCATAAGAAAATACTAAAAAAACATTTGACAAATCGAAGAAAATATGTCACAATATAATAAAGGGCAGCCGCCCGGAAACAGGGAAATATATATGGAGTGAAAATTATGACATTTTTTAAGAGAGCGGCAGCGACAGCTTTAGCCGCGGTAATACTTGCTTCCACAGGGCATACAGCCTTTGCAGAGGCAAACCCGGAGGAAACCTCGATAATCCAGACCGGCGACACCGGAGAAACCTCGGTAATAGATACCGGCGGCGAAGACACTGAAACAAAGGTGATAGATACCGGAGAGAACACCGAAACTTCCATAGTCGATCCGGAAGAGGGAGCCAAGGAAGACGAGGGAAGCGGTCTTGACGTTTGGGACGAGCAGTACGAAGAAATAAACATCGAGGGCTGGACTCAATGGGACGGAAAGACCAAAATGGAATCCGGCACGAATTATTACATAGAGGGCAAGGTTGACCCCCGCAGCAATTTCACAGTACCGAAAGACAGCCATCTCTTGCTTAAATCCGGCGCACAGCTGGTGATCTACAAAGGGAAAGAATTCAATATCCGCGGTATCCTTACGGTGGAGCCGGGAGCGGAAATCATTGCTTCCGGAACTGTAACGGTGTACAACAAGGCAGGTGTTGAGAACTACGGCTCGGTAAAAGGCAGCGTCAGCTCTGTGTTCCGTATCGCCGGAGATTTCATTAACCGCAACACCGGCAAGATCACCCTCTCCGGCACAACAAACATATATAAAGACGGAGTTCTGCTGAACTACGGCGAAACCGCCCTTACATCAAACAGCAAGACAATGGTCACCGGCGACTTTCAGACCCCGGAAACAGGACGCTTGCTCTGCCGCGGATATTTCGCCGTTACTATCAACGGACGAACCACGCAGGCAGGCTACTTCTCCCTCACCGGCGAGGTTGTAAACAGCGGTGTGTTCGTCTTTGAGCGCACCGTCAGATACTACAAATCAAAGGCGGCACGCTTTGCAGTTTCCAAGAGCAGCCGTCTGATAGATTACCGTTATTCGAGTTCTTCCCACCCGTCCGGAGACAACGGAAACAACGAGGGGACAACCGATATCGGCATTAAGGGTATTGACGTATCCTACGCTCAGGGCGCTATCGACTGGGCGGCGGTAAAGGAGTCCGGCGTTGAGTTCGCGATAATCCGCTCGTCAAGAGGTCCTGTCAGCAGTACGCGTCCCGCTGCCGAGGACACCACGTTTAAATACAACATTACCGAGGCTGCGAAAGCGGGAATTCATGTCGGCGTTTATCACTATCTTTATGCGGAAACAGTAGCCGATGCAAAGAAAGAAGCGCAATTCTTCCTCAAAACGATCGAGCCGTATCAGATAGATTATCCTGTGGTTCTGGACGTTGAGGAGCAAAGTCAGGCGAAGCTCGGAAAGAGCAAGATCACCAAGATAGTCAAGGCTTTCCTTGACGAGGTGAGTGCAGCAGGCTATTACGCGATGCTTTACTCAAATAAGACATGGCTCACCCAGTACCTTGATATGTCGCAGCTTTCAGATTACGAGGTTTGGCTGGCGCAGTGGAACACCGTCCCGACCTACAAGGGCGATTTCGGTATCTGGCAGTATAGCTGCAAGGGTATCGTGTCCGGAATAGACGGATATGTTGACCTCAATCTTTCTTATAAGGACTACGCAAAGATAATAAAAAAAGGCGGGTATAACCACCTTACCTAACAAACACCCCTCGCAGCAGCGAGGGGTGTCAGACCGTCGAAAAAGTCCCTAAAGGGACTTTCTCGCCGAGCATCCGCACTGCCCGCACTCACTGCCGGCAAAGCCGTCAGTTCGCACAGTTGTGCGGATAGAAGTGTTTTTTGCCCCGGCAGAGCTGGGGCAAAAAACGGATTTCAAAAGCCCGCTTCGCGGGCAAAACTAGGTTTTTCGACAAGCTGAAACACCCCTCGCAGCAGCGAGGGGTGTTCTTTATATATAAAAGCAAGAATCGACCGGTCAATCCGGAAGCATATATTTCTTCTTGTAGTCATTGAATTCGTCCATGAATTCAGAGCGGTCAAGCTTTTTAAGCTCGTTCATATACTCGTGTGTATCCATGCTGTTGTCGCTTATCTGAATGAGATATACCGCAATATTGGAGCAGTGGTCGGAAACACGCTCAAAGTTCGTGAGCAGATCCTGAAGAATGAAGCCCAGCTCGATTGTGCATTTCCCGGAACGCAGACGCTCGATGTGACGGGATTTCAGGTCGCTGCGAAGCTGATCAATAACGTCCTCAAGAGGCTCAACGCATTTCGCAAGACCTACATCGGCGTCGATAAACGAATTTATCGACATATTGAGGATCTCGTTCACTGCGTTGATTATCACGTCAAGCTCCGCCAGAGCCTGTTCGGAGAACTTTATTTTCTTCGTGTGCATTTCCTCGGCGGCTTCAACGATATTAACCGCATGGTCGGAAATACGCTCCAGATCCCCTATCGTGTGCAGCATACTGGAAACGATCTTACTGTCATTCTCAGACAGATCCTTTGAGCTTATCTTCAGAATGTACGAGCCTATCTTGTCCTCGTAAATATCAATTGCGTTTTCGTTCTCATTGACCTCAACGCATTTTTTAGGATCAAAGTTGGTTACAAGCTCAAGCGATTCCTTAAGAGTGTCCTTTGTGAGCATCGCCATTTTAATGCAGACATTGCGGCACTGCTCAATAGCGACAGAGGGAGTTTTCAGCAGACGCTCGTCCAGCATGGGAGCGTCCATTTTCTTCTCTCCGGGCTTGTCCCGTATAGTAAGACAGGCAAGCTTTTCAAGCTGCTTCGTGAACGGCAGGAACACAAGGGTCGCCAAGAGGTTAAAGCAGGTATGAATGACTGCAATGCCGGTAGAGTCTATCGAATACTGCATAAAGCTGAAATCAATGAACGAATTTGCAAGATAAAACAGCGACAGGAACAGCACCGTGCCGATACAGTTGAAGTAAAGGTGGACGATAGCAACGCGCTTTGCGGACTTGCTTGCTCCTATCGAGGAAATGAGCGCAGTAACGCAGGTACCGATATTCTGACCCAGAATGATAGGCAGCGCGGTGGAGTAATTAATTCCGCCGGTTGAGTTGGAAACCGCCTGCAAAATACCAACAGAAGCTGAGGAGCTTTGAATGATCGCAGTCATTACCGCTCCGGCAATAACGCCGAGCACCGGATTGGAGAACATGGTCATGATCTGTCCGAATTCCGGGATATTCTTAAGCGGCTCAACTGCGCCGGACATGGTTTCCATGCCGAACATCAGCGTTGAGAAGCCAAGCAGAATGAATCCTATGCTGTGCTTCTTATCTGACTTGCAGAACATCAGCAGGATAACTCCGATGAGAGCCAGAACCGGGGAGAAATTCTCCGGCTTAAACGCCTGAAGAATACCCGCGCCCTCAACGGAAGAAAGGCTGAGCAGCCAGCTTGTGGCGGTGGTTCCCACGTTCGCGCCGATAATTACGCCGATAGCCTGCGACAGCTTCATGATACCGGAGTTTACAAAACCGACCATCATGACCGTAGTTGCGGACGAGGATTGGATTATCGCAGTTACACCCGCGCCGAGAAGAACGCCCATGATAGGCTTTTTGGTGAGCTTTTCCAGCCAGCGCTCAAGATTACCTCCGGCAAGCTTTTCCAGCGAGCCGGACATTATGTGCATTCCGAAAAGGAACAGGGCAAGCCCGCCAATTAGCGTCAGAACGTTTGTGATACTCATAATTTTGCTCCTAGTTGTTTCAGCAATACTTCTTTTATTGCTTTTCTTATTATTGATCGTCTTTTAATCCATACATTATAATTATACATGATTTTTTGCAAATTGTACAGAGGTTTAACGAAAATTTTGTGAAAATATGATTTTTTGTTGATAAATCACAAATACTTGTCAGGTTTCCAGCCGGATTGGTTGATATATTATACTTTTGCAGAATATTTGGAAATATTCTGGCTAAACTATGGCTGAAACCAAATTCACCAAGCGCTTACCCTATTTAAAGAAAGGAAAATCATCATGAGAAAAGACAGGAACAAAAAGTCACTTAACACAAAGGCATTTGCCGCGGCTGCGGTACTTGGAGTGGCGGCGATCGCGGCTGCCTCAATTGCTGCGTATAACCGCACAATGGACAACCTGACGCCCACATCTGACAAGAACTCCAGCAGCACATGGATATTCAGTGCGCCGGACAGCAGCCCGGTAAACGCGGAGCAGAGCGGAGTTGAGCGCGAGGACTCTACTCCCTCTGACGTTCCGGCTCAGGCTGACCTGACCGAGGACATTCAGGCTGCCGAAGCCGATGAAACCGAGGAAGCCGAAGAGGTAAACAAGCCGGTCAAGTCAGAGGCGCGGAACATCATGCCGGTAGAGGGCGAGATCTCTCACCCGTTCAGCAACGGCGAGCTGGTGAAATCCGAAACCCTCGGCGTCTGGAAGACCCATGACGGCTGCGATATCCTCTGCCCCCTCGGCACTGACGTTAAGTCCATGTCCTCCGGCGTTGTGAACGAGATCCGTGAGGATCCGCTGTGGGGTATCTGCGTTGTCATTGAGCAGGACAACGGACTGACGGTGGAATACTGCGGTCTTGCCAAGGAGCTTAACATCAAGACCGGTCAGGAGATAAAGGAGGGCGAGATCATCGGAAAGACCTCGGATACCTGTCAGATCGAGATAGTTCAGGAGCCTCACCTCCACCTCGGAGTAAAGCAGGGCGGAAAGTGGATAGATCCGATGTCCGTTATCAGTAAATCCGAATGATATTTTAGGCGCTGTTAGATTGCAGCGCCTCAGTCTGTCGATATATCTTTTCGTATAGATTTAGATCACTCGTAGGGGAGGGGCTTGCTCCTCCCCTACATTTTTTCTGTCAATTATAAAGTTTTTCGGCAAGCTAAAGCGCTGTTATCATTTTATACTGTTGCCGAAAGCACAATGCCGCTTCTGACTGTTGCATCAGAAGCGGCAAAATACTGTTCAATTACTCGTCAGCGCCGCTGCCGAACTGGCTGGGGTGCTTTGTGAAGAAATCCACCCTCGGCTCAAGGAATTTCAGCTTATGATCCTTTCCGCCGGTGAAATCCGCCATAGTATCGAAAATTCTGTCCCAGCTCCAGAAGCTCTTCTCGCAGCCGGGAAGCTCCAGATATTCAAGGATCATTTCCGTACCCTTCGGAGCCATCGGGTGAAGCAGCACAGCGGCAGTCCTTATCATGTGGAACACCTGAATGAGAGCCTTGCGGCGCGCCTCGTTGTCCTCCGCCTTGTCTGCGTCACCGAGGTTCTTCGCCATATACTTGCTCGCCTTTCTGATGTAGCTGTCGAGGACATAGGTCGCCTGATGGAACTCAAATCTGTACATATACCGCTCGTAATCAAGGATAGCCTTTTTCGCGTCGGCAAGCACCTGCTCGTCAACCTCTCCCACCGGCATAACTCCGTCAAAGTTCTTCTGCACGGAATAAATGCAGGTGCGGATAATGCGGTTGAACACGTTGGACAGCAGGAAGCCGTCCTTTACGACAGGATCGGGATCCTCCGGCTTTGCGTTAGGATTGTAGGGCTTCGGCATGAAGCTTACGCTGCGCTGCCCCAGTCCTAAGCCGAGGAAGTGCATTCTGAGCTGCTCAGCAGTGTAATAATCCAGCAGATCCTGAGCCATAGGCGGCTTCACTGCGCCGGAGCTGGAGGCTTTCTTGTCGAGGAACAGAATGTGGTTGTTCGCGCAGAGCACCGGAAGCTGCATTTCGCCGTCCGCCGGATCTGAGGTATTCTCTCCCTCCTGAAGTCCCATGAACATAGCCATTTCAGCCACGCCGTAGAAATAGATATTGTCCGCGCCGATGAACTGATAAACCGTTGCGTCCTTGCTGCACCAGAAGTCCTTCCACTCCTCCGGGCTTCTTCCCTGCTGCTCCAGAGCAGCCTTTGTGAAGGAAATAGGCGCCCACAGGGACTCCGGCCATACCCAGATAGTCAGCGGATCTTCTCCCTCAAGCACCGGAGCGGGTACACCCCACTCGATGTTTCCGGTGAGTCTGAACGGAACAAGGGTCTTTCCGGTACGGTAGCGTATTCCGTTGGCGGAAAGGATAGCAGTTGCCTTGTTCATCTCGTCCAGCTCCTTGAACTTTATCGTGAAGCTGGGCTTTTTCTTTTCTTCTATGAATTCATGCTCCGGGAGCTGATCCTTGACCGCATTGTAGCTGTCCAGAAGCTCGTTCTTGATGTGTACCACCGGATCTGCAAGGAACTCAGAAATGGTGCTTGAAACAAGCTGGCGCACATTCTTCTGCTTGGAGATCTTTGCGGTGTACTCCTTGAGAAGCCCATTGTATGACGGCAGGTCGAAATACCAGTTTTCAACGTCCTTCATGATAGGAGTTTCCCCGGTGAGGGTGCTCTTCGGGTCGATAAGGTTCTCCGGCATATACTGATGTCCGAGGTCGCACTCGTCCGCATAGCCCTTTTCACTTGTGCAGCCGTCTACCGGGCATTTGCCGATGACCTGCCTGCCGTTAAGGAAGCAGCCGGCTTTCTCATCATAGAACTGCTTGGTGCTTATCTTGCGCAGATGTCCATTATTATAGAGCCTGCGGATAAATTTGTCGGAAACGTCGTTGTGTATCTCCGCAGTGCGTCCCAGTCCGGACGCGCCGAAGATGTTGAGGCTTATCATATAATCGTCGAGGGTCTTTTTCTGCGCCTTGTGGTTTTCCTCCACGAAATCGTGAATAGTACCCTTGAAGCCCCGCTCCTCCACCAGCTTGCGGTAGCTCTCCGCGATAGGCGAGCCGTAGCAGTCGGTGCCGGACACGAAGATTACATTCTCGTCACCCAGCCTGTCCCGCAGAAATCTCGCGTAAACGTCCGCGAAAACGAACACTCCGCCGATATGTCCGAAGTGCAGCTTTTTGTTGCCATAGGGCATACCTCCGGTGATTATTGCGCGCTTGGGAAATTCCGGTCGGGGAATTTCATGCTTCACAAATTCCTTTTTTTCTTCGCTCATTGTATTATAGTTCCTTTCTTCTGGAAGTAATATCCGTTTCCTCTCCATTGATATTCATAGATATATTATTTATAATCTATATAATACCACATTATCCCGAAAAAATCAAGCATTGTTTGCATAAAACATCAAACCCCCGCAGTTTCCTGCGAGGGTCTGATGCTGGTTTGGTTGGTAATTATATGAAAAGGTGCGGTTGGCATTTTCAATGTAAAGCCGGAGGTTCTTATTTCTTTGCTTTACGGTTATATTTTAACCCTGAATAGTGAATTATATACGTCAGGAATGTGAAAACTGTATAAAAATGATACAAAAAGGCAATGTAAAATCCTTGTAAAATATTCTTACGATAATTTAACAATTCTTTGCTTGATTTATTGCCAGGATAATGATATAATAAATAGGAATAGCCTTTAAGCACAGAGATTTTAATATGAACGGAGAGAACAGCTATGAGAAGAACAAAAATCGTCTGCACACTCGGTCCTGCGACTAAGGACGACAAGATACTGCGCGCCCTTATCGACAACGGAATGAACGTGGCGCGCCAGAATTTCTCACATGGAACTCAGGAAAGCCACAAGATCGACCACGAGCGAGTTATCCGCATCGCCAAGGAGGCTGGAAAGCCTGTTGCGACACTGCTTGATACCAAAGGGCCGGAGGTAAGGCTGCGCAAATTCAAGGACGGACTCAAGCCGGAGATAAAGACCGGCGGGGTATTCACCCTCACCACCCGCGAGGAGGAAGGAACGGCGGAACGTGCCGCAATAAGCTATAAAAACCTGCCCGGCGACATAAATGTCGGAACACGCATTCTTATCGACGACGGAAACATAGTGCTGCGCTGCAACGAGATACGGGACAACCCCGACGGTACGGCTGATATCATTTGCTCAATTCTCAACGGCGGCGTGCTTTCCGACAACAAGGGAGTAAACGTCCCCGGAGTGAAGCTCTCCATGCCCTATATCAGCGAAGTGGACGAAAGCGATATCCGCTTTGCCGCAAGAGAAAACTATGATTTCATCGCGGCAAGCTTCGTGACCTGCGCCGATGATGTCCTCGGAATACGCAAGATCCTTGATGAGGAAGGCAGACCGGATATCCGCATCATCGCAAAGATTGAAAGCGGCGAAGGAGTACGCAATATCGACTCCATTCTGCACGTTGCGGACGGAATTATGGTAGCCCGCGGCGACATGGGCGTTGAGATCCCGTTTGAGGAGATCCCGCAGCTCCAGAAAATGCTGATAAAGAAAGGCTATAACGCCAACAAGCAGGTAATAACAGCCACCCAGATGCTGGAATCCATGATAAAGAATCCCCGCCCCACTCGTGCAGAAACCACTGACGTTGCCAACGCAATATATGACGGCACCAGCGCGATAATGCTCTCCGGCGAAACCGCCGCAGGTCTGCACCCGGTGGAGGCTGTGCGCACAATGGCGCTTATCGCCGAAACCACTGAAAAGGCTATCGACTACAAAAAGCGTTTCTACAAGCTGGAAAGTCAGAATTCAGTCAATGTTTCCACAGCCATTTCCCACGCTACCGTTTCCGCCGCAATGGATCTGGGCGCTACCGCGATCATCACAGTCACCAAGACCGGTACGACCGCAAGAATGCTGTCCCGCTACCGTCCGGAATGCCCGATTATTTCATGCACAACCAGCGAAACCACTCTGCGCCAGCTTGCCCTGTCATGGGGAGTTATCCCGCTGATGGCGGAGGAAAGAATGACCAGCACCGACGATCTTATTCACCATGCGGTTCAGAAAGCCTGCGAAGCGGGACTGCTGAATAACGGCGATCTTGTTGTTATCACCGCCGGAGTTCCCCTTGGAGTTTCCGGAACCACCAACCTTATGAAAGTGCATATTGTCGGAGATGTGCTTGTCACCGGACACGGAGTTACCTCCGGCACAGTGACCGCCACCGCCTGCGTATGCGCAGATGAGAAGCAGGCTCAGGCGCAGTTTAATTCAGGAGATATTCTTGTCATTCCGAGAACCAGCAACGCAATCCTTCCGCTGATGAAGACTGCCGCGGGAATTATCACCGAAGAGCGCGGCGACGACAGCCATGCGGCGATAGTCGGCATGACGCTTGATATCCCAGTCATTACCGGAGCTGCTAATGCTACGCAGATACTGCGTTCCGGCACTGCTGTGACGATAGACGCGGATAAGGGAATAGTCACAAGCGGCGAGCCGAGCGGTGATATTGTTTGATGTAGTAAATTGGAACTTGTCGAGTGCCTCGACACGCCTTCCGCCTTTTGTAATGTTGCATTTATCCGTGGGTTTATTAACGGCGGTATTCAACAAACAATTAAGGGATCAATGGGTGCAAGGGATGAAGCCTAAAAAAGCCTTGATTATTCGCAAAACAACCTACCCGCAGGAATGGAGCTTTATGCCGTCGGCAGCGCACCTTTCCTCGTTTAAAATTCCTTTCACTTTCTATCCGCGAAAAACCGGACAAGGGGGAAAAGGGGAGAGGGCGCAAACAGGACGTTTGCGCAGTTGCCCCAAAGTGCGACACGATGTCGCACAACTATGGGCAACATGGGAGAGGAGTCTGAGGAGAAAACCGTAGGGGAAAGGGGGGAACGTCCGGTTTTTGTCGGATTTTC
>JAGAJA010000052.1 GCA_017829075.1 Oscillospiraceae bacterium | reverse complement strand
GTTTTCCCCCGGTCAATGACTGCGGAGCAGGCATTGACAAACTCAAAAAGATTATTCTAAGTTGTTATTTGGCAGTGCAAATCTGACCGGAAAAGTGGCAAAACCATACCAATAACGCACGATGAGGTAGTTGTCTGTTGCTGCCTACGGCAGCAACAGACAGGGGGAAAACTCTTGTTTTCCCCCTGTAACCCCTTTAGCGCTTCTGACGCGTTTATGCGCTTACGCGCGAGTGGTGGGGCGCTGCCCCCCACCCCGCTTCCTTTTGGAAGCCAAAAGGAAGCGAAAAGCAATTGCGCTTCGCGCTTAGTTACAAGCAAAACTACCCACCAAATTCCAATTTACCACAAAAATTCTCTCAAACCTATTTCCCTCCTGCCATTGCCATTTACAGTAATGTGCAATATTCACAAATCTTTTGCTCATTTTAACTGAGTTTTGTAGAAAATTATGAAAATCCCTTGCATTTATGAATAGAATATGTTATTATATTATCAAGGAAAAGAGAAAGGGAGCTTGCAGCGGAAAATGCGCAAAAAATCTTCAAAGGAGTGAGTTTTATGACAGTAATTAACGGCAAAAGTGTTTACGAAGCAGTTGCTTCCGGTCACATCAGAATATTAAAAAAGCCGAAGCTGTCAACAGAGCGCGTTCTCGTTGAGGATACCGCCGCTGAAATCCGCAGAGTCGATAAGGCGAGGTACGTCGCCGCTGGACAGCTCCAGCAGATATATGACAACGCGTTGGAGGAGATAGGCGAGTCCAATGCGCAGATATTCGGAATTCACATGATGATGCTGGAGGACGAGGACTACAACAGCTCTATCAACAGCATCATAAAGACTGAGAGCGTCAATGCAGAATACGCCGTGGCGCGTACCTCGGATATCTTTGCGCAGATGCTGGAAGCAATGGACAACGAGTATATGCGCGCCCGCTCAGCTGATGTCCGGGACGTGTCCAACCGGATAATTTCTATTCTCACCGGAACTCCCCTTGATTTCAGCGGGATAGAAGAAAACTCTGTGATCTGCGCGGACGACCTCACCCCCAGCGAAGCCGCAGCGCTTTACAAGAACAATGCCGCCGCATTTGTGACCGCCCACGGCTCACCAATGTCGCACACCGCTATTCTTGCCCATAGCATGAATATACCGGCGGTGATCGGCGTGGGAGAGGATATTCTTTCCCTCGATCACGAGGGTGAAGAGGTTATCGTTGACGGATTTACCGGAGAGGTTATACTCAGCCCGGATTTGTCTGCAATGAATCGGCTTGCAGAGCGCCAGCGTATTAAAGCTCCGCTGACTACCAACAACCGCAAGACACGCACTCTGGACGGCACACGGATCACTCTGCTTGCGTCAGCTATCTGCGCTGCAGAGGAGCTTCCGGAGTATGCGGACGGTATCTGCGCGCTTAACTGCCGGCTTATACCGGACGAGGAGCAGCAGACCGAATTCTTCCGCCATATCGCCGAATTCACTGCGAACGGACGAGCAGTTATCCGTATGCCGGAGATAAGCCATTCAAATCCAGACCGCTACACCCTGTATGGTCAGCAGATGAGATCGGTGTTCCGCGCCTGCGCCTCCGGAGATCCCGGTATTCTGTTCCCCGCCGTAACCAGCGTACAGGAGGCACGGAAAATTCTTTCCGCCTGCGACGGAGTAAAATCCGTGCTGCGGGAAAGAGGCGTTCCCTGCACCGAAAACGCCAGAATAGGCTTCATGCTGGAAACTCCCGCGGCTGCGATAATCAGCGACGAGTTAGCTCCAATGGCGGATTTCTTCATTATTGACAGTGACAAGCTTGCGCGAAGCACTCTGTCAAGCTATGGCGGAAGTATTTTTTCCGAGGAGTTCGCCGAGGGACAGAAATCCGTTGTAATGCGCCTTATAGGTTACACTGCCCAGAATGCGGTGAAAAACGGCGCAAGCATAGGTATCTGCGGCTCGTTTGCGGAGGATACGACGCTGACGGAGGAGCTGCTGAGAATGGGGATCAATAAATTCTGCGTTTCAGCGGAAAGGCTTCCCTATATAAGGAAAACGATAATGAACGTTGACCTTGCCGGATAAAAAATAATCCTGAGAGTTCACCCTCTCAGGATTTTTCATATGTCGGAAACTGATTTCACTTTATCCCGTACAGCTCATAATTATCCGGTCTTGATGACGGCGCAACATATCCGCTCTTTCCCATAGCAGTTATTTCTCCGGCGCTGTATGCCGCAAGCAGCGCTCTGCTCATGTTGGTGATATCCTCACGCTGTACAGCCTCGCTCGCCGAAAGAAGCAGCACCTCGCTGTTCTCAAAGCCGTCGGATTTCGGCTCTCCGGAGATGTACTCCATCAGGAATACAACGCACCACTGCTCCGGCTTGAACTGCACAGCGGCGACCGACTTTGCTTTTGCGGTAACTCCGGTTTCCTCGAAAATCTCACGCTCTGCGGCGGCAGCGGGAAGCTCTTCCTCATGAACATATCCACCGGGCAGCAGAATTCTGTCCTTTGCCGTGCCGTAGGCGTGCCGCACAAGCAGGATCTTCCCGCTTATTTCAACTATTCCGCAGACCGTGAAGCAGTTGTTGTTCATTTTTACTCTCCCTTTTCTGAAAAATCCAGACTGTCGATATACTCTATGTGGCTTTTCAGTATCTCATCAACGTCAGCGCCTTCTATATCAAGGTTTTCCGCCAACAGGCACATTGTGTCCTTTATGCCGAAAAAATAATGCGCAAGCCCCTCAACATAATTATATCCATAATCCTGAATAAATTCCCCGCCGCTGGTGGTGACATAGATCAGCTTCTTTGCACGGCAAAGACTGTGCGGTCTGTCGCCGCTGTACTGAAAGGTCATGCCGCTCACCATTATCGCTTCGATATAGCATTTCAGGCACGCGGGAAACGAAAGATCCCACAGCGGCGCGGCAATCACGATAACGTCCGCCGCCGCAAACTGCCTTGCATAGCGGAATTCCGGCGCGTCCAGCTCCCCGTTGCGCAGCAGCTCGTCCCGCCTTGCAAGGGATTTACCGTCCAGCGGAAGTATATTCTCCTCCGGGAGGAACACCTCTTCAATGTCCCCGCCGAGCTTTTCCAGCAAACGCCGGGCAAGAATAAGGGTTCGTGAGTTATCGCGCACACAGGCGTTTATAAAAAGAGTTTTCACAGGCTGTATTTCCTTCCTGAAAAGCATTATAACGGAACTGCTTCGGATAGCACTCTGCTGATCTCGTTGTTTTTCTTCATATCGACCTTGTTTTTGTACATTTCCTCGTCTGCCCGCCGGAATACGTCCTCGAAGCATCTGTCGCTGTCTTTTTCAAAACCGGCTGTGCCAATTGCGGCGGCGACTGTAATTGTTCCGTTCATGTTTTTAAGCGCTCCACGGAACTGGCTGACAAGCTCACTGAGCTTTTCGCCGTCAACGTTTTTCATCAGCACGGCAAACTCATCTCCGCCGATACGGTATACATTATCCCTGCCGAACACCTCAGACACCGCTTGAGCGGTAATAGTGATCAACACATTGCCGTATTCGTGTCCGTAATTGTCGTTTATCTGCTTCAAACCGTTCACGTCGATCACGGCAAGAGCAAATTCAGCGCTTCCGTTTTCGATTTCCGGCTTCAGCCCGGAAACATCCTGCAAATAGGCGGTGTTATTCTTTATTCCGGTCAGGCTGTCGGTATATGCAAGGCTGTTGATGTAATCCATCTTGGTTTTGAGCTGATCAGCCGTTTCACGGAAGCTCTCAGTAAGCGTTCCTATTTCGTCCTTGGATTTCGAGGTAAGCGTCACGGAGAGGTTTCCGCCGGCTATCTCCTTTGCGGCGGTGTTCAGCTCTTTAAGCGGACGTATCAGGGTCTTTGCAATGGCGGAGCTTACCAGAATAAACACCAGCGCAATAATTACCGCCGCAAAAATGATCTGATGCACAAGCTGTATCTTCACCGAGTCTATCTCCTGCACCGGCGCAGTCACCGCAAGGCACATTCCGTTATTCAGCGAGCGCAGCGCAAGTCGCTTTCTGCTGCCGTTCCATGTATACTCATACAGCCTGTTGTTATCCGAAATAAATGAGTTTTCATCTGCGGAAAAGCTTTCTCTCAGATTTCTCACAGAACCTGTTACCGTGCTGTCCTTGTGGTATACAATATTAAGCTCATTGTCCGTCAGGAACGCATATCCGGTCTCATACAGGGTTATCCCGTCAATAAAGCTGCTGATATATTCAAAGTCGATATCCATGCCCACAACGCCGATTATTTCTCCGTCATTATATATCGGCTCGACATAGGATATCATGTAGATGCCTACGTTTTTATTGAAATAAGGCGAAACCCACATGGCTCTCCCGGCATTCACCGGGATATAGTACCAGCCAAGATGCTCAACGTCATCGGGACTGTATTTGCTGAAATCAGTAAGCTCAAACGGCTCAAATTCGCCGCTCTCACGGTTTTTCACCCTGAAAAAGCCCTCGCAGGAGGAGAATTTGTCCGGCGAAAATCTCATGTAATATGCAACTGCGCCGATTGTCTTGCAAGCAGCAGTCATTCCGAGGCTTTCAAGGGCGGCTGTGTAATCATTCCGGTATTGCTCATCGTTGACAAGCTTTTCGGTGCTCTCTATATGAGATACCGCGTATTCACCCATGATCTCAACGGACTGCTCGATACGTCCGAGGGTGCTGTTAAGTTCCTGCGCCTTTTCACTGCAAAGCAGGTTCATTATCTGAACCGAATCGCTGTCTATCGCCGCCTTTGAGCTGATTATGCCCGCTCCTCCGAGAATTGCGGCAGATACCACTATTACCAGCAAGATCAGAAGTATGATCTTTGTCTGAATTGACCTCATTGTCATTCACCCTGTTCTTTATTTTTTGGTATTCGTATTATCGCGGTAGTTCCCTTGCCCTTTTCGCTTGTTATTTCCAGATCTGCCCCGCACATTTTGCTGAGCCTGCTCCGGACGTTTTCTATCCCCACATGGCTTTTTCCGTCGCTTGGATTTCCGTTCGGGTCAAATCCTGCTCCGTCGTCCCTTATCTCGACCTCATAGCAGCTCTCGCATTCTCTGGTGGATATCGTCACCGTGCCGCCGTTTTCCGATTTGCAGATGCCGTGCTTCACCGCGTTTTCCACCAGCGGCTGGACTGTCAGCGCGGGTATCATGAAGTCCTCGGTCTGTATATCCCAGACGATCTCAAGAGTATCGTCAAACCTGAGCTTTTCAAGGGTGAGATAGTTTTTCAGATGCTTCAGCTCCCGATAAAACGGAACAGGCGCGCTTCTTGTAAGAGAATCCATATTTCCCCTGAGGTAGTCGGAGAAATCTGAGATTGCCTGCCTCGCCGCCTTTGGATCCTTGTCGCATAGGTAATAGATTGAATTCAGAGAGTTATACAGGAAATGCGGCTGTATCTGGCTCAGCATTATTGAAATACGGCTGTCTGCAAGCTCCGCCTCAAGCTTCTCCGCCTGCCTCGCCGCGCGGAAATCCGCTGGGATATCCTTGATAAAAATAACAAGATTTATCAGGAACAGAACCAGAAATACCGCCTTTGAGCATATCACAGTTTTATATAGTCCGGCAAGGCAGCCTATCATATCTGCCAGAAAGGAAGTAAAAAGCAGAACGTGGGATATCAATACTATGTAATTCCTATCCTTACCCCGTATCAACTCATAAACACAACAGCCAAGCATGACTGGGAATAAAGCCAAATGCGCGAAAACCCAGTAGATCGAGGTGTCGTAAATCACCATAACTCCGCACAGCGACAACAGCAGCAGGCATACATTGACCGCCGATGACGCAATGACCGCACCCCGCGCCACCTTTACCGCGCCGGACTTTAGATTTCCTGCCGCGCTCATGATCGCGGACAAACCGGCAAGCATGATGCAAAGATTGAGAGCATACGAATTAAATGCGATATTCTCGCTCCACAGCGACAGATCAACTGTGTCGAGGATAAAATACCCTCCGAAAAACAGCGCTAGCAAGCCCAGATTTCGTAACTCACCGCCGCCCTCGATCCGGAGAAGCCAGAATGATACTGCCGCAGCCAACAGCATTACCGCCACCACAATTACCGAAAAACCTATGATACGGCTTGCGTTACCGGATTTCATCATAAAGCTGCTGAAAAGATCGTCCGTTCCGCCGTAGATCGATCCCAGCAGCTCGTTATAAGCGTCTCTGTTCCCGATCTTATGGAAATTGCCTAAGCGGAACTCGATCACATCGTTTTCAAAGATTTCGGGGGTTATCCACTTCACCCACTGCTTTCCGCAGCCGGAGGAAGTCAGTCCCATTTCCAGTCTGCAGTCCCAAAATGACTGCTCCCCGTTTACAAAAATCTCCATCGTAATATGATCGAGATAAAAGTTCAGTTGTACGCCTTCGGGGAATTCACGTTCAAAATTTCCGCGCAAAATTAGGTCTCCGTCCAGCGCGGAAAGGTCCGTATTTTCCTCCAGCGACGACCACGTCTGACCGCCGTCATAGCTGTATTCGCCGATTAATCTGACCGGCAAAAAAAACGAGGGACTCGCCTGATTGCTTCCAAGGCAGGCGGCTGCCAGCACCACCAGCGCCAGAAGTATCACCGCCGCATATAGAACGTTGTTCAGTGAGATTTTTTTCTGCATAGTTTCTCCGATATTGAGTGATTTTGTGTTGAAAAAAGCAGCGCGTAAAACGATTCCCGTGATTTGGTACAATAAAATGAAAAACGCCGTGAATATTTCCACGACGAATTTGTAATGTTTAGTTCCCCTGTTTTTCTATCTCTTTCAGCCTGTCTGCGACAAGTTTTGCACTTTCGTCTTGAAAAAACTCCGCACGGCTTTATACGGAGAAAAAATTGGAGCGGATTACGAGGCTCGAACTCGCTACCTCCACCTTGGCAAGGTGGCGCTCTACCAGATGAGCTAAATCCGCATTTGGCGACCTGGATGGGACTCGAACCCACGACCTCCGCCGTGACAGGGCGGCGTTC
>JAGAJA010000051.1 GCA_017829075.1 Oscillospiraceae bacterium | reverse complement strand
TGGCAAACCTGATTCTGGCTGACAGACCTTGTCTGGCAGCTTGATTCAGTGCGCCTCGGCAGACGTTTTAGGGTTGATATAGACATTTACTAAATGTGCTTATTATCCGGATTGTCATTGCATAATTGTGCGGTGTTGCCTATCATTGGGGAATACGGAAAAGAGCAGATCCTTCATAGTGCACCTCCAACATACAGCGATATAAGTTGTTGATATTTTTTATCAGTATAACACAAAATATACCATAATGCAACTATATTTTTATTTTAACAGAAAAATGTCGTAAAATGGTATAAAACTTCTGCTTTTAAGCGATTTACAGAACGCATTATGGTATGATATACTATTTTCAAGAGAAAGCCCCACACAAAAGGAGGTAATTCAACATGAAAAAAAGCAGAGCAGCAGTATCACTTTTAACAGCTGCGGCAATTTCCGCTTCGGTTTTCCTGTCGGGCTGTTCCGGCGACGCCGGCAAAGACGGAGTAACCACGGTCACAATGCTCCAGTACAAACCCGAAGCAGTCAAGGCGTTTGAGAAAATTGAACAGCTGTTTAACGAAACTCACGACGATATTCAGCTAAAAATCGAATCCCCGAACGAGGCGATGACTGTCCTCAAAACCCGCCTTATCCGAGAGGACTATCCCGATATTGTAGGTATCGGCGGCGATATGAATTACTCAAATTTCCTTGACGCAGACCTGTTTGAGGACATTTCAGACATTGAGATAATAGATACTATAAACCCCGCTTACCTCAAAACCGAAAAGGAGCTTGAGCTGCTTCCAAAAGAGGGAGTTTATGCCCTGCCTTATGCGGCGAATGCGGCAGGAATACTCTACAACAAGGATATGTTTGAGCAGAACGGCTGGGAAATTCCAGAAACATGGAGCGAGTTTATAGCACTTTGCGAGGAGATTAAGAAATCAGGCACCGACCCGCTTTACCTGGGCTATAAGGACACATGGACTTGTTTGGCACCGTGGAATGCGCTTGCCGTAGGACTTGCTCCCTCCGATGTGTGCAGTAGCGTAAACGCAGGCAGGACGACCTTTGCGGCGGAATACGCTGAGGTAGCCGATAAAATAAAGGTGCTGCTTGATTACGCCGAACCGAATCCCTACGCATACAGCTACAACGACGCCTGCACCGCCTTTGCGAGAGGACAGTCTGCAATGTACCCCATCGGCAGCTACGCAGTACCGCAGATACTTTCGGTAAATCCCGATATGAATATTGATTCCTTCACATTCCCTGCAAACGAAAACGAACAGGATAATGTGCTCAACTCCGGTATAGACCTGCATTTCTCAGTGATGAAGGGTACAAAGAACAAGGAAGCGGTTTATGAGGTGCTTCGCTTCATGTTCGAGGACGAAACAGTGCAGATTTATCTGGACGACCAGGGAGGAATCCCCTGCAAGGAGGGCGACTTTAAACTACCGGAGTTCTTAAACGGAATGGAGCAGTACATAAAGGACGGCAGAATGTCGGATTACCACGACCACCACTACCCCAGCGAAATGAGCGTTGACGCAATGATTCAGACCTATCTCATGGACAAGAGCGATAACTCGGCGCGGCAGTTCCTTGAGCGCTTCGACAAGGAATGGGCGAGATACAACCGCGACCTTATCGCACGGGTGAAGAAATACGAGGAGGGGCAGCAATGAAAAACAAGAAAGTATTATCAAGGCGAATGACCTTTATACTAATGATAGCTCCCGCACTTATCCTTTTTGTCGCATTCAACACAATACCACTGATAACCGGCGCGTTTTACAGCTTCACGAATTACAAGGGCTACGGCAGCTTTGAGTTTGTGGGACTGCGCAATTACATAGACCTGTTCAGCGACGCAAGAGTGGGAAATTCCTACCTGTTCACTTTCAAGTATGCAATCGTCGGAACGGTACTTGTCAATGTAATCAGCCTGCTTCTTGCTCTGGGACTTAACAGCAAAATCAAGTTCAAGAGCGCATTAAGGGGAGTATATTTCCTCCCGAATGTCCTTGGGGGACTGGTTGTAGGTTATATTTTCAGCTTTATCTTCACCTATATTATCCCTGCTATCGGCTCGGCACTGCACATAAACTTCATTGAAAACAGTATTCTTGCCGGCGAGGAAACAGCTTGGATAGGCGTTCTTATCGTAGGAGTATGGCAGGCGGTGGCGATGAACACAATCATCTACATTTCGGGACTTCAGACCATTCCGGCGGACATTTACGAGGCAGGAATGATTGACGGCGTAACCCCGTGGCAGAAGTTCAGACACCTTACACTTCCAATGCTTATGCCGTTTGTCACCACAAACCTTGTTCTCAGCACAAAGAATATGCTTATGGTATTCGACCAGATTATGGCATTGACAAAGGGCGGTCCTGCACAAAGCACAGAGTCGATTTCCTACCTCATCTACAAAAACGGCATGGACGGCGGACAGTTCGGCTTCCAGAGTGCAAATGCGGTTGTGTTCTTTATTGTAATTGTTGCTATATCCGTTTTCCAGATGGTAATTACGAATAAAAAGGAGGAGCAGCTATGAGTGAAAAGATTGTAAATGTAACCGAGCCCGTTGCGACACAAACAGAAAACAAGCCCTCACGCAAGCCTAAAATTAGCAAGAATAAAGTATCCTCCATAATCATCACAGTTTTACTGATAATCGGCTGTTTTGCAATACTGTTTCCGCTGTATATGACTATCATTATTGCGCTGAAATCTCCCTCGGAGATGACCAACGATATTGCAGGTGCCCTTGCTCTGCCCCAGACCTTCAGCCTTGATAACTTTGCAGAAGCCATGAGGGTAACAGATTTCTGGCATTCTCTCGGAAACAGCGTGATTATCACAGGCGCTTCTATTGTTCTCTCAATAATCATTCACTCAATGGCAGGCTATGCTATCGGAAGAAATATGAGCCGCAAGAAGAGCTTCAAGCTTATATACTTCTATATTGTAAGCGGTATGTTCGTGCCATTTGCAATACTTATGATGCCCCTCGTTAAGCAGACTGCCGTACTTGGACTTGACAATATGTTCGGTGTAATAATTCTCTATACCGTATTCTTTATGCCAATGAATGTCATGCTTTACAGCGGATATATGAAGAATATTCCCCTTGCTATGGAAGAAGCAGCGGATATTGACGGTGCTTCTGCATGGCGCACCTACTGGACGATAATCTTCCCGATGATGAAGCCTATGCACGCTACCGTAGCTGTTCTTACAGCCCTCGGAACATGGAACGATGTTATGACTCCTCTCGTTATAATGTCAGGCTCCGAAAATACTACCCTGCCACTTGCACAGCTTAATTTCCAGACACAGTTCGGCACAAATTACAACCTTGCCTTTGCTTCTTATCTGCTGGCGCTGCTGCCTATCCTTATACTCTATATTTTCTGTCAGAAGCAGATTATCGGCGGCGTTGCAAACGGAGCAGTCAAGGGTTAATATATATGATTTCCCCTGCCGCTCGGCGGGGGAAAGCACTAAAGAAAGGAAATCGAAATGAAAATACAGAACAAGATAATGCTTATAACCTACGCCGACAGTATGGGCAAGAATATCCGCGAGCTTCACGGAGTGCTCGACAAGCACTACAAAAAGGCGGTCGGCGGAGTTCATATCCTGCCGTTTTTCCCCTCCTCGGCAGACAGAGGGTTTGCTCCTATGAGATATGACGTTGTGGAGGAAAGCTTCGGCACTTTCGATGACATTGAAGCTATGGGCAAGGAATACTACCTTATGTTTGATTTCATGGTAAATCACATTTCCGCAAGCTCGGAGTATTTCAAGGATTTCCTTGCAAAAAAGGACGAGTCCGAGTACAAGGATATGTTTATCTGCTACAAGGATTTCTGGGAAAACGGAGAGCCAACTCCAGAACAGACAGACATAATCTACAAGCGCAAGCCCCGCGCGCCCTATATTGAGGCAAAATTTGCGGACGGCTCTACCGAAAAGGTGTGGTGTACCTTCTGCGAGGAGCAGATAGACCTTGATATATCAAAGGACACAACCAAGAAATTCATAGCAGATACTATCCGTGAGATGTGCCGCAGAGGCGCTTCCGTAATAAGGCTTGACGCTTTTGCTTATGCAGTAAAAAAGGCGGGAACAAGCTGTTTCTTTATTGAACCGGATATATGGGAGCTGCTTTATGATATAGAAAAAATCGCTTCTGAGGGCGGTGCGGAGATACTTCCCGAGATACATGAGCATTACACTATCCCTATGAAAATTGCGGATAAAGGCTTCTGGATTTACGATTTCGCTCTGCCTGTCCTTACGCTTCACGCCCTCTACAATCATACGGGAGAATATCTCAAAAGCTGGCTGCTGAAATGTCCGATGAAGCAGTTCACCACACTTGACACACATGACGGCATAGGCATTGTGGACGTCAAAGACCTGCTCCCCGACGAGGAGATTGATAAGGTTAAGGAGCAGATGTACTCAAAGGGCGCAAACGTGAAGATGATATACAGCTCCGAGGCGTACAACAATCTTGACATATATCAGGTGAACACCACCTATTATTCGGCGCTCGGCGACAACGACAGCGCATATCTTCTGGCAAGAGCGATACAGTTCTTTGCTCCGGGAATCCCGCAGGTGTACTATGTGGGTATGCTTGCAGGCTCGAACGATATTGAGCTTATGGAGCGTACCAAAAACGGGCGTGACATCAACCGCCATTACTATACCGCCGAGGACGTTGAAGCGGAGCAGACAAGACCGGTGGTTCAGAAGCTGAAAGAGCTTATGGAGCTTAGAAACTCCCACCCCGCATTCGGACTTGAGGGCAGCATTTCGGTAGAAACGGAAAGAAGCAGGCTTGTTATAACAAGAACCTGCGGTGAATACTCCATCACCCTTGACGCTGACCTGTCAACCTATAATTTTGAGATAAAGTGAGAGGTGTAGCAAATGCCTATTAACATTAATGAAAAATCAAGGCTTTTTATCATAGAAACCGACAATTCGGAATATCAGCTTATGGCTGATGAATACGGCGTACTTCGTCATTTGTGGTACGGCGAAAGGGTCGGAATGAGCATGGAGTATCTGTGCAAATACCCTGATGTAGGTTTTTCAGGTAATATCTACGAAGCGGAAAACCACCGCAATTATTCCCTTGATACTCTGCCTTTGGAATATTCCTGTGCAGGTATCGGAGATTACAGAATAAATGCCGTATCCGTAGTTCATTCGGAGGGAAGCTGTGCTCTTGATTTAAGATACGAGGGCTATAAAATTTCTGAGGGAAAGTATTCGATAGACGGACTTCCCGCCGTATATGCGGAAAGCAATGATGCACAGACCCTTGAAATATATCTCAAAGACACTGCCTCCGATATTACCGTAACTCTGAAATACGGAGTGCTGCCAAAGCTTGATATTATCACACGCAGCGCAATTATAGAGAACAATGGAGAGAGCAGCGTTTTCCTTACAAATGCCGCAAGTCTTTGTCTTGACCTGCCGAGAGACTATAACGAGTGGATACACTTCCACGGCAGACACACAATGGAGAGAATAACCGAGCGGCTGCCCCTCGCCCACGGCATACAGGAAAGCTCCTCGGGCAGAGGTACGTCAAGCCACCAGCAGAATCCGAGTATCATTCTGTGCAATAAGGACTGCACCGAAACACAGGGTAATTGTATCGGCACAATGCTGATGTACAGCGGCAGCTTCTCAGCAAAGATAGAGTACGCCCAACTTGACCAGACCCGCCTTGTTATGGGCATAAAACCCGAGCTTTTCCGCTGGGAACTGAAATCGGGAGAGAAATTCTGCACACCCGAAGCGGTAATGTCGTTCAGCCAAAACGGCTTTGAGAAGCTTTCGCACAATTTCCACAAAACCGTGCGCGAGCATATCTGCCGAGGAAAGTATCAGTTTGCTGAGCGCCCTGTACTTATCAACAACTGGGAAGCTACCTATTTTGATTTTGACGAAGATAAAATACTGAAGATTGCAGCGCAGGCGGCGCAGCTTGGCGTGGATATGCTGGTGCTGGACGACGGCTGGTTCGGCAAGAGAAACGACGACTGCTCGGGGCTTGGGGATTGGTTTGTCAATACGGATAAGCTGCGCGGTGGACTTGGAAGTCTTGCGGGAAAAATCACTGCTCTCGGAATGAAATTCGGCTTATGGTTCGAGCCGGAAATGGTTTCAGAGGACAGCAATCTGTATCGCACTCACCCCGAATGGGCAATACGCATTCCGGGAAGAAAGCCTAACCGCAGCAGATACCAGCTTCTTCTTGATATGACAAGAGAGGACGTGCGGCAGTATCTGTACGATTCAATTTCCGGCATTCTGAAAAGCGCCGACATCTCCTATATCAAGTGGGATATGAACCGCAGTATATGCGATTGGTATTCTGCCTGCCTTGAAAGTGGAAATATGGGGGAAATGCCCCACAGGTACGTCCTCGGGCTGTATGAGCTGCTTGAACGGCTTACAAACGATTTTCCCGATGTGCTTTTCGAGGGGTGCAGCGGCGGCGGCGGTCGTTTTGACGCAGGTATGCTTTACTATTGTCCGCAGATATGGTGCAGCGATGACACGGACGCCGTTGAAAGAACGGCAATTCAGTACGGAACATCGTTCTTCTATCCCGTTTCTGCGGTTGGCTCTCATGTTTCGGCGGTTCCCAATCATCAGACGGGCAGGGTAACTCCTCTTGAAACGAGAGCGGTTACCGCTATGGCAGGCAGCTTCGGCTATGAGCTTGACCTTAATACGCTTTCGGACAGCGAAAAAGAGAAGGTAAAAAATCAGATTGTTCGCTTTAAGAAGGACGGTTCACTTATCCACAGCGGATTTTACTACCGATTGAGCAATCCGATTACAGATAAACTCGCTGCGTGGGAATTTGTTTCGGAGGATAAGAGAGAAGTGCTTGTCGGCGGTGTTGTTTTCCGAACAGAGCCAAACAGCCTGCAATACCGAATCAAGCTGCGCGGACTTATGCCCGAAGCAAAATACCGCCTTGCCGAAAGCGGCGAAATCTATACGGGAAGCGCTCTGATGAGCGGCGGCGTATTGCTGCCAAAGACTTGGGGAGATTACGCGCCTATTGAATTGCATTTCACTGCTGAAACATAACAGGAGGACGCCTTATGAACTTTCAGAAATTCAAGGAGCAGCTAAGCGAGGGCGTTTTTGATGAAGTATTGAAAACGCTTTACGGGAGCTGCGAGCAGACGATTTCACGACAGAAGCAGCGATATGCCGACGCGGTTGACAGATTCCGCGAGTGTTATCCCGACTGCGAGGAGATATCCGTCTTTTCAGCGCCCGGACGCACGGAAATAGGCGGCAATCACACCGACCACCAGCACGGCTGCGTGCTTGCGGCGGCTGTAAATCTTGATATAATCGCTGTTGTGTCCTTTAACAATATGGGAGTAATCCGTTTGCAATCTGAGGGTCATTCTCCAAACAATGTGAACCTTAGCGACCTTTCTGTGCAGGAGAACGAGAAAGGAAATTCATCTGCGCTTATTCGCGGAATCGTATCAAGATTCTGCGAAATGGGTATTGAGGTGCGCGGGTTTGACGCATACACCACCTCTGATGTACTAAGCGGGAGCGGACTATCATCATCTGCTGCTTTTGAGGTGTTGATAGGTACAATTATAGACAACCATTACAATAGAGGAAGAGCGGGCGCTGTCGAGATAGCAAAAATCGGACAGTATGCGGAAAACGAGTATTTCGGTAAGAAAAGCGGTTTGATGGACCAAATGGTAAGCTCCGTAGGCGGGCTTGTTTCCATTGATTTTCACGACACCGGAAACCCGAAAATACAGAGCTTCCCGTTTGACTTTGAAAATGCGGGGTATTGCCTTTGTGTTACTGATACCAAGGGAAGCCACGCTGACTTGACAGATGATTATGTCGCCATTCGTACTGAAATGGAGAGCATTGCGGCGCAGTTTGGAAAGGCGTTTTTGAGAGATGTAAACGAAAACGACTTCTACGCCGTAATTCCGCAGCTTAGAGAAAAATGCTCCGACCGTGCTGTTATGCGAGCCGCACACTTCTTTGCTGAAAACAGACGTGCAATACAGGAAGCAAAGGCTCTTTCGGACGAAAATGTGAATTATTTCCTTGAACTTGTTAAACAGTCCGGTGAATCCTCCGCAAATCTTCTGCAAAATCTGTATTCCTGCTCACAGCCGACCGAGCAAGCACTTTCAATCGGCATTATGTTAAGCAAACGGATTCTTGGAGAAAAGGGTGCGGTAAGAGTACACGGCGGCGGTTTTGCGGGAACGATACAGGCATTTGTACCAACCGATAAGGCGAGCGAATATGTAAGTGAAATGAACCGGATTTTCGATAACGGAAGCTGTTATGTGCTGAGAATTCGTTCGGTAGGCGGCGTTGAAATTACTAAGGGATTATGATAATATATCAGTTAGTGCGACAGGATAGAGCTGTAAGGAGTACGCTTATGATTTATGATGATATTCAGCGGCTGATAAGCTATGCTTTGAAAAATGAGCTGATAGCAGAAGAAGATATTTATGTCATTCGCAATCAGCTTATGGAGGTCTTTCAGCTGACCGACTGGCAGGAAACGCAGACGGAGTGCGGAAATGAAGAAATTGACGAGATACTTTGTCCGCTGGTAGATTATGCCTGCCAACAGAAAATTATCCCCAATACAACCGCTTTTCGCGATTTGTTCGACACAAAGCTTATGGGAATTCTTACGCCGATGCCCAGAGAGGTAACAACAGAATTTCGTAGGAATTATGAGAAATCGCCAGAAGCTGCAACGGATTGGTATTTTGATTTCAGCCAAAAGCTGAACTATGTCCGCAAAGGCAGAATTGAAAAGGATTTGAAGTGGACTTACGAATCAGAATACGGCACGCTTGATATTACTATTAACCGTTCCAAACCCGAAAAAGACCCGAAGGATATTGCGGCGGCAAAAGCGGCGCAGGCGGCGGCTTATCCGAAATGCCAACTCTGCCCCGAGAACGCAGGCTTTTCGGGAACATTAACTCACCCCGCAAGACAAAACCTTCGTCCCGTGCCTATTACTGTCTTTGGAGAAAAATGGCAGCTTCAATACTCTCCCTACGGCTATTATAACGAGCATTGTATTGTGTTCAACGAAAAACATACTGCGATGAAGATTGACGAGGCGGTATTTGAGAAGCTGTTTGACATACTGGATTATCTGCCGCATTATTTCGTTGGCTCAAATGCAGATTTGCCGATAGTTGGCGGCTCAATTTTAAGTCACGAGCATTTTCAGGGCGGGAGATATACCTTTGCAATGGAAAAGGCACAGATTGAAAAAAATTTCCACTTACCTCAGTTTTCAAGCGTACAGGCGGGAATTGTAAAATGGCCAATGTCTGTTATCCGTCTGAAATCCGAAAACAGAAGCACTCTTTCGGCAGCGTGCAGCTATATTCTTGACAAATGGCGCAGCTATAGCGATGAAAGCGCTGACATAATGGCGCAAACAAACGGAGTTCCTCATAATACAATAACGCCGATTGCTCGGATTAATGGCAACTTCTATGAATGTGACCTTGTTTTAAGGAACAATCGTACAACCGAGGAACGTCCACTGGGACTGTTTCACCCCAACCCCTCTCTGCACCACATCAAAAAGGAAAACATCGGTCTTATCGAGGTTATGGGACTTGCAGTTCTGCCCTCACGCCTTGCGGAGGAACTGGACGCTGTTGAAGAAGCGCTTCTGTCGGGAAAAGACCTTACCGCTAATCCGCTAACAGCAAGTCACGCAGAATGGGCGCGGGAAATAGCGCTCAGAAATCCTGATATTGCAAAAAAAAACATCTCGGACATCGTTCGCGCTGAGGTGGGCAAGGTGTTTGAGCAGGTACTGCTTGACGCAGGAGTATTCAAGAGAAATAAAATGGGCAGAGAAGCTTTTGACAGATTTTTGCACACTCTTACAAATGGAGGGAAGATATGAAAAAATATGATGTTGTCGCTCTGGGCGAGCTGCTGATTGATTTTACCGAAAACGGAATAAGCGAACAGGGCAACCCCCTGCTTGAAGCTAACCCGGGCGGAGCGCCCTGTAACGTTCTTTCTATGCTTGCAAAGCTCGGAAAGAAAACGGCTTTTATCGGAAAGGTCGGAAAGGACAGCTTCGGGAAAATGCTGTCCGAGGTAATAGAAAATTGCGGCATAGGCGCAGATGGGCTTGTTTACGACGAAAATGTTCACACCACTCTCGCCTTTGTGCATAAAAAGCCCGACGGCGACAGGGATTTCAGCTTTTACAGAAACCCCGGAGCGGATATGGCGCTGACGGCTTCCGAGGTGAACAGCGATATTATCAGAAATGCGAAGATATTCCATTTCGGAACGCTGTCAATGACCCACGACGGAAATCGTGCTGCTACTGTTTATGCAATAAATACCGCAAAGGAAAGCGGCGCACTTATATCCTTTGACCCGAATCTCCGGGAGCCGCTGTGGGAGAGCCTTGATGACGCAAAAGCAGCTATAAAGTACGGCATTTCGGTATGCGATATTCTGAAAATATCCGATAACGAAATTGAGTTTCTGACGGGGGAAAAGGACATCGACAAGGGCGTTTTTGCTATTATAAGAGAGTATGGAGTTCCGCTTGTGCTCGCAACAATGGGAAAAAACGGCAGCAAAGCCTACTGCGGCAGCTCACTTGTATCAGCTTCCGCTTACGATAATCCTAATGTTGTTGATACAACGGGCGCAGGCGATACATTTATGGGGTGTGCGCTGAACTATATCTGCGAAAACGGAATGAAGCCGAATAAAGAGCAGCTTTCCGAGCTGCTTAACTTCGCAAATGCGGCAGCGTCGCTTATAACAGGCAGACGGGGCGCACTAAAGGTAATGCCCGAAAAAGCGGAGATAGACCGCATTATTAACGGCTGATTGCCTGCCTTTTCCGGTATTCGGTAGGCGAACAGCCTGCAATCCGCCTGAATTGCCGATTGAAGTTTGAGAGATTGGAAAATCCGCACTCAAAAGCGATTTCCATTACGCTCTTTTTTGAGCCTGCAAGCTCCTTGCAGGCTTTTTCTATCCTGAAATGTGAGATATATTCGATTGCGCTTAGTCCCACATATTCCTTGAACCTATTCATAAAATAGCTTTCGCTGAGATGAACGGCGGCGGCAAGGCGGCTTATCGTTATGCACTCGGAGTAATGCTCTGCTATATATTCCAGAGCGGGGCGGATAACGCTGTCTGTATGAACAGTCGCAGCTTTCGCTTCTGTTTCGAGCAGCCAGAAAAACCGCATTATCTCGCTTCGTAAAAGCATATCCAGCTGCGGAGAATCACCGCGTGCGCAGGAAAATATGTTTTCTGCCGACAGGGAAAGCTCCGCGTAATAGTGGTGACCGGGCGTAATTCGTACCGGCAGCCGCATACTGCCGTTAATCAATGGACGGATACACTCTGCGAAATACCTGTCCTGCTCCGAGCCGCCGAAAAGCTCGCTGCTGAAAACAAGGGTGTCATAAACCTGCCGTGTGTTTTCGCGAGGGTAAATCGAGTGCAGAATGTTCGGCTGAGTGATGACTATGTCGCCCTTTGAGGAGTTGAACTTCTCTTCGCCGCAGATAAACTCTGCCGAGCCTTCACGGATATAGTTCAGCTCAAATTCGCTGTGCCAGTGCATGGGAACGCAGGCAAAGCCGTCCGGAATACTGCATTCGTAGTAGCTGTATGGCTTTTCCCCCGAGCTGTGTACGCGGTTTTCTTTGGAGCATATTTTGTTCATAAAGCCCCCCGTAAATAGGATAGTATCGGTTTTCAGTAGAATATCACTTGATTATTGCCTGTTTTTATAGTATTATATCATATAGAGAGAATAAATTCAACCCATATTTCAGGAGGTAACACCACTATGATAAGAAAATATGTTTACGGAACTCCATTCCCCACAGAAGCGGTTGTTAAAGACATTGAGGCTTTATCAGATAAGCTACCGTTTTTTGAAATTGACGAAAACGGAGCATTTTACTATAATCTTTCGGAAAGCGATATCGTATATGGCTTAGGCGAGCAAATCCGCGGTATAAACAAACGTGGTTGGCAGTATAAAAGCTGGAATTATGACAATCCCAATCACCACGAGGACACACGCTCCCTTTACGGCTCCCACAACTTCATTATCGTAAGCGGAAAAGAGACCTTCGGCGCATTCTTCGACTATGCAGGAGAAATTGAATTCGACATAGGCTACACAAAAAGAAGCGAGATGAAAATAACGCCAAAAACAAGCGACCTTATCGTTTATATTATCACGGGAGAAAACGAAAAGGCCATTGTAAAGCAGTTCAGACAGCTTATCGGCAGAAGTTACATTCCGCCGTTCTGGGCTTTCGGATACGGTCAGAGCCGCTGGGGCTACAAGAACGAGCAGGATATACGGGAAGTAGCAGAGCAGTACAAAGCCGCTGGCATACCCCTTGACAGCATATATCTCGATATTGACTATATGGAACGCTACAAGGATTTTACCGTGGACAAAGAGCGTTTCCCCGACCTTGAAAAGCTTGCCGCTGATATGAACGAGCAGGGTATTCATCTTGTTCCGATTATCGACGCAGGAGTTAAGATTGAGGAGGGCTACGACGTTTACGAGGAGGGCGTAAAGAATAACTATTTCTGCAAAAACGCAGAGGGCGGAGATTTTGTCGGCGCGGTATGGCCGGGCAGAGTGCACTTCCCCGATTTCCTTAATCCCGAAGCGAGAAAGTGGTTCGGCAAGAAGTATGCTGTTCTCACAAAGCTTAGAATAGAGGGCTTCTGGAACGATATGAACGAGCCTGCGATTTTCTATACCGAGGACAGGCTCGCCGATACCTGCAAGGAGATAGAAAAGCTCACCTCCGGGAATATGGGCATAGACGAGTATTTCACATTCACAGGAATGGTTGCGGGGCTTAACGGAAACAAAGGCGATTACGACAAATTTTATCATAACATGAACGGTCGGAGGGTAAAGCACAGCGACGTTCACAACCTTTACGGAATGAATATGACCCGCTCCGCCTTTGAAGCATTACAGGAAATCTGCCCCGAAAAGCGCACACTGTTCTTCTCACGTTCGTCCTATATCGGAGCGCACCGCTACGGCGGTATATGGCAGGGCGACAACAAGTCCTGGTGGTCGCATATTCTCCAGTCAATGCAGCAGCTTCCTGCCCTTAATATGTGCGGCTTTCTTTTTACAGGCTGTGATACGGGCGGCTTCGGCTGTGACACAACAGAGGATTTAATGCTGCGCTGGCTGCAGTATTCCCTGTTTACTCCCCTTTTCCGCAATCATTCCGCACTGGGCACAAGAGAGCAGGAGCTTTACCGCTTTGATAGTGGTGATGCCGCCGCTGAAATGATAAAGATACGCTATTGCCTTATTCCCTATCTTTATAGCGAGTACCTCAAGGCGGCGCTGAATGACGAAATGATGTTCAAACCTCTTGCCTTTGATTTCCCCGAGGACGATATGGCAAAGCAGGTTGACGACCAGCTTCTTCTCGGTAATGAAATCATGATTGCGCCTGTTTATAAGCAGAATGCAAAGGGACGCTATGTTTATCTACCCGAGGAAATGATAAAGGTGAGTATGAAGTCCTGCGAAAATGTCATAACGGAAGTATTGCCGCGTGGACATCATTATGTGGATATTGCCCTCAACGAACTTGTGTTCTTTATTCGGAAAGATAGGGCGATACCATTCGGAAAGCCTGTGAAAAATACGTCTGAGGTTGATTTGTCAGCACTGAAGCTAATCGGCTTTGAGGGTTGCCGGTATGAGCTTTATTACGATGACGGCTATTCCCCTGTGCCGGAGAACAGCCTTAAGAAAACTGTACTATAAAAAATGTCTGCCGCATAGTAATGTGTGGCAGACATATTCTTATGTTGAAATTGCTGCTGTTTGTAGATGAGACGCTTTAATTTGATAGAGCAAAACGCTCACTTCCAAGGCGCATTTTCCTCCGAGTAAACCTCAGAGCTGTTCTTTATGGCGGTAGTCACTTGCTCAAAGAGATAATGAACATAAGCGTTTTTCATAACGCTGTTTTCTTTCATCTGCTGAACGCTCTCGCCCTCGTCCCAATCGATTTCCCAACAGGCTCTTTTCTCAAAATAAATGATTAGCGTGCCAAGAACGCTGGAAGCAGTTTCGTCTATCCCATGGTGCAGGTAGTTTTCAAAAACACTATCCTCGCCTAATTCGGCAAACAGGTGGTTGATAATCGTCAGCGCCTCATATCTCTTGTTATCAACAAGCTTTGACAAATATTCCGCCGCCTGATTTGACAACCCCGTAAACTCGCACACCGTTTTCATCTTTCCTTTTTGAGCGGTTGTGTTCGTTCTACCAATTAGGTAATCGGCGTTCACATTCAGCACATTGGCAATTCTTGCGAGTATCTCAATATCGGGCATACGCTTGTCGTTCTCGTAATAACCGAGCGTGCTTTTGGATATGCCCACCATATCGGCGAACTGCTCAATCGTGTAGCCGTTCTCCTTGCGAAGCTCCCTTAATCTTTTTCCAAACACCTGTTCGCAGGTGTTTTTTGCTTGTTCAAGCATAGTAATCCTCCTCATATTATTATCAAAAAGACTATATTTGTGGAATTATAGAATATTTACCACAAACAGCTTGACAGGTTAATCGTGAAATGGTATAATCACATTACTGCCCACGATAGTCGCCCTTTACACTATACTACCACAATCATCGGTATATGTCAAGCGGTATTTCATATCTGAAAGAAAAAATTTTCTTTTCAGTTTTGCAATCATCTTATTCTTTTGGAAAGGAGGACTTACCTGTGATAACCTACGAACGATTTTGCCTCATTCAAACCGATGAACGAGCAGACTTACTGTGAACGGCTGAAATTCTTTATTGACCGACTGATATATTCGGCAAGAGACTTTGAGCATTTCATTCAGCTTTTGGAAGCAAACAAATATGAGGTGCGGCAAGGAAAGTATATTGCGGTTAAGCCGCCGTATGCTAAAAGACCGTTTCGTCTGAAATCGCTGGGAGCTGATTATTCGGAGAATGCCCTTATAAATAGAATTGAGGACAGGAACAAAGTTCCCGACAGCTTTTTGCAAGATGAATACGCCGCAAGCAGAATTGAGAAGCCTTTTTATTCTACCATTAACGCAAGCATAACCCTTGTGCGAAAGTTTGAGATTACCCCTGTAAAGTGGAACAAGAAACAGCCTTACGACTTTATGAACGACCTGACGATTGGGCGGTTGCTGTACTGCCTTAATATCATTTCGGAGCAAAACATAAGAAGTCGTGAACAGCTTTACGATATAGCTGCCGACTTGCGAGAGAAAGCCGAGAACGGAGACGCTGACCTTGACCTGAAAACACAGCTTTCCCAAATTGAGAATGTGATACGCACTTACGAAGAAATCGTTGAGGGCAACTACATTGATAATCTCATCAAAGCCGAGCGTGAGAGGGTTGCCGCAATTAAACACGCAGAGGAACGCAAGGCAGAACTGAAAAAAGAAAACTCTCCCGAACAGCCTATGCAGACTGTTAATCGGAAGAAGAATAAAAGATAATTTCAGAAAGGAGGCGATAAAATGACCCAAGCCAAGAAACAGGACATAATCGCAAAGGTTACCTCGCTTTTGAGCAGGCTGCTTGATAATGACGAGGAAATCCCTATCACAAGTTCAGCCGAGCAACCTGTCGAAATGCTGACCATAAAGGAATGCACGCAGGAAATCCGAGGGCTGAATGAGTTCACCATTCGGCAGCTTATTGCGAGAAATGAAATCCCATTTGTCCGTGCGGGGCAAGGGAAAAACGGGAAGATACTTATCCCGAAAGCCGCTTTGATTGCATACCTCAACGGTATTGCATAACGGCTCTTAATGACGGTTTACCGCCTTGCCTCTTTGCCTTGTTCGCTATGGGGTATCACTTGTGAACGATGTGGGTTTAAGGCTCTATATTCATATTTATTATAAATCTTTCTCCTGCAAAAGTCAATAATAAATTATGTCAATAGATATATATATTTCTATCTTGTGTCGGTTTTCAAACTCTGTCAAAATTGTTATACTGAAGAAAAGGAGAAATGGAGAAAAAATATGGATATGTCTAATGCGGCAATCGGCGGACGGATAAGGCAAGTGCGTGAAGAACGGGGCTATACTCGTGAGAAATTAGCCGAGCTTGCGGATATTTCAGCTGACTTTTTATGGGAAGTCGAAGCAGGGCGCAAGAGTATGAAAGTACAGAACTTGGGAAGAATAGCCTCGGCATTATGCGTATCAACGGACTACTTGGTTTACGGCACTGCTCCCTATAAGGAGAACGCAAAGCTCAATTCGATGATTTCAGCTATGCCCGAAGATATTCAGAAGCAAGCAGAAAAGCTGCTGTTTGTCTTTGCAGACACATATCGTGTACTGAACAGCCAAATCGCCGAAAAGAATTCAGACGAAGATTGATAAATCAAATAGACGAGCCACCTCGGAGCTGTCACGGCTTCGGGGCGGCTTTTTGTTTTGCAAAATCACCTTGAAAATATCCTTTATTTCTGATATAATATATCATAGATTGATAGGAATGGGGATAAAGCAATTATGGAGAACAGGTTTAGCGAATTTTATGCGGAGATTTCCGATAAAAGACGTGTAACTTTTGATTTGGAAGATAGTTACGGCGATGATGAATACCGTTATTGCCCGTTAATCAAGATAGATGTGTTCGGTATCCCCGAAGATACCGAGGACAGCGAAGCTGAACGCATACTTGAAGAAGAAATCGGCGAGGGCGTTCATATCGCAACTCTGACAGGACACTTAATTCAGAACGACGCTATGATACGCAAAGGCTTTTCGCCTGTTCAGATGTGCGATGATTACTCATTCCTCTTGGGTTACGCTATGAAAGCTCTGACCGAGCCGAACGCTCCGCTTTGCGATGAATTTGAGTTAGAAGCGTGTGAGAGCATATTCTATCTCTATGACTTTATCTTTGACGAGCCGTACCGTGACAGCGAGTTTATGACCGCTATGGTGGAGCAGATACCGAACATATTGCTCTACACGAGCAACGTTTACCCCGATATGATTGTGTACTATCCTCGTGCCTTGCCCTATGAAAAGGACACCTATACGATTATCAAAGAGGGATTAGCCGAACTTGCCCATAAGGAAACGGTTGAGCGTGTGACAAAGATACTCAACGGCGAGTACGAAGATGACGGACAGCCCCACCTCGTTTTGAGTGAGGAACAGCTTAACTATGTTATGGGAACAAGGAACGAGGGCGATACTTACCCTGCGTCCGCTATCGACAAGGACGAGTGGAAGATTTACGAGGACGCTGGATATACAGAGGTTGGGAACTCTCGGTTGCTGTACACATTTATCGAATAAATGAACAGATTGTGGCTTAACTGTTCCATAAATAGGACAGTTAAGCCCTTTTTTGTAAATTGTATCAGAAACTATATTGCTACTATTGCCAAATTATGGTACTACTCTGTAAAAAAAGGTGCTACATATAGCACCGCCGACTTTTCTTTTTCAAATCTGAAACAAAAAATCGCTGTCCACTCTCGTCAGAGCGGGCGGCGATTATCTATTCCTGTTTAGTTTCTTCTGTACCATAGTGTGCGGCAATAGCGTCCATTATCTGATTGAGCCGAACCTCTCCGATACCGCTGACCGAACCTATAACCTCACGAAGCTCATCAAGGTCGATTTGGCTGTCGTTCACGCCCTCTTGGTAGATACCCGTGAGGAAATCGTTCATCTGCTCTCTGTTCATAGCCTTGATTTTCTTGTAAGTATCACGGCTGATTTTGCTCTTTTCATCTAACATAGTGCAAAAACTCCTTGTGTAAAGCTCTATAATAATGATACCATAGTATGCTTAAAATGTCAATATAAAAGGTGCTACATATAGCACCATAGGTGGTACATCTGAAAATTAGCTCGGCTGTGAAATTATATTGAAATTCGGGTTTGTTTGTGATATAATGAGTAAGACGGGTTGATAATCTGCCCGATAAATCGTTGTTTGTAGAGTTGTTAAATTCATATTTTCCGGTTTACATGGAGGCATTGATTATGAAGAAGTTTGTAATATTTGCAATGAACTTATTGTTGGTAATAGCATTATTAGGGTGCGGAACCAAAAACTCAGAGAGCGAAAGTGATATTAAATATGAAATAGATAATTCAGTTAGTGTTGATAAACTGAAAGAGCTATATCCAGAGTATTTTGAGCTATCAGATTTTAAGGGTATTGAAGTTTATGTATGGCAAATGGCAGAGGAATCATATCGTTGTGGCATTATGAGTGGCACTAATCGAAATAAAACCGAAGAAGAAATCTGGAAATTGCAGGAAAGCTCTCTTTCAGTTGATGAGGCAAAAGAACTGCTTAATGAATTAGGGATTAACAGGAACGATATTATTGTTATTCCTATTGCGCAACCTTATTCAAGTTATCTATACGAAATTGATAGTGAATATACTGAACGGGTTAAAAAACTATTTGAAAACTAAATTGTTATTT
>JAGAJA010000050.1 GCA_017829075.1 Oscillospiraceae bacterium | reverse complement strand
ATGAAGTCCGGGGTGCTGACCGAGCTTCCCGAAAAAACGGAAACGGTGCTGCTTTCGGAAATGGAAAAGGAGCAGGGCGGAATTTATTCCGCGAACGTTGCGGAGGTGCGCTCTGCGGTGACGGCTTCAAATGGTGATAACACCGAAAAAATAAAGATCCTCGCAATGCTGACGCGATTAAGGCAGATATGCTGCGACCCGGCGCTGGTCTACGATAATTACACCGGGAAAAGCGCCAAGCTGGAGCAGTGCATGGAGCTTGTGGAAAGCTGCGTTAATTCCGGGCACAAGCTGCTTTTGTTCTCGCAGTTCACGTCAATGCTGGATATTGTCGCGGCGCGTCTTGACGGCATGGGAATACGGTATTTCATGCTGACTGGTTCCACAAAACCCGCGCAGCGGCTGAAAATGGTGAACAGCTTCAACGGTGACGACACCAGCGTATTCATGATATCGCTGAAAGCGGGCGGAACGGGGCTTAACCTCACTGGCGCGGACGTTGTTATACACTACGACCCGTGGTGGAACAGCTCGGCTGAAAATCAGGCCTTCCGACCGCGCTTATCGTATCGGGCAGAAGAAAAACGTGCAGATATATAAGCTCATCACCCGGAATACCATCGAGGAGAAGATACGCGAGTTGCAGCAGGCAAAATCCAGGCTTGCGGATATCGTACTCAGCGGAGGGGAGAACTCCGGAAATATCATGAGCATGACCTCCGAAGAGATACTGGAGCTGCTGAAATGATACGCATAAAATTGGAAATCCCTACAGACTATTGCTCTGTGGGGATTTTTCTTCAAAAGCGTATTACACATATTGGCATAAATGAATTTATGTGCATATTGTAAGGCTTTTTTCTTGATAAATGCTGTATTATATGTGTATTTTCCTTGACTTGACTTACATCTTGTGATATAATTATTTTGTATCATTATGTCGAATTGATACAGGCAAGCTAACAACTGACATGGCAATAGATATAATATATCACTGGATAAAAAGGAGAACAACATGAAAAAACGCAAGATGATCAGCCTTATACTGGCGGCTGCTTTCTCTGCGGCCTTATTTGTCGGCTGCGACAGTATGAACGCGGAAACAAGCGGCGAAAACGGCAACACGGCAGGCAGCAGCGACCATCCGGTCATCACAATGAACGCGCCGTATCGTAATATGTCCTGTTTTACGACTTAGTACATGAAAAGTACCCGGAGGTAAATCTGGAGATAGAGCCGTATTATGGGGCTAATACCACGGCATATTTTATAGATATGCGCCGCAGCGGTCAGATGCCGGATATTTATTTTGCCACCATGTATAATCCCGGGCTGTATGACGATGAGGGTCAGCTTTTGGATCTCGGCGGTTATGACTTTACCGGTAATTTCGTTTAGTTGCGCCTTAGAGAAGTGACTTACGAGGGCGGCGTATATATGCTGCCGCTGAGCTATAACGCCCTGGGCATCACCTACAACAAGACCCAGCTGGATAAAAACGGCTGGACGCTGCCTACCAACCTTGGAGAAATGGGAGAGCTGAAAACCAAGGTGGAAGAAGCGGGTTATACTTTCTGCGTGGATATGCTTCAGTTCCCCGGGTACGGATTCCAGTATCTCTGCAACATTGCCGATACCGGATTTTTAAGCACCACAGAAGGCGTTGCATGGCAGAACAAGTTCATCAAGGGCGAAGCGACCGTTGCCGATACGCCGGAGATGGAGGAAAGCCTGCGGCTGCTGCAGCGCTGGCGTGATATCGGTTTCCTGAACGGAAACGGCTCCCCTACAAGCGACGTGGATACAAAAGCGACTGTCGGCAAGGGTAATACTTTGTTTGTACTTGGCACCAGCGTCGATTTCGGCGTTGAGCTGGGACTTACTGATAAATACCGCCTTATGCCGTATCTCTCCGAGGACGGAAACCATAACGTGTTTATTCTGAATGTCAGCCGCTATGTCGGATTGAATAAGGAACTTGGCGAAGAAGGCAATGAGAAGAAGCTGGAAGACGCCCTGAAGGTCATGGACGTTCTTTCCACCGTTGAAGGTCTGGAATCGCTGGAGCCTAACCAGAACAACTCAAGACTTCTGGCGCTCAAGGACGCAACCGTCAGTGAGGACAGCTTCTATTCGGATATTCTTGACGAGCTGAACAGCGGACATACCGCAGGCTTCATTTACACGGGCTGGGAGAATGCCATTGTTCCTGTCGGCGAAAAGATGATCGACTTTGCCTGCGGCGTAACGGACGCTGTAAGCGAGGAGGGAAACCTTCAGGATACCGGTATTCTGGGGCTGGACGCCATGCATGAGTATTTCAGCCAGTTTGAAACTTTCAGCGCAGAAGACATTAAGTGGGAGTAATCTGACCGATGAACAAATCAACGCAGCACGGAAAAATCAGAATAAAGCAAGGCACCAGACAATAGGAATTCTGGTTTTATCACTTGTGCTTGTGATAACCGGTGTTTTCGCTTTCGTTGTATTCTATAACAACATCATTGATTCTACTCTTTACGGCGAACGATTGAATCAGATGAGAGAGGTCACGAGCCAGCTCTTTTCCGGCTTGGAGGACGTGATAAAGAATCAATGGCGTATCGTTGGCGAACAAACACGGACTTTGCAGAAAAACGCGCCAAAGACCATGGATTCGTTCCTTGGATATTTGGAAGAGCGGGCAGAACTAGCCGATATGGAGTCGTATCGGTGCAACATCGTAGCTGTTGGCGACGATGGCTGGTATTATACGCAGAACGGGCGGCAGGGACTGATAGCAGAACGTGAATATCTGCTGTCCTCTCCGGAGCGGATCAGCTTTGTTTCAAACTCCATTACAAATGCCGAAACCCGCATGGTTTTTCTGCAGAAGCTTGAACAGCCTATCGTTCTGCGCAATGATACCGATACTATTACGCTGACATACTATGGTATCTCGCAGAATATGGAGGAGCTGAATCCGTACTTTGAGACAACATTGAATGGCATGAGTTACCTCCACGGAACCTCCCTTGCCGACACAATGAAAGTATTTACTGAAAAGCATATAGCCTACTCCAATGCTATGCTGGGAGATACGGAACTTTATTACTCTATCTTTAAGATGGATAATTCGGCATGGAGTCTGATCTTCCTGGTTCCTTCCTCATCTGTTGCAACGAATACGGTCGAACTGGTCGGCACGACAATAAAATTCATGCTGGGTTTTGCCAGTGTAATTATTGCCGTCAGCCTGGTTGTTGTAATTGTGCTGATGCGGATACAGCAGAAAGCCGCGCTGGCCGCAGAACGCGAGAACAGCAAACAGCTTGAAAGGCTTAACAGCAAGCTCATTGAAGCCAGCAAGGCAAAGAGCGAGTTCCTTTCGAATATGTCCCACGATATCCGCACCCCGATGAACGCTATCGTCGGCATGACGAAACTCATCGAGCACGACAAGGACGACCCGGACAAGCTGGATATGTATGTCGAGAAGATACAGACCTCCAGCCACCACCTGTTGAGCCTTATCAACGACGTGCTTGACATGAGCAAGATAGAATCCGGTGAGGTTACGCTGAACAGAAATTCCGTAAGTCTTGCGGACGAGGTCGTGCAGGTAGAGAACATCATGCGGCCGTAGACGGAGGAGCGAGGACAGAAGTTTACAATATGCGTACATGAGCTTGTACATGAATATGTTCTGTGTGACGCAGTGCGCCTGCGGCAGGTGATAATCAATCTGCTGTCAAATGCAACGAAATACACGCAGAGCGGCGGCACTATTTCTATACACAGCGAGCTGAACAAGGGAAGCCGCTTTGAAGTGACCATTGAACTGCCGATAGACTATTATTCCGAGCATGAGGTCAATGTTAAGCGGGCATTGCTCGTTTCGGAGGACGAGGTGCTCATAAAGAATATGCAGGCGTCTTTCCGTGAGCAGAATGTTGAGCTTATCACGGCTGAAAACATATTTGACGCCGGCGAAGCAATAACGTCACAGAGTGTTGACGTAGTCCTGCTGAACGGCTTGCTGCATGAAAAGACCCTCGGCGATACCGTCAGAATGCTGCGTGATAGCGCAAAGAACAAGATCCTTGTTTTCTGCTGCGACTATGCAAAATCGGAGCAGGAAGCTGGCACGATAAGGGAGAACAATGTTGACGGACTTATCGTGCGTCCGTTCTTCTTCTCAAAGTTCGTCCACCTGATAAATGCAAAGAACAAAGGCGAAGCATCGTCCCAGAACGATATCAGCGTGCTTAACGGAAGGAGATTCCTCTGGGCGGAGGATAACAAGCTTAACTCCGAGATACTGACCGCGCTGCTGGAGATAGTGGGAGCCACCTGCGTGATCTACCCTGACGGCGAGGAACTCGTAAAGGCGTTTGCCGATGTGAAGCCAGGCGACTATGACGCTATCCTGATGGATATTCAGATGCCCAAAATGAACGGCCTGAAGGCAACGCAGGCGATAAGGGAAGGTGATAATCACCTCGGAAAGACTATCCAGATAATCGCAATGACAGCTAACGCGTTCAGCTCCGATGTGCAGGACTGCCTTGAAGCAGGCATGAACGCCCACGTTGCAAAGCCTCTGGAAATATCTGCGCCGGAGAATATTGTAAAAGCAGTCGTTTTACCCCTCCCCCGATGAGGTATAAAAGAATTCCGGAATTTGCCAATGAGTGAACAATGCTCAGTTTAGACAGATTATGCCGGTCAATATATCAAATTTTTACGAGGTCATAGTATGAAAAGAATAAAGCTGATTGCACTGCCATGTATATGTGCCGATGTTTTTTACGGTACAGACATAATCCGTCCAGGAGGAGAAGCGCTGAATTTTGCCGCCCATGCCTCTCGCTTTGATGAGATAGACGTTACGCTGCTTGGAATTGTCGGAAAAGATAAATATGCGGAAGCGATAATGGATTCAATATCAGGGCTCGATATTGATAAGAGCCATATACGCACTGATGAAAGGTATCAGACTGCCAATAATATGACATACCTTACAGCGGACGGCGACAGGTATTATAAAGATGATTCATGGAACGTAAAAATACTTGATGACATCATTCTGAACGATAACGAAATAAGGATATTATCCGAATCCGATGTGGTCTTTGTTCACTTCTGGGCTTCGTGTTTTTCGCAGGTGGTTGAACTGAAGAAAACGTCCGGATTTAAGCTTGCGGTGGATTTTGACGTATACAGGGATTTTGCTGATATGGAACGGCTTGCACCGTATATGGATTTTTTTATGATAAGCGGCTCGGATGAACTGCTGCCGAAGTTCAGAGAGTTATCGTGTAAGTATGATTGCTTGTTCAATATATCCCTTGCAGAACGGGGAAGCGTCACATACTTTAAAGGTCAGGAATATAGAGTGCAGGCTGTAAAGGTCGATACCGTAATTGACACGACCGGGTGCGGCGACAGCTACCACGCCGGATTTGTATGCTCATATATGCTTGAAAATGATATTGAAAAGGCTATGAGGGCTGGTTCTGAGATAGCAGCAGAAACCCTGAAACATTACGGCGGCTTCTGATTATTCCTTGATAACAAACAGCACCGGAAGTGATTTTCGTTCGCTTCCGGCGCTGTTATTGAACCTTGGATTACGCCTTGAAATTAAGGCTAAAAGTTGATATTGGAGGGCTGTATATGATCTTTCAGCAGGAATTCCAGACCGCCGACCAGCCGGAGAAGAATCATGCCGCCTGCGCGGTATATCATACCAGCGAGGATGGAAATTATCCTCTGCACTGCCATTCGTACTATGAGATATCCTACGTTATCAGCGGCGAACGCTATGAGGTCATAAACGGCAGACCGTATCATATAAAGGAGAATACACTGGTGTTCATTCCACCTCTGGCTTTTCATGCGAACTACAATGTCCGCGCCACCAACGTTGCAGTAATACAATTCTCAACGGGATTTCTCCGGGACACGTCCTCCGTGATGAGCGATTCGCTGATACTCAGACGCCCGGACGGGCTTTCCCCGGTTTTCTCACCAGAATCTGGCGGTGGGATCTACAATGTGCTCCAGAGAATAATCGAAGTGTGCTCTGCCGGCGGACCGGAAAATTATGCGCCCGCCACCGTGCTGACCGACCAGTTCCGCAAGAACGGAATGGTGCTGGAGCTCGTCGCAGCGCTGCTTCATGAGAACTGCGTCATTCCCGTCGAGGGAGCCGGAATTTCCACCCAGAACGTAAGGCTTGACCGTATAATTGAACATATCATTAGCCACCCGGCTGAGAAGCTGGACATGAAAACTGCCGCCGCAATGGCAAATATGAGCTACTTTGCGTTCAGCCGGAAATTCAAATCTGCAGTCGGACTGAATTTTTCGGATTACTGCAACCTGCTGCGCATACGCTTTGCGGAGGACAAGCTGATATCTACCGATATGCCGATCTCCGATATAGCGGCTGAGATCGGCATAGATACGCCCAGCTACTTTTCAAGGCTGTTCAGGAATACAAACGGGATATCTCCGCAGGAATTCCGAAACAGAAACCGCTCCCGATGACGTGCTATAATCCCATGCGCTGGACACCATCGGCGTTCACTGTTCCTTTTCTGCCTTTGACGGCGCGATAAGCTTTTCGATGAATTCCGGGTTTCTGAATCTTGCGTTGTTGCGGTCGAACTCATCGCCGGAGGTGTCCCAGAGGATAGGGCAGGCGCCTATCTCATACATTGCGGAGGAAACGTCCAGCATATAGGATTCTTTGGTTTCGCGGGTCTTGTTCTTCCCGAAACAGCCGTATTCTCCGACTATGACGGGTATCCCGTTGTCTATAAAAGTAGCCTTGAGAAGATCCATGCAACGGTTCAGCTCCGCAATGTCGGATTTGCTGCCCCAGTCGGTCTTTGCCTTGCCCCAGTCAGCGTCCTTTTCAAGTATTGTCAGCGTTGACGGATTGTAGTAATGAACGGACACCGCAAGGCGTCCGGCCGGGTCGCTGGGCATTTTGAAAAGCTTATCGCAGGTGAGGTCTATATCCGTGTTGTAGCCGGATATCAGCAGGTGGCGCTTTGCGTTGTTGCCGCCGGTAGCTCTCACGGTATCAACGAACGCCTGATTTACCCTGTTCACAAGGTCGTAGGAGGACTGCTTTTCAGCGTCGTTTGTTCCGCTGTACCTGTTCCAGAGACTTTCCCAGCCGAGCGCCTCATTCTGGGATTCAAACACCAGCTTGTCGCCACGATCCCTGAACAGTTCGGCTATCTGCTTCCACATAGTGGTGTAGCGTTTCATGTTTTCGTCAACGTTCTCCGGGAACTTGCTGATCCAGCCGTTGTCGTAGTGAATGTTGACTATAACGTACATTCCAGTGCCTAGCGCCATATCAACGACTTCCTGTACCCTATCGGCATAATCGGGATTTATTGTGTATGTACCATCGTCCGCCATCATATTCGACCACGCTACCGGAATACGCAGTACGCCGAATCCGGCATCAGCATAGCCCTGGATATCCTCGGCGGTTATTATCGGGCTTCCCCATGCTTTTTCGTAGCTTGACGGAGAAGATCCGTTTATCCAGTCACCGCAGGATTCCAGCGTGTTCCCGAGGTTTATCCCATAACCCATTTCGCGTACGACATCCATGGTAGAAATGTCGCGCATTCCATTGTTCGAGCTGTCGCAGCCGGACATCATTACAGTCATGATAACTGCAAGTATCGCGGAAATTATATTGTTCATTATTATCCTCCTGTGCATAGTGCATAAAGTTTTTTTCTTTCTGATTTAATTTTACAATATATTATCAAATATCGCAACGGGCGGATTTGCGAATTACTTATACTTTTTTGCTGTGTTTGTCAAGTAGAAAGTGCATAAAAGGGGCTCGAAAAAGTGCATAACCCTGTCAGCACAAGATTAACGTGTGGGGGCTCGGTTTGTGCATAAAATGAGCGCCCTCTGTTGTGTATATTTGAAGCTCTTTTTGAAAGCTCCTGTTCTGCATTTTTGAAGCCCCAGCGGAGCCCCGCCTATGCACTTTTGTAGCCCTTTTTGTAAAGTTAGGCTCTTTGCGAGGTTTCAGCCGCAGTGGAGCGGAGCGGAACGGAGACTGAAAACCTCGGCGGCTCACTTCTTACGGGCTGTTTTCTGACGCTTAATCGACTGCTGCAGGCGGTAGCTCTCTCCTGAGAATATCACAATATGCGAATGATGCACCAGTCGGTCTATCAAAGCCGCTGTCAGACGGTTGTCACCAAGCACCGTGTTCCACCCTGAGAACTCCATATTTGAGGTTATGATAAGGCTCTTGCGCTCATAGCACTCGGAGATCACCTGAAACATAAGCTGTGCCGCGTCCTTGTGCAGCGGAACAAAGCCAAGCTCGTCTATCACGATAAGCTCTACCTTT
>JAGAJA010000049.1 GCA_017829075.1 Oscillospiraceae bacterium | reverse complement strand
TTGCTCTGCCCCGACTGCTACCACAACGAAACCGTTGCTTGCGAGCATTGCGGCGAGCGTATCTGGCTTGACGACAACGCTGGTTCAGACAATATGCCGCTCTGTCAGCGCTGCTACGATGATTACTACACCACCTGCGAATGCTGCGGGCGAATCATTCATCGGGACTACGCCAACTACGATGATGACGACGATTATCCCTACTGCGACCGCTGTTATGAGGAACGCTGTCAGAGTTCAATCCACGAATACAGCTACAAGCCCGACCCTATCTTTTATGGTGACAGCAAGCGCTATTATGGCGTGGAACTTGAAATCGACGAGGGCGGCAAGAGCAGCGATAATGCTGACACGCTTCTGGGTGTCGGCAACCGGCTTGCGGAGCACATCTACATCAAGTCCGACGGTTCGCTCAATGACGGTATGGAAATCGTCACACACCCCATGACCTTGCATTACCACAAGAACAGAATGCCTTGGGCAGAGCTTATGGAATCCGCAATTCACATGTACTACCGCAGCCACAAAACAAGCACCTGTGGGCTTCATGTCCACGTCAACAGAACAGCGTTCGGAAGTACCCGGGAAGCACAGGACGAGTGCATTTCCCGGGTTCTTTATTTTGTGGAGCACCACTGGAACGAGCTGCTGAAATTCTCACGCCGCACCGAATACCAGATGAACCGCTGGGCAGCAAGGTATGGCTACAAGAACAACCCTAAGGAAATCCTGGAGGACGCTAAGAAAGGCTGCAACGGTCGTTATGCCTGCGTGAATATCACGAACTGGTCAACCATCGAATTTCGTATGTTCAGAGGCACGCTGAAATATAACACGCTTATCGCAACGCTGGAGTTGGTTGACGCTATTTGCGATATGGCGCTGAACTACTCAGACACAGAGATTGCGAAAATCAGCTGGTCTGACTTTGTAGGTGCCCTGGACGAGGAATACTGCTCCGAACTCATAACTTACCTTAAGGAGCGCCAGCTCTATGTAAATGCACCAATTGAAAGCAAGGAGGATAACTGATATGTGCGCAATATTTGGACTTATTGACTACAACCACACCCTCAACGCAAAGCAGCGCGAAAAGGTCTTGCGCGTACTCTCGCAGGAATGCGAGGAGCGCGGAACTGACGCTACTGGCTTCGCATACAATTCTCACGGCAGGCTCACTGTATTCAAACGCCCGTTTGCCGCTCACAATGTTCACCTGAAACTGCGCGAGGACGCTAATGTCATCATGGGTCACACCCGCATGGCAACTCAGGGGAATAAACTGGACAACCGCAACAACCACCCGTTCCCCGGTATTGTGAACGGAGTGCATTTCGCTCTTGCTCACAACGGAGTGCTGCACAATGACCTTACGCTCCGTGCTCAGATGAAACTCCCGAATACGCCAATCAAAACGGACAGCTACATAGCAGTACAGCTTCTGGAACAGCAGAAAACCCTCGACATGAAATGCATCGGTGAGATGGCGGAGTTAGTCGAGGGTTCTTTTGTGTTCACGATTCTGGACAACCGCAACAATCTCTACCTCGTCAAGGGTGATAACCCACTTGCTCTGTACCACTACGAAAAGTATGGTTTCTACACCTACGCAAGCACAGAAGCAATCCTTGACCGCGCACTTACTCGGCTCGGCATACTCGGCTTTGAGCATATCGAGATTGACACGAACTGCGGCGATATAATCAAGATTGACAGCACTGGAGCATTGGAGCGAGGGTTGTTCGACACCTCGAACCTGTATGCGTTCGACTATCGCTTTCTCCGCAGCAGCTATTGGGATTACCGAGACCCGAGCGAACACGAAACGCAGGACGTGAAACAACTCAAAGATTTCGCCGCTAGTATCGGAATTTCCAGAGAGGACATTGACCTGCTCCTGTGTTATGGCTATTTCGTGGAGGAAATCGAGGAAATGCTTTATCAACCCGGCGAGTTTGAGCAGGCGCTTTCAGAAATCCTTGACGAGTGTGCCTACGACTATTGCGGTGAGTTCTGACCATTCGGAAATCTTTCACACATTACGGACATGTCCGAAAAGTGCTGAACGGAATTTTCCGAACGCAAAAACCGCAGTGCTTTCCGATTGCCGTAAAAGTATACTTTATCGAACGGAGGACACAATGGGAAGAACCTATGGATACGCCCGAGTTTCAAGCACGGAGCAGAACCTAGACCGACAGGTCGAGGCTTTGCTTGCTTACGGAGTTGAGGAGCGCGACATTATTACTGACAAGCAATCGGGAAAGGATTTTCAGCGCTCGGGTTATCTTGCGCTGAAAAACCAAATGCTCCGCCCGGGCGACACTCTCGTCATCAAGGAGATGGACAGGCTCGGCAGGGATTACAGCGCGATTAAAGACGAGTGGCTTGACATTCAGAAAATGGGCGTGGACATTGTGATAATCGACACGCCCATTCTCAACACGAAGGAGAAATCCGACCTTGAGAAAAATCTGATATGCAGTATCGTCTTTGAGCTGCTTGCCTACACAGCCGAAAAGGAGCGCCGCAAAATCCGCACCCGTCAGGCGGAGGGCATAAAGCTTGCGCTCGACAGGGGCGTGAAGTTCGGCAGACCCGAAACCACACTGCCCGAAAACTACGCAGAGGTCATAGACCTGTGGCATTCGGGGAGCATTACTGCCGTTGAAGCTATGCGGAAGCTTGGGCTGAAGAAAACCACATTCTACAAGCTTGCGGGAAAACTGACGAACAAATAATTATCAGCGGCGCGAGCTGCTTTAATATATATTTTCCGATGCTCCTTTGCGGGCATCGGTTTTTTTGTGTTGACAAATAGCAAATGCTGTATTATAATGGTAATCAATAGGAATATGCCAAGAGAGGCTTAGTAGTTTTTCCTTGTCACAACACGAATACTATGGAGGGCTGAAAATGGACACATATGATTTCGATGAACTGATGCAGTCTGAAAACGATGCAAGCTCAAGACCGAAAAAGCCTAACTCAAAGCGCAACAGAAAACTGGAGTGCGAGAATCTGTCCTTATTCGACGAAACCATTGAACCTGATAGCTCTGAAAGCTGCCAAGACGATGAAGAGCATTCTGAACTTGAAGAAGATGATGATAACGATTTATACGATGAGAACGACCAGCCCAGAGAACATACTTTTGTGGTTGGAGATAAGGTAATGACTTGCATTTTCCCAAAACGCCTTTTCAAAGATGATTATGAGCCTACTTCTCAAGAAAAATTGCTCAAAATATTTTATCAGGATGAATGGGCGGAAGCTTATCGTCTTTATCAAGAACTGATGGATGAATATTACCTCGGCAGTGAGCAAGTTCAGCAAATGCAAAACGGCGATAATCCTGTTCAGTATCCGTTTTCTGAAGAACAGCCTACCGGAATTGATAGGATCAAAAACCGTTTTGAGGGCATGGTCGCTGAATTTGATATACACAATAAGCCAGCATTAGTAAAAGAGCTTCCGCTTGATATAAAAAAAGAATACATTTATACTGAGTTGTTTGACAGAATCAAAAGCAAGGGTGTTTTTATCAAAAGCAAAAAGAATATTAGTGGTTCTATTGATGAAAACGAATTCAGTTACTGGGCAATTAAGCCGTTTAAATACACTCGTCATACCAACAACAAAGTGGAAATATACAATTATTATGAAATTTACTCTAAAGACAAGATTTGCTGTATTATATGTGAAACGAAATCTTTAAAGAATACCTTAGATAACAACGGGTGTGTATATGACCATGCCATTATCACTAAGCAAATTCTCGAGAGCGCAAAACACCTACCTGATAAAGAAGTAACTCGCACATTCGAGTTCCATTGGTTTGAACATGCGATTCCGATAAACGAACCTGTTGTTCTTTCGGATTCCGAGGTCAATCAGCTTCTCGGGCTTTCTCGGAAAACGCAAGAGCTGATATTTACGGTTTTGGGCTATTCTGTTCTGGCTCTTATTGCTCCGGATATGAGTGAGAAAAATAAGATTAAAGCGATTCATATTGCTGAACGAGAAGATGTTCAGTTCTTTGTCGGAGATGATTCCGACACCAAGCCAAATGCCAAGTCCAAAAAGAAGAATAAAAACAACAATAGTGTTATCTCGCATGAGATAGTAAAAACCCTTCAGAGCATTGCATCGGCTTGCTTTGTTTTGGGCGGAGGCTGCGATTTGTCGCAAACGATGTATGTGGATGTCAAAACGTCGGACAGAGCGGTATCTGAGCTTTGTGAGCGACGTATCGTTCTTTTGGACACTATAAATCTCCGGGGATACATAGAGAAAGATCAGAAAATGCTACAAGAAATACTGGGTGAGTATTTACAGTATGCAGACCAGTTTGAACCCAAGAAATTCCCGACACCCTGGCTGCCTTTGGTTATCGGTAAAGATGAATTTGACGACAGGTTTTATAACCTTACTTTCAAAGAAAGGGATATGGCTGGTGTTACAGAAGTTACACCGGTGTTACGCAACTTATATCGTAACGCTCTTGTTGGTACATCATCTGGCGATTTCAGCAAGCTTCGTGAGCAGGTTATAGCATGGTCTGACGAGATAGAAACCAAGCGTAACGCTGACGGAACGCGAAGAACTTACTTTCAGGAAATGACCGACTATTTGTATGCCTGCTGTAGGTATACCGCTGCCGGTAACGAGGAACTTGTTAAGGTAATGCATTCGGCGTTCTATGATACTCCAACTGACACCCCAGGAGAATCAATATCCGACGATGACGCGAATCCGGAAACGGAAAGCACCCCTAAGATGACCGAGAATTGCGCTAAAGTTATCGATGCTATCTTTGCTCTTGTCAGAGAGCATAAGATAACCGAAGAAAGAAACGCCGATAATCCGGATATGGCAGCCTTTATATATACTCATAAGGGAGTTCGCTGTGTTTGCTTGGGTGACAACTATTTGTCTAATGTAATCGCCGACGCCGGCATTGTCGATTACACTTGTGAGGATTTTGTCCGGGATTGTGATAGGTGTGAGATGCTGGAAAAAAATACCCCGGATGATTCTACGCTCACAGTAAAAATAAACAAGTCATCCAAAAGGTTTACTGCTGTCAAGTTCCCGGATGACAGCGAATAATCTGATATACTGACATTTATAATGAGCATTGCTGACAACGGCGATGCTCATTTTTCTTTGCGCAGAAAGCCTAAAATACCCTTTTCCGGCAGTGTAACCGGGTTGTTTTCGTGGTGTAACCGACTATGGGACGATTTCCGCAAACCCGTTGATAATGCGGGTTACAGGGTTACACCGTTACATGGCATTTTTTTATTTTCATACTTTCTGAACACGCATATATGCAGTCAATATAGAGGGCGTTTTTCTGACCCTATATAAAATTATTTCCGAATTTATACTCGCAACAGAATTGTCTCCTGCCATAACCGTACTGTAATGCGGCGGGATATTTCTTTATATAAGTATGAACAGTTTGGGTGAATCTACAACGCTTGGTAAATCCTTTGGCGTGTGGATCACCCATTTGAATTAGAATAACTGTTCGCGGGACATAGAATTCTATTGCCGAAAAAATTCAGTGTAACTTATTCAAGCCACTCGAACAAACTCGGCAGAGTATTCAGCTTGCTTCTATCCGGCAGCGGCACGGGATTGACGTTTATCCGTTCAAACTCGGCTTTCATCTTCTTGTAAGCCCTACTGTTGAACTTGCAGTCTTCCTTTTCGAGCTTTTTGCGTGCGTTAAGTATTCCATGGCGTTTAGCGACAAGCTCCGCAAAGCGGCACATTCTGCTGCGAAGCTTTTTGGATTTTACCTTGTCCGAAATGATTTCACAGATCTCTTTCAGTTTGTAGTACTCAGCGTCGATACAGAACCGCTCCAGAACCTCGGTCAGTAATTCACTGCTGTTTTCAATATACCAAATCAGGGTATCCGTGTTCGACCCACACTTTCCGCCGTTTCTTTTGCAGAATTCCCGCACAGCTGAAATACGGTATTCCGCACGCAGTATACCCTCTGCTCCAGCTGTGTTCAATTTTTGGCTTGCAAGCTGTACCTTCTTGTCATAAATCGACAGTTCCGAACCGTCGTGTTTGCTTGCTGCGGTGAATCCTGCCTTTTTGTTGAATTTATCTCCATAGTCCTTACCGTCCATGATACGAAATGACTTTATTGCACCCGTGCGGTACATCTGTGCAACATAAGCCGCCACTTCTTTGGTGCTACCTATGTAGAGATTACTGCATATATCAACTCTCGACAGGGTCAGCTTATCAATTGAATAATCGTCTCCCAGCCAGTTTACAAGCTTCCAGTTGACTATGTTAAGCACTTCCTCTATGTCTTTTTCAATTATCAGATTCACCAGGTCATTTGCGACACGCACTGACTGAAGAGTTACTATAAACTTTATTGCGATGTAGAATTCATATTCGTAAAGTATCACCCTTATCCCTTGCCCTTTGAACTTGGGTATTCCTTTGATGTGCTTATCTCTGAAAGGGAAAAAATAGCCGTGTTTCTCTGAATCAGCGATGATGAACTCTTTCAGTTCCTTGAATTGCCTATAACCTTTGCTGCTAAGTTCAAAACTTCGAACTAGCTCAAATGTATGTATGCTCATAATTATTTCTCCCTATATATAGTAGTACTTTTGTACATTTTTTGATGCACCGGGCTGTTACAAACCCAGTTAGAATGCGCCGCTAGGCGGCGCTGCCTGTTAGGCACCTCCTTTACTAACGGTGTATAGGCAGGAATAATAAATTATGGGGATACATAGTGTGTTCCGGACGGCAAGCTGTAAACGATCGCGGCTATAATCTAATAGAAAAATATGTAAATATTACATTCGAATAAATGCGCACCGGAAATGGCAAAAAAATCGCCCCATTCAAAATTGGGGCGATTAGTATTTGTGATAGATTGTAAACTACCGAAACAAACACGCAATTCATACAAGTGGCTATTGGTTACGTTTGTTGCGATTGTTGGGGCTTTGCATACTCCCGATCCTTTTCTTCGGCAGCTAGCAGGTTTTCGTATTCGTCTGAATTCATTCTAGGGGGACTGGGAAGAATAGCCGGTATCAAGTGAGAGGGATATCTCAACGGACTATTGCACCCGCAAAAAGTCTTAAGGTAATAATCGGTGAACGGACTTTCATTCCGGTAATATCTTCTGTTGACTATATAGAAGCTTTCGGACATTATCTTGCTAATTTGAGCTTTGTTTATATTTGATGGGTTGATCAATATCTGCGTCTTGCTGTTTGCTATGTCAATGGAATCAAGCATCTTCTTATAAGTTGGATCAATAGACAGCATATTGAAAAGGTCAGCAAGTTCGTCAAAGGATATCCTATCCTTGACTATGCTGTATGCTAAGGTGAAGATTATGGGATAGTATATCATGCTGAGAAGATCAACGCTTTCTCGGCAAGCCATAAGGCTTGAATCGTATGTGGTTGCTTGTGGTGAGATCTCTTCGTTATGCGCTGCGGTGTGATACAGTGCAGTGATATTTTCCTTTTGTCGGACACAATGAAAAATACGGTCAACATAAAATACATTTTCAAGCATAGAAATTGAAAGCAGTTGATTGTACTTCAGCTCATATTCGGATATATTATCGTCAAGGAACCGGCACAGTTTTTGGTAAAAATTAAAATGGTAGATCCTCTCTGCAATATAATTGTTTATTACTCGCATTGCGTTGATGTTGTTGCCTTCTAATAATGTGCATGAGTTTTGGTCTTCAAGTGTTTCCCAGATATTGCATACTGCCGAAAAAACATCACTGAAATACAGATAAAACGTATTGAAATTTGCAATAGAGTAAGGCTTAGTACTGACATCAACCGTATTCTGAGCTGAGGATTCGCGATTGCTGTAGCTATCTTGGAGCAGTTTCATCAAGGGAGCTATTTCATCTAATGAATTACTGCTTAGTGCCATGAACCTTGCATCATTTCGTATATCATAACAATCGTATAGGTTTTTATATGGGCTGATATTTATATGCTTTAATGACGAAAAGTGAACCGGCGCAAGCAATGTCAGAATGGGGAGAGATGCATTCTTTGCTGTTTTTTCAGTGCTTGAAAAGATATGGTGCAGAAAGCTTTTCTTGAATATCTGAGTGTTGGTTTTGCTGTCTATGGGGATTGATACTTTATTCTGTACTTTAGCTGAACGAACTGTATATTGGGGAATTTCAGCGGAAATCACCTGAAACATCAGCTTGATAAGCAGAAATAGCAGATCTTCTTTGATTTCATAAAAGTCTTCTATATCAGTGGACGTTTTATCCAGTATTGTCAGACGTGAATCTATAATAATTTCCACAAGCGAAGTAACAACAGCCTTTTGCTGTTGAGTTAACTCGTTTGTGTTTACGATCATATCTATATTTAGAGATTCGGAAGAATCGTTTGAGTTCTCAAGAAATTGCGAGTACAGATTCTGGTATTGCTGTGGGTATAGTCCATATCTGTATTTCACAGTGTTGAGTGCTTCGATATATTCATTGTCATCTTTTATCAGATCAAAGAAATGAAAGAAATCGTCGTTCATAATTACCTCTTGGAAAATTCGCAAATTATTAAAAAGTAAAATATCCATTACAAATCAACAAAATGCTATAATGAACACGGTAGCAGAGAAAACAAAGGAAAATCGGCGCTTTAGATATAGTGAAATAACGTATCGATTTTCCTTTATTCATGATGTATAATAGGATTGACCTAAAAGGAGCTGAAATAATCAGTACATCTACATTACTGCGGTAAAAGGAGGACCGCGATGTATGCTGCTTTGGGTAAGGTCAAATATAAGTTTGTAATACCGGAGGAAATATTATGGTACAAGACAAGCATAATCGAATGAATGCCATAATTATTGATACAGCACTCCTGTGCAGGTATATGGCAACCTGCGCCGACTGTGATGAATTCACTGCGGCTCAGTTTATCTTTCGTGAAAGCGAGTATATCTCCCTGGTGCAGAGCCAGACTCCATTAGGCGAGGAACTGGATATTCCGGAGGTTGATCTGATAGGCTACGTTTGCTTTTGCACCAGAATGGATTCTGAAACAGCCAGACGGCTTTTTGACGCAGAAACCTCATATTACACCCAATGCGGTGTGGACGGCAGTTATCTGATAGTCCAGCGGTACACAACCAGCGATGGAGTTCTATATCGTGCGCTTATGCTGAGAGAGCCGAACCGTTCTCTGCAAACTTCCGGAGAATAAAAGTATATTATTCCCATGTGTCGCAGAGGAGTGAAAACGTACAACCACTGCACCATATACATAAGAAAGAGGTGATGAATATGAGCGTTATCAAGACATATTCTGCGAACTGCGGCGCAACGGTGAACTTCCACGATGACGGTTACATAAACTCTGCCAAAGCGGAGCTTGACTATCGCCGGGAGAACATGATAAGAACCGCCGAGCAGATAGCGCAGGAGTCAGACCTGCAGCGGCTTCGTAAAATGAAGCAGTCGGATAGTTCAGAATCGGCCTGAGCATAGTAAAAGCGCTGAATTAATTGTACCACATTTCCGAGGCTTTTGCAATATCTTTTCAGAAAGGACGTGAAAGACCAATGCAGTACGCAATATATCTGCGAAAATCCAGAGCCGACCTGGACGCAGAAGCTCTTGGGCAGGGCGAAACATTAGCCCGGCACAGAGCAACTCTTCTGGAGTATGCGCAAAGGAACGGACTGGAGATAGGTGAAATCTATCAGGAGATCGTTTCCGGCGAAAGCATTGAAGCACGTCCGGAAATGAGAAGGCTGCTCGCCGATGTTGAGAATAAACGCTGGGCTGGCGTGCTCTGCATGGATATCGACCGTCTTGCGAGAGGCGACAGCGCAGATCAGGCGAGAATAACCAAAACCTTCAAAATAGCAGAAACGCTGATAATCACTCCATTGAAAGTGTACGACACCACCCGGGACAGCGATGAAGAATACGTTGATTTTGAGCTGTTCATGGCACGGCGGGAGTACAAGATGATTTCCCGCAGGATTATGCGCGGGCGAATTTCATCGGTGAAGGAGGGACATTTTATCGGCAGTACTCCGCCATACGGATATGATAAGGTAAAGGTGGAAAAGGGCAGAGGTTATACCTTAAAGCCAAACTCCGAAAGTGACGCGGTGAAGCTGATGTATTCGCTGTGTATAGGCGGTTTGGGCTGCAATGCCATTGCAAGAAAGCTGGACGATATGGGAATAGTACCTAGAAGAGGCGGGGCATGGAGCAGCGCCACGATTTCAGATATTCTCACCAATCCGGTTTATTGCGGGAAGATACGGTGGCAGTACCGCCGAGAAGAAAAGAGCCTTGAAAACGGTATCGTTCATGTTCACAGGCGCGACAATCCAAACTGCATCATGGCAGAGGGATTACATACGCCACTGGTAAGCGAAGAGGAGTTTGCCAAGGCGCAGCAGTTTATCTCCGGCAGGAGAGCGACTCGGAAAAAGGAAAGCACGGAGCTTCAGAATCCCCTGTCCGGGCTGATATACTGCGGCTTGTGCGGCAGAATGATGACCAGGCAGGGTACAGGGACTAAAAACCGCAGCGATATTCTGCGATGTCCGAACAGAAACTGCCGAAATGTATCGGCAAAGCTGGCGTTGGTCGAGAATGCACTTATAGAGGGATTGTCACGGTGGCTGAACGACTGCCGGGTGAACGTCAGCCGAAAGCCGGCTTTGGATATAACAGAAACCGAGAAAAACGGTGCGGAAAAGCTGCGTTCCGAAATTGCCAAGTTGGATATTCAGCGGGACAGGATATATTCGTTCCTAGAACAGGGCGTGTATTCGCCGGAGGAATTCCGTGAGCGCATGGACGCGCTGAATAAGCGGCGAGCGCAGCTTTCCGAGCGGCTGAAACGATCCGAACAGAATATCAGCAAGTCAGAGGGAAACCGCCGCATCTATGCTGAGATAATCCCCCGGGTGGAGCGTGTTATGGATATATACGCAGACTCCACCCCGGCGGAGAAAAAACGCCTGCTGAAAACCATCGTCAGCAAGGCGACCTACATAAAGACGGAGCGAAACACCCGCAAAGATCCGGACAAATGCAGCTTTACGCTGGACGTACTGCCGCTTTTGCCGGAGGATACAACACACAAAACAGATTAGGAGCAGTCGGTAGGCTGCTCTGATTTTTTAAATAGCATTTTAAAAAACGACATAAAATTTTAAATTTCATTTAAATTTTTTAATAAATTTAAATTTTACCTTGACAAATTTAAAAAAACAGCCTATAATCTTAAATGAAGGGGGCGAAAATTGAAATGACAGATGCAGAATTAAAAAGACTGATTTCAAAAATTCAGTCATCACAGGCTGAATTTCAGACGGTCGAGGTAAAACGCGCTCAGACAGGTGCACCGGAAAAGCTGTACGATACGCTGTCTGCATTCTCAAACCAGAATGACGGCGGCGTCATCGTGTTCGGTCTGTATGAAAACGATGGGTTTGGTATTACCGGAGTTGATGATGTGCATACCCTCCAGAAAAAGGTCATGGAGCAGTGCAGCCAGATGGAGCCGCAGGTGCGTGCTGTATTTACCGTTGCTGAAATTGACGGTAAAAACGTTGTTTCCGCCGAGATACCGCCGGTGGATATAACGGAGCGTCCCTGTTTCTATCAGGCAAAGGGCAGGATAAAGGGGTCTTATGTCCGTGTGGGTGACGCTGATGTTCCTATGACGGAATATGAGGTGTACAGCTATGAAGCCTACCGTAAGAAATATCAGGACGATATCCGTGTGATAGAGCGTGCGGAAATGACCTCTTTGAACACTGCAAAGCTGGAAAGCTATCTGTTCCGGCTGAAAGACAACAAGCCTAACCTTGCCGCATTAGATGATAGTCAGATAATGGAGTTGATGAGTGTTTTAAGGGGCGGTAAGCCTACTCTTGCCGCTGAAATGATATGGGGTCTGTATCCGCAGGCTTTTCTGCCGCAGCTGGGGATAATCGCTGTGGCGGTTCAGGGGACGGAACTCGGCGAGCCGCAGCCGGACGGAGCAAGGTTCAGCGACAACAAGCGTATCGAAGGCACTATCCCAGAGATGCTGGAGGGTGCGATGAGCTTTGTCAGAACCAATACCCGTATACGCACTATTATCGACAAGGACGGAAACCGCACAGACATTCCCGATTACCCTATGAATGCGGTAAGAGAGGTTATACTGAATGCGCTTGTTCACCGTGATTACAGTATCCATACCGAGGGAATGCCGATACAGCTTACCGTTTTTTCTGACCGGCTGGAGGTAAAGAACCCCGGCGGCATTTACGGCAGGCTAACCGTTGATATGCTTGGCAACGCTCAGCCGGACACCCGAAATCCGGTTCTGGCAACAGCGCTGGAGGTTATCGGAGTCACAGAGAACAGGTATTCCGGCATACCTACCATACGCCGTGAAATGAAAGAGGCAAAGCACCCCGCCCCGGAGTTTACTGCTATTCACGGGGAGTTCCGGGTGTGTCTGCGGAATGCGATAGTTGCTCCCACGGAGGAGGCTGACCGGCAGACGGCTATTCTGGAGTTCTGCAAAACTCCACGGAGCAAAAAGGAGCTTGCAGATTTCCTCGGCATAAGCTCTGTGACATACGGAATAAGGAAATATATTGATCCTCTGGTCGAGCAGGGACTTCTTGTGATGTCCAATCCCGACGCTCCCGGCAGCAGGTCGCAGAGATACAGCACGAAATAAAATTCGCCCGGCAAGTCGTTATGACTGCCGGGCGGTGTTGATTTAAGAAAGATTTCTCCTGATATATCGTGCAACGCTTTCACGGGTAACTCTCCATAGCCGACCTATCCGAAAGCCCTCTATGTCGCCGTTTTGTATCAGGCGAAGCGCGGTGTTCTTGCCGATGTGGAGCAGCTCCTGCAATTCTTTTAGGGTAAGGATATCTTTGGTGTGTTCAAGCATTTTTTCTCCCCTTTTTCATAGTTATTATGAGGGTGTTGTGAATTACTATAATCATCAAGGACGTATACATACGTCCGGCAGGTTGAAGGTTATATAAGGTGTGGACAAAACGCGCACAATATGGTATAATAAGAAGTATGAAGAAAGCAAAAGAAGTAGCAGGTAGGAAATGTCCTATCTGTGGAAGAAACGAAAATCAGGTGAGTGCAGGGAAAAACCGTTCGGGAACACAGAGGT
>JAGAJA010000048.1 GCA_017829075.1 Oscillospiraceae bacterium | reverse complement strand
GAAAGGGGGGAACGTCCGGTTTTTGTCGGATTTTCTAACTTCCCCCCTTTCCCCGAAGGGTTTCTCCTCAGTCCCGTGCGAAAACAAATTATTCTTAATGGATCCAAACAGCAACTGTCTATATGATAAATCTATCATGTGAATTACATTTGAGTTTGTCAATGCCTGCTCCGCAGTCATTGACCGGGGGAAAACTCTTGTTTTCCCCCGCTCCCCTTTAGCGCCTTTTACGCGTATAGCGGCGCTCCGCGCCGAGTAGCGCGCTATCGCGCGAGTGGTGGGGCTTTGCCCCACACCCTACTTCCTTTTGTGCCAAAAGGAAGCGAAAAACAATTGCGCTTCGCGCGGAGCTGCAAACCGAAATCTGCCCGACAAATCCCAATTTACAAGTAGATTTTCAGCCTATCCTCCCGCTCTCCGGACAGATATCCTGCAAGCACCGGACTGAGTTTGAAATCAATCGCTGACATCGGGCAATTATACACGCAGCGCAGACAGCGAATACAATTCCCGCCCGTTTTTATTCTCGCACTCTTGTTACGCCCGGTCTTTCTTACGGATATTTTCATCGCTCCCATAGGACACTCCCGCTCACAAATTCCGCATTCGCTGCACCGGGAACTCCGCGTCATCTTTACCCCCAGCCTGCTCCTCAATGCCGGAAAAAAATCCGCAAAAATATTCTTACGCCCGCGGGGAATAACAGCGGCACGGGGGCTTCTTATCCTGTCAAGAATGACTGAAAACGGCGCGGTTTCAGGCTCTCGCTCTTCCCGGAGCATTGAATGCCCCATCGGAATATACGCCCCGGCGATTACCTCTCCGCATACCAGTTTTTTTCCCTCCCACAGCACATTTCCATAGGATATTCTACCGTAGGTCGCAACAAGCACGACATACTTCGCCCTAAGCTCTTTCAGGAACCGCCTTACCGGATCCGGAATGTTCTGGCAATAAACCGGGAATACCACCACCGCCGTTTCACACACTTTCTGCCCCGGTGTTAGCTTCCCGATATCGGAAACCCCGACATTCAATTCCCCGGCGAAATATTCCGCAGCAGCGCGGCTCCTGCCGCTCCCCGAAAAGCAGTACACGCAGGTCATGGTTTTTCTCCTGTTTCAGCTATGTATTCCCGCATAAGCGAATACTCCGGAAGTTCCTCAAGAGAAAAGCCCAGCAAATTCTCCATTTCGTACATGATCTCTTCTCTGGATCTGCCGCAGCTTCGGCTCGCAAGGGAGATCTCAATAGCGCTGAACGGAATTAATCTGCTCCTGCACTGATAGAACCGCATGAACTGTGAGCAATCCTTGCACCTCTCAAGCTTGCAGCTGGTATGCAGCGCTTTTTTGTCATCGTCCGGCGGTATCCAGCCGCATTCCTTTATCAGTATATCCCGCGTCTTATTCCAGTCGTAGCTTTCGCCGAGTATCCGGTCGAAATCCAGATGCACAAATGCCGGAATATTGCCCGACCACGACGACCGCCGTATACTCCTTTTTACAGGAGGCAGCAGCTCCGGGACTGACTTTATCGCCCGGACTACATTGGACACCAGCTCATTGGAATAACCGCTGAGTTTCTTAAACGGATTATCCCCATACGCAAGCTGCTTCATGGTTATGAGCGTCTGAAACTGCCCCTGCTTCAGCGGCGGGTGCAGAGTCAATATTCTCCCAGCGTTGAACAGAAAAGTAAGGAACTTGTTTTCCGCAAAGGAATATGCTATCTTCGGCGCGATATGGTTATAGTAAAGTCCCAGCATTTGCGCCGGCTCATTTCCGGCTAGGAAATACGGCACCCGGTTTTCCACAAGTGTGGGATAAAACAGCAGATACGCAAGGGAAGGACAGGCGCAGGTGTTTTCGCTCAGCGAATACAATTCTGTGTAAAATCTCGTCAGATCGTTTTTATTTACAGTATGCGAAATGAACTCAACATTGTCGAATTTCTTCTTCGCATTCTCGATACTTGCCCTCGCCGACTCCGACATAAAGGGGATTTCCCAAGTCAGCGCAAGCACGCGCAGCCCCTTGACTTTGGACAGGTAGTAAAGCAGAAAGGTGGAATCCTTGCCGCCGGTGTAAAACAGCGCCGCGTCAAACCGGGATTTTTTTGAGTGCGGTATATCCTCAATGACAGGCAGAACGCTTCTGAGGTTTTTGGTTTCCTCCGCGGTCTGACAGAACGGGCAATACCCGTCACTGTCGAACTCCAGACCCGGAATTATGTAATCATTCGCACAGCACCCTTTACAGAATGTGGCTTCTGAAAGCGACTTCGGTATTCTTTTCAGCTCGCTTTCACAGACCACCTGCACTCCAATAAGGCTGGCGATACATATTCTTTCGTCCTCTGTCAGCTCCTTTGGAAGCGCCGAGAGAATTCCCGCCTGCCGCTTAGATACCGGGACGCTGTTTCTGAACATATTTTCCCCGCTGCGAAGCCCGTAATAGCAAAGCTTTCTGCCCTCCAGCTTCCACCGGGACTGAATATAATACATTGCCGCTCTCCTCCCGCTTAATATATCTGTATCTCCTCAGAAAAGCGCAAAGCCGCCCCGTGAAAGAGCGGCTTTTATACAGCTTATTTTATCATACCCGCCGTATCAATACGGTTGAGAGCGCGTTTGAGCTTCGCTTCTGCAAGGCGCAGCTCGTTGTCGCTTTCTGCCGCTTTCATGCGATCCTCAGCGACCTGCTTCGCGTGCTCAGCGCGGTTGATGTCTATATCCTCAGCCCATTCGCAGGACTGAACAAGGACAACAGTTTTCTCCTTCGATACCTTGATGATACCGCCGGAGGTCGCAGCGCGCCGGAACTGTCCGTCTATCATAATGCGCATCTGACCTATTCCCAGTGCAGCGCAGTACGGCTCATGTCCGTTTAGGATACCCGCGTCGCCAACGGTGGTGCGGACGATTATCTGCTCCGTTTCACCGTCAAAGAAGGTCTTTTCGGGCGTGATGATTTGTAACTTAAACGGCGTCATCAGTGTTAATTCCTCTCATCTGCTAATAACATAAGCGCATAGTTCTTATATTATCAGCCCTTTTTAGCCTTTTCGATAACATCGTCAATAGTTCCCGCGAACAGGAATGCGGACTCAGGCAGGTCGTCATGCTTGCCCTCGATGATCTCCTTGAAGCCGCGGATAGTTTCCTTGAGCGGAACATACTTGCCCTCCATGCCGGTGAATGCCTCGGCAACGGAGAACGGCTGGGACAGGAATCGCTGGATCTTTCTGGCTCTTGCAACGGTCAGCTTATCCTCATCGGAAAGTTCGTCCATACCCAGAATTGCGATAATATCCTGAAGCTCGTTATAACGCTGAAGAATGGACTGAACCGCTCTTGCAACCTCATAGTGCTCCTTGCCCACGATATCCGGAGTAAGGATCTTAGAGGTGGACTCCAGCGGGTCAACCGCCGGGAAGATACCCATTGAAGAAATGTTTCTCGAAAGAACCGTGGTGGCGTCCAGATGTGCGAAGGTAGTAGCCGGAGCCGGGTCGGTCAGGTCGTCCGCCGGAACGTAAACCGCCTGAACGGAGGTGATAGAGCCTTTCTTCGTGGAGGTGATACGCTCCTGAAGTGCGCCCATTTCAGTCGCAAGAGTCGGCTGGTATCCTACTGCGGAGGGCATACGTCCCAGCAGCGCAGAAACCTCAGAGCCTGCCTGTGTGAAACGGAAGATGTTGTCGATGAACAGAAGCACGTCCTGACCTTCTCTGTCACGGAAGTACTCCGCCATAGTAAGTCCGGAAAGAGCAACTCTCATTCTTGCTCCCGGCGGCTCGTTCATCTGACCGTATACCAGCGCGGTCTTGTTGATTACCCCGGATTCGGTCATCTCGTTGTAGAGGTCGTTGCCCTCACGGGTACGCTCGCCAACGCCGGTGAATACCGAGATACCGCCGTGCTGCTTTGCGATGTTGTTGATAAGCTCCATGATAAGGACGGTCTTACCTACGCCCGCACCGCCGAACAGACCGATCTTACCGCCCTTGAGGTAGGGCGCGATAAGGTCTACGACCTTGATGCCGGTTTCGAGTACCTGATTGGAGGCTTCCTGCTCCTCAAAGGTAGGAGCGGGACGGTGGATCTCCCACTTCTCCGCGGTTTCGGGCTGCGGCTTGTTATCAACCGCTTCACCAAGCAGGTTGAAGATACGTCCAAGTGTTTCCTTTCCGACAGGAACCTTGATAGACGCACCGGTATCAACCGCTTCCATGCCTCTTACAAGGCCATCGGTAGAGCCCATTGCGATACAGCGCACAATGTCGTCGCCGATATGCTGAGCCACTTCGACAACCAGCTTCTGCCCGTTGTTGTCGATCTCGATGGCATTAAGCAGATTTGGCAGGTGTTCGGGGCTGAATCTGATATCCAGAACCGCGCCGATAACCGTGACAATTCTGCCTACGTTCTGATTTGTCATATTCTGATTTTTCCTTTCCATTTGATGTGGTTGGAAATTGCTCTGGCAATGACGTGCGAAATCCGCAAACGGCTTCGCACCGCCCTACCCATATTAATCCAGTGCGTTCGCGCCGGACACGATCTCGGTGATCTCCTGCGTGATGCTTGCCTGACGCGCTCTGTTGTAAAGCAGCGACAGGTTCTCGGTCATTGCGTCGGCGTTGTCGGTGGCGGACTCCATAGCAGTCCTCCGCGCGCCCTGCTCGGAAGCGTATGACTCTACCACGGCGCACTGCACAAGGCTTGCCGTGAACTTCGGCACGATACGGTTGAACACCGCCTCCGGAGAGGGGTCGTAATCCATAACGCCGTAATTGTCCAGCTTCTGGGTCTTCATCGGGAGCACAGCCATCTGCTGCGGCTCCTGAGTAAGCTGGGATACGAACAGTGTGTAGAATATCTGCACATCGTCCACCTCTCCCCGCCGGAACATCTCAACTGCGGTGTCCGCAATATCCTGCGCCTGAGCCGGCTTGATGCTTTCAGCTATGTTAAAATAGCTTCCAACAATGTCATAGCCGCGCTTGGAGAAATATTCAATCGCTTTCTTTCCGACCGCGATGATCTTCGGCTTCTCCGCGTCATCTGCATGGGCGGCAGCCGCAAGCTTCAGCACATTTGAGTTATATCCGCCGGCGAGACCTCTGTCGCCTGCGATGACGATAAACAAACGGTGCTTTATTTCGCGCTTCTCCGTGAAAACGGTGGAGAAATCGGTGTTCGCCGAGGCAATTTCGCACATGGACTTATACAGCTCGTTGAAGTAGGGACGAGCCAGCTCCGCCCGCTGTTTTGCCTTGCGGAGCTTACTTGAGGACACCAGCTCCATCGCCTTTGTTATCTGACGGGTAGAGCCTACGGACTTGATGCGCCGCTTGATGTCCTTCATGTTTCCTGCTGCTATAATATCACCCCCGGAAATAGTTTCCGCCGGCGGCAGAGGTTATCCGCCGCAGCGTGTTAGATTTGTTCACTGAACGTTGTCGTCCGTAGTGATATACTTTACCTTCTTCTCGATGTACAGCCATGCCACGCCGAGAAGCGAAATAACGGACAGTGTTGTGGAAATGATTCCAAGTACAAAAGCAGCCTGCTTCATAAATCTGCTCCTTTCATAACTCTCATAACTCACGCAGCCTATCAGCCGACAAAGCTCTTTGCGAAATCAGCCAGAACAGTCTTAAGCTGCTCCTCGATCTCCGGCTTTATCACCTTTTCGTTCTTTATGCTGCTGAGGATATCCGGATAGGTTTCCTTGATGTGATCCAGAAGCGCAGCCTGATAATCCTTTACTTTCTCAACCGGGATCTCGGCAAGGAAGTTGTTGATTACCGCGTAGATGATAACTACCTGCTCCTCGACTTCCAGCGGCGAATTCTGATCCTGCTTGAGAACTTCCACAATGCGCTCGCCCTTTGCCAGACGATCCTTTGTATCCTTATCAAGGTCGGAGCCGAACTGTGCGAAGCTCTGAAGCTCTCTGTACTGAGAGTAATCCAGCTTCAGCGTACCGGCTACCTTCTTCATCGCCTTGATCTGAGCGTTACCGCCTACACGGGATACCGAGATACCGGGGTTTACAGCCGGACGAACGCCGGCGTTGAACAGCTCGGACTCAAGATAGATCTGACCGTCGGTGATAGAAATTACGTTGGTCGGAATATAAGCGGATACGTCGCCTGCCTGTGTTTCGATGATCGGCAGAGCGGTAAGAGAGCCTCCGCCGTAGTCCTCGTTAAGACGCGCCGCGCGCTCCAGCAGTCTTGAATGAAGATAGAATACGTCGCCGGGGTAAGCCTCACGTCCTGGCGGTCTTTTAAGCAGCAGAGAAAGCGTTCTATAAGCTACTGCGTGCTTTGACAGGTCGTCGTAAACCACGAGAACGTCCTTGCCCTTTTCCATGAAGTATTCGCCCATTGTACAGCCGGAATAAGGCGCGATATACTGAAGCGGAGCAAGCTCCGAAGCGGTAGCGGAAACCACGATGGAGTAATCCAGCGCGCCGCCTGCGCGAAGCTGCTCAACAACTCCGGCAACGGTGGAGTTCTTCTGACCTATCGCAACATAGATACAGATAACGTCCTTGCCCTTCTGGTTGAGTATGGTGTCGATTGCAATTGCTGTTTTACCGGTCTGGCGGTCGCCGATGATAAGCTCACGCTGACCTCTGCCTATCGGGATCATGCTGTCGATAGCCTTTATTCCGGTCTGAAGAGGCACGGAAACCGGCTTTCTGGTGATGATACCGGAGGCGATCTTTTCGATCGGGCGGGTTTCCTTTGCGAGAATAGCGCCCTTGCCGTCGATCGGCTGTCCCAGAGAGTTTACAACACGTCCCAGCAGCTCCTCGCCGACAGGAACGGACACGATGCTGCCAGTTCTCTTGACGGAAGAGCCTTCCTTGATGTCCTCGTCAGAGCCGAGCATTACCGCGCCTACAAAATCCTGCTCAAGGTTCATCGCCATGCACTGAACGCCGTTCTCGAATTCGAGAAGCTCGTTGAGCATGCACTTTTCAAGACCGTGAATGCGCACGATACCGTCGCCTACTGTAACAACAGTACCCACGTCGCCGAGCTGGATCTTGGAGTTGTAATTCTTTATCCGGGACTTGATAAGACCCGTTATTTCATCGGGGCGTAAATCCATTAAATACATCCCTTTCTGTTAATAGTTTTGCTGTCTGGCTGTTACACGATCACGCCGCCAAGCTCTTTCTTAAGTCCGCTCAGCCTTGCGCGTATGCTGCCGTCGTAGCGTGTGCTGCCGTAGTCGATGACAATTCCGCCGATGATTTCCGGGTCAACCTTTTCCTTGATGGAAACGGTTTTTCCGGTGACCTCGGACATCTTCGCCGTAATTTTGTCACGCATCTGCTCCGACAGCGGTGAGCTTGAGGTGACGGTGATCTCAGCTATTTTGAAATGCTCGTTGTATAGATCGCGGAACTGCTTCACAATGCCGCAGAAACAGCCCATTCTTCCGCGCTCCGTCAGGACGCACAGAAGATTTCCGGTCAGTTCTGAAATATTGCCGTCGGCGATGATCTCTTTCATCATGCCCAGCTTTTCATCGACCGGCACAGTCGGCGTTCCCAGCAGCTTGACAAAATCTCCGTTCTCAGTGAAAATACCGTCAAGCGCGCCAAGCTCTCCGAGAATGTCCCCAAGCCTGTCGGGAGCTTCCTCCAGACACAGCTCGAAAAACGCCTCGGCGTATACCTTTTCAGCCTTGTCGTTCATAAAAAATTCCTTTCTCTGACGCGATCACTCTGCCGTTCCTACACTGTCGAGGAAGCCAGAAATAATTGCCTCGTTGTCCTTTGCGGAAATTTCCTTTTCAACGACCTTTGACGCTGCCATGATAACGATATCGGATATTTCGTCCTTTATCTCGTTCAATGCGCGCTGCTTGTCACGTTCGATGCTTTCTTCAGCTTTGGCTTTTATCTCCGCAGCTTTCTGATTAGCCTCGTTCACGATCTCCTCCTCGCGCTTCTGCGCTCTGATGGTCGCCTGCTTCATGATCTCAGCGGCTTCCTCCTTAGCTGTCGCGAGTCTTTCGAGGTATTCCTGCTCGGTCTTTGCAGCGGATTCCTTTGCGCGCTGAGCCTCGGCGATCTCCGCCGCTGCCATTTCCTTGCGCTTTTCAAGAATGTTGCATACCGGCTTGAACAGGAAGATCCTGAAAAGAATTACAATAATGACGGTGTTTATCAGAGTGAACACAATCGTTCCGGGATCAATCGTAACCAGCGCCAGATTAGTCTGTGCTGCGCTTTCACTTATAAGTGTCAGCATTCTTGTTCAACTCCTCCCTTTATGCAGTAAGCGTCGTCTTAGCCGCCGAACTTCTCAAGGGCGGAAGTAAGAGAACCGAAGAGCGGGTTAGCATAAAGAAGAAGCAGAGCGATAACCAGAGAGTAAAGACCTGTGGTTTCTGCAAGAGCGTCACCGATGATCATGGTTCTTGTAACTGCACCGGAGGCTTCAGGCTGTCTGCCGATCGCCTCGACTGCCTTGCTGGCGCAGATACCTTCACCGATACCAGGGCCAAGACCTGCAATCATTGCCGTGCCTGCGCCGAGTGCGGACGCACCAAGTACGATGGCATTAGCTAAAATCTTCATTTCATCCATTGTGATATCCTCCATTGTTTATTGAATACTATTCCCGAACAGGGATTATAGTTGCGGAAAATCCGGGGATTCTGTTCCCCGTCTGTCTGGCGCGTTATTCACACTCCGCGCCGGAGATATATGCCATAGTCAGCGTCGTAAAGATATACGCCTGAATGACAGCCGAGAAAATGTCAAAGTACAGCGAAGCGACTGCCGGGATCAGGATCGCGAAATTACCCAGCGCGAAATAGATCAGACCGCCGATAACCATACCTGCGACCATGTTTCCGAAAAGACGGAGCGCCTGCGATACCGGGTTCGCTATCTCACCGATGATGTTGAACGGCAGCATGAACGGCATAGGCTCAATGAACGCATGGAAATAGCCCTTTACCTTGCCGGTCTTTGCGCGGTTGTACTGGGTCATAACAAAGGTGATTATCGCCATTGCTCCTGTTACCGAGATGTCCGCGGTCGGATTTCGGAGTCCGAGCAGGCTCATTAGGTTGTTGATCAGGATAAAACAAAGCAGCGCACCGATATAGGTGGTGTACTTCTTGTACTTCTCTCCCATTGTCGTGTCAACCATGCCCTGAACCAATATCACGATCCACTCTGCCATCGCCTGACGCTTTGTTTTCGGAATTACCTCCATTTTGTGGGTAAGAATAATCATGACCACAAGCAGGATTAGCATGACGATCCACTGTACAATAACTGATTCAGTGAGATTCCATGTTATTCCGAACAAATCGAAGCTGGCGACGACAAGCGGTCCATTGACCGTATAGCCGGCTTCTGATGCCATAAGCAAAGCTGCTGGCATTTTGTATCAGTCCTCCTTTACCAATATTTTTCCCGCACTGCGGGGATATAAAGCAATCCGCCGAAGCGTCACTGCCTTAATAATCCTTGTTACGCGAAGCTCGTGTTTCCCAGAGGTTTTTCAGTGTGATAATGATTTTCGGGAAAAACAGCGGAACAGCCGCTGAAACAAGATTTAAAAACGGTGCCACAGCCGCGATCGTCATGGAAAGGAATATCCCCAGATATCTCATGCAATACACGGTGTTCATATAAGTCCGGGCGGATTTGGCGTTTCTGCGCTGAACGGCTTTTTCAGCCGATCTTCCGAGCAGCCAGAAGTTCCCTACACTGATAAGATTGCCCCAAACGCCGCCCAGAAGCAGCGTATAGTCCAGTCCGGACGCGAAAAAAAGCACAAGCAGCAGCGCAAAGTATACTGCGTTCACCGCCAGAAACCACGGAAGCATACTGCGCATTTCCTCGGCGGTTATATTGCTTTTTCGTGATGCCATAAGCTTACCTCACTTGCGCCTGTTGTAATCATCATCATAATCATTGTCCCGCGGGTCGCTGTTGTAGCGGCGGTACTTGGTTTTATCGTCCCTGCCGTAGATCCGTATAAGCTTCATGATGTGGGAGATTGCCCCGCTCACCATGAACAGTATACCCAGCAGTATGCAGACGACCATTACCCAGTCGGGCAGGTCGTAATACTCGCAGACATAGTGCCCTCCCACAATAAACAGCAGCAGCGGCGCCAATATCACGAACGCAAGCTGACTTGCTACTGCATATGCGGCGAACGGGCTTTTCTTTCCGCTCATTGCGCAGCGGAGGTTCTTGTCACGAACTCGGCAAGCCGCCAGCCCTCGTCCAGCTTTATCATGGTCATCTCCAGCACGGAGCCGCGGTTTTCGTCGGTTATTCCATTGCTGGAGTCAACGCCGTCAAGATATACCGTCAGACCGCATCTTCCCTCTTCAAGGTAGTCGATCGTGATAGCGCAGCTTGACCAGCTCTTTGATTTGTCCGGCGTGAAATCAGAGCTTATTCCGAGCTTATACACCTTTTCGTACTTCGTACCGGTGTCCTCGCTTGTCTGCTCCTCTGACTGCTCCTCGGTTCCCTCTGCCGGCTCCGGAGTCTCAACCCGTACAAGCTGCTCGCGGTTAGCGTATACCACAAGCCCCTTGCCGTCGGAGTTCTTCAGTATCTGCTCCGCAGCGTCGTCAGCGTATACAGAATGCACCAGCTCCTCTATCTGCTCAAGGGAGGTGTAATCAGTGCTGTTTACGGTGTAATATCCGTCCTCCGGCAGGTTGCCGTAAGGCTCGTCCTCGTGGAAAAGTCCCTCGGTAACGAAAAGTCGGAGTATCTCGTGGCTGTCGTCAAGAAGATCGTGCGCCGCGTACTCGCATTCCTCCCGGTACTCCGGAGTAAGATAAGATGTGTCAACCACCGCGCCGGAGCTTGAGTTATCGCTTCCGGTCTGTGCCTGCTCCTGCGGTTTGTTAAGCATGATTATTGCAGTGACGGCAAGCGCGATCGCGACAAGCGCCACAATGATAGTTGCGATAAGGGGGAGATTGTTTGAATTCTGTTTTTTACTGCTCATTAGGTTGCTGCCTTTCCTCTGGATATGCTGAATATGCTGTATCGGCTGTGATTATGCCTTGTCTGCGCCGTTTTTGCTGTCGAGGGTGATAGCCTCCGGGAATACGCTGCGGCTGTCCTCCTTGGAAAGGAACGTGGTGTTGACATAACCCTGAATAATTGCGCCGTCCGTTACCGCAATGGTCGAAGCGTTGATATCTCCGAAAACGATAGCGTCGCGTTTAAGCTCAGCCTTTCCGCCGATCTCCAGCTTTCCTCTCACGCGTCCGTTCACGTCAGCGTACTGAGAGGTAAGGTCGCCGATAAGTATAGTATCTCTGTCCATGCGGAGTTTACCCTTAAGGGTCATATTTCCCTGCATGGCAGCGGAATTCATATTTGCGTTATTGCACTTGATGTCGCCAACGATCTTTCCGGACATATCCACATCTCTGGTGGTTTCAACGTTGCCCTTGACATTTCCGTCGATCTGCATATTTGCAAGGCTGCGCACGTTGCCGTCGATAACCGTGTTTCTGGAAATTACAGTGACCTCGTCGGTATCGCTGGGAGCGTCCATAGATCTGCCCGCCGCTGTGGGAGGAACATAACCGCCGCCGAAACCGTTATTTCCGCCGTTACCGCCGCCAAAGCCGCCATTTCCGGCGTATCTCTGAACGTTAATGTTCATCTCGGGGGCAGGAGCTGCTCCCTGCGGCTGAGCGGATTGAGCCGACTGACCCGACTGAGCGGACTGGGAAGGCTGGGAGAGCTGAGAAGGCTGACCCTGCTGACCTCCCTGATTACGGTAGTAGGGAGTTTCAAACGGAATTCCCGCCGCATTTATGTCCTGCTGCGGCTGATTTGCGCTGAACTGATAGCCGTTAGTATCCGGCTGGATTGTCTGAGCAGGCTGCTCAGGCTGAACCGGAGCCTGCTGAGAGGGTGCCTGCGGCTGCGCGGGAGCAGGCTGTTCTGCCATTCCGGACTGTCCGGCGAGGTATTTGTCAAGCTCGGTGGGCTGTGTGCCTCTGTCGGTCTTGTTTTCCCCTGTTTCTTCCTGACCGTCCTTCTTCCACAGCTCCTTCACCGCCTGTGAAAAGTTATCCTTGATACCCATAGCAATATCCTTTCTTTTTGAACACTCCGATCAAACCCAAGCTGTAACAGCGCGGCAAAATCTGTTATGATCGTGTTTTCCCAACTAAACTGACTTCCGCTGTATTTATGCCCGCCGGCTCACGCAAACGGTCCTGTGAACTGGACAGGCAGAGTGTCGTTGTTTATTTTATCGAATTTATAACCCTCGTTCACCAGAACATGGAGAACATCTCCCAGAACAAGCACCGTATTCGGGGTGGAAGCAGAATCGTGCATGAGCACCACCGAACGGTAATTCTCCGCGATATCCGCAGGGATCGAGTTGTACATATCCGTCCAGTTCGCCCCGCCTGCGTCGTTGCTGTCCACGTTCCAATCGAAATACCGGAAGCCCCTGCGGGTCATTTCCTGTATTATATGGTCGCGGGTGTCAACGTTGAAGTCATTCACGCTGCCGCCGGGGAAACGGAAGAGCTCGGTTTTTATCCCAGTAGCGTCATAAATTATATCCCAAGCCTCGTGGAAATCCTCAAGGTAAGCCTCAACGGAGGAATAGATGTCTTTGTAAACGTGGGAGGCGCTGTGCACTCCGATGGAATGCCCCGCTTCCGCAATAGCGCGGAGCTTCGCATAGCAGGACTCCGTCCTTGTAGGAACGACAAAGAATGTCGCCTTTATGTTATACTGCTCAAGATAGCTCAGAATGCTGTAAGTATTGTCGGACGGCCCGTCGTCAAAGGTGAGGTACACCATGCCGAGTTCCCTCACATATTCGTCCTCGGCGGGCGGCGTGACCGTCATCTCGGGATAGATCCCGGCATACTGGCTGACCGGCTGGACATCGGGCGGCTGGGCTTCTGATTCCTCCGGCACAGATGAAGTATCGGTTGGCTGTGACTCATCGGTTTGTCCGACCGGCTGTGAAGCCTCTGACGTATCAGACGCTCCCGATGAAGCCGAATTATCCGGAACGGAGGAAGCCTCCTGCGCGCCGCTGTCCTTTCCATGAAGGACATACTCGATAAGCTCCTCGTCGGAAAGCCCGCTGCGGGCATAGATATCATAAAATCCGCTGACGGTCGGCTCTCGCTCGCCGCTGAGTATTAATGAATAATATTCAAGCCGCTCGTTATCCTTCTTTAGCTCAGTCACCTTGGCATTACTGTTCCACAGAAGGACTGCGAAAACAATGCACAGAACCAACGGCAGGAAGAATAATATGCTGAGAACGATCTTGATCAGCATTTTGAAGAATGCCACACTGCCAAACTGCATTTTCAGACCTCTTTTATCCTGAAGCGCACCCATAAAACCATGATGTACGAGTCATCTTCATAATGTACAGACGACAAAAAAGCTGCCTGTATTCCTATTCTTTTATGATACTATAAAATGGCGATTTTGTCAATAGCAACAGCGGCGAAAAGTGAATTATTACCCGGATTATGGACAAAATATGCTTTATTTATTCCCCTGATATAGTAAAAATACACAAAAAATCGTGCAAAAAATACGGCTGAACTCCCTTAGCAGGTAAAGATTTCCTGCCAGACAAACGCTCAGCCGTGCAATATTATCATTCTGCGATATAAACGCGCTTCATCGCAACATCGTTGAGAGGTCTGTCGTTGAAGTCGGTCTTGACATTTGCGATCTCGTCAACCGCGTCCATACCCTCGACAACCTTGCCGAATGCCGCATACTGTCCGTCAAGGAAGAAAGAATCCTTGTGGACGATGAAGAACTGGGAGCTTGCGGAGTTGGGGTTCTGCGCCCTTGCCATTGAAATTACTCCGCGCTCGTGGCGGATATCGTTGGGCACGCCGTTCATCAGGAATTCACCCTTGATCTTGTCCTTGGCGCCGCCCATTCCGGTTCCCTGCGGGTCGCCGCCCTGTATCATGAAGTCCTTGATTACACGGTGGAAGATAAGTCCGTTGTAGAAGCCCTCGTTTACCAGCTTCAGGAAATTCTCCACTGTGATCGGAGCCTTATCCGGATAAAGCTCCAGCTTGATCTCTTTTCCGTTTGCAAGTTCAATTACTACCATTTTAGTTTCTCCTTTACTTATACTGCATAATTTCCGCTGTAAATTCCTGTAATCATCAGCGACAGGAAGCGGAAGTCATTGCTGAGGTCTATTTCTTCGCCCGCGCCTACACCGTGAATTCTCACCACAGGCCGCAGGACGTTGGAATTGTGACTTATCACCACGCCATGTCTGCCGTCCGACAGGGAAACCATAGTCCCCACAGGATAAGGATTGAACGAACGCAGGAATGCCGCCGTAACGTCATAATCAAAGTGAATGCCGCAGCCGCCCAGCATATATTCCTCCGTTTCCGCCACCGACCACGGACGGCGGTAGGGACGGTTGGAGGTAAGCGCGTCAAACACATCGGCTACTGTCAGAATCCTCGCGATCAGCGGGATCTTCTTTCCTGCAAGCCCGGTGGGATATCCTGTACCGTCAAACTTTTCCTGATGGAACAGAACTCCGGACATTACATTAGCGCTGTATCCACCGGTGTTTTTCAGTATCTGATAGCCGATATAGGGGTGCTGCTTTATCTTCTCGAACTCATCATCGGTCAGCTTGCCGGGCTTTACGATGATCTCATGGTCTATGTTGGACTTTCCGATATCGTGCAGAAGCGCCGCAACTATGACCTCCTTGATATCTCCCTGCGCCATGTGAAGCTCGTTCGCAATGCTGGTGGAGAGCATCGCCACACGCAGACAGTGCTTGTAGGTATAGTCGTCATAGTTCTGGAGCGCGATCATCTGATTTCCGAGATAGGAGGAATCGTTGCCGATATCCACAAGAATATCGTCCGCAATACTGTCCACCTGCTCAATCGCTTTCTGGGACAGCTCTTTTATTTCCCCGTTGTGCTCAAACACAGAGTTAAGCTCGCTCAGAGCCCTTCCGATATGCTGGTTCTTTATCAGCTCCGCCGCCTCCGCACGGGAGATATTCTCCAGCGGCTGCTGCACAGACTTCGGCTCAGCCTCATGAGTATCCTCTCCCTTGACGGTGATATTCTTTATTCCCTTGCTTTTCAGCAGGGTTATCATATTCGAAGTAATGGTCGTGCCTTTCATCAGCAGGGTCTTATAATCTCTTGCCGAGGTAGAGGCTACGTCCTTTGCAAGCACCATTCCTTCGGTGACATTATCTATCGGAACAATTATCATAATGGCAGCTCCTGACTATCTTGATATACTCAGTCCCACAGCGGCGAGGTGTAAACTCCGGCGCTGACGCTGTTTTTCAGCGTTTCCCGCGCCAAAGCCGCGTCCGCTTCATAGGTTATGCCGAACCATCGGCTGTCCGTTGCTAAATTCTGTACCTTAAATCCGCTGCCGTTTATTTCGGCGTCCACGGCGTCCGCGATTGTAAGCTCCGCTTTCAGCTCGTTTGCAGGAAGCTTTTCAAGGAACGCGACAAGCTGACGGGAAAGCCGGGGCATGAACTCCGCGCCAAATCCCCACATACTCATGGAAACGGTGTCGTTTTCTCCGAGAATCCGCTTTTCTCCGCAGAAATCTCCGGAGATAACGCCGTCCTCTCCCCGCGCTATTTTCTTGGTTTCCTCAACGCTCGTGAGCAGTCCCGCGGAATTTGTTCTGCACACTCCGCGGTTCACCGTGCCGTAGTCCGACAGGGTGTTTTTCAGCAGAAATCCCACGGAGCAGGCGTCCGCAGTGAAGCTTCTGAGGAACTCTCCCAGCCGCAGAAATGCGTCCCTGCCGTAAAAATCATCGGCGTTCACTATCGCAAAAGGCTCATGAAGCGCGTCACGGCAGCAGTACAGCGCCTGCGCAGTACCCCACGGCTTTGTCCTGTCCGGAAAATCCACGCAGCGGCAGGGAAGCTGGTCAGTGGACTGGAACACATAGTCAGTCTTGATCCTCTTCTCCACCCGTGCGCCGATAGTTGACCTGAAAAGCTCCTCAATATCCCGGCGGATAATGAACAGCACTCTGTCAAATCCCGCCCGGATAGCGTCATAAACCGAATAGTCTATCAACAGCTCGCCGGCAGGCCCCAGCGGTTCAAGCTGCTTTATTCTGTCGCCGAACCGGGTTCCCATGCCCGCCGCCAGAACCACAAGCGTCATTTTTGCCATGACTGCCCCCTTTTAACGTATCTGATGTCTTTTACTTCCGCCCCTCCGACCTCGCAGATAAGAGTATCAGAGCAGGCAGTAAAGCCGTTTCTTTCATAAAATCTTCGGGCGCGGAGGTTGGTTTCCAAAGCCCACAGATATACATTGTCAAAGCCCTGCACATTCAGCCAGCTCACGGAATTGTCCAGCAGCGCCCTGCCGAAGCCGCGCCCCCAGTATTCCGGCAGGACATACAGCGTCCAGACCTCGCCCCAGCCGGGCATTGCCTCGTCAGCCGCCGGACGTGCGCAGGAATGTCCGGCTATTATGTCGCCGTCCATTATGACGAAGCTGCCGGGAAGATCAGTGAATTTGCTGTTCCAGCGCCGCGGGTCAAGCCCGTCAAGATAAGCCTGCGGAAGAAGTCCTTTGTACCCCTCCTGCCAGCTTCTGACATACAGCCTGCCCACCTCGGCTTCGTCTGACCCGCGCATATTGCGGACAGTCATTACTTAAGACCCTCGATAGAAGCGTTGATCTTCGCCAGACGTTCCTCAGCCTTTGCAAGCTTCGCCCGCTCGTTTTCCACCTGCTGCGCCGGAGCTTTCGCAAGGAAGCCGGGGTTGTTCAGCTTCTTCGACAGGAACTCAATGTCCTTTTCAGCGGCTTTCTTTTCCTTGTCCAGACGTGCAAGCTCCTTGTCCTTGTCAACCAGCTCGCCCATCGGAATAAATACTCTCGCGCTGTCGGTTACTACCGTCATCATGCCCTCGGCGGTTTCTGCCTTTTCGGTGACGGTAAATTCACCCGCCCCGGCAAGCTTCTCAAAGAACTTCCGGCAGTCACTGAACAGTCCGGTGTACTTGGTTTCAACCGTCATCGTTACCTTCTTTGAGGGAGGAACGTTCAGCTCGTTGCGCTGTACGCGGATAGCCTTTACTGCGCCCACAACTCTTGAGAATTCCTCCGCAGCCTCGCCGAAGTGCAGTTTCTCGTCATACTCGCACCACTTGGATATCATGATGCTCTCGGTTTCGGTGCCGGGCATTGACTGCCATATCTCCTCGGTGATGAACGGCATGAACGGGTGCAGAAGCTTTAATATGCCCTGCATGATGAATACCAGCACATTCTGAGCCGCCAGAGCAGTATCTCCGCCCTCGGCAATTCTCGGCTTTGTAAGCTCAATATACCAGTCGCAGAATACGTCCCAGATGAAGTCGGTGAGGTTCTGAACCGCAATTCCCAGCTCGTATGCTTCAAGGTTAGCGGTAACGTTCTTCACAACGTCATTGTAAAGGCTCAGCACCCACTTATCCTCAATAGGAAGCTCCTCCGGAAGCACCGGCGCGCCGAAGTCCTCCGGCAAATTCATCAGGATATATCTGGAAGCGTTCCACAGCTTGTTCGCAAAGTTTCTGGAATTGGTTACCTTTGTTTCCGTCCAGCGCATATCGTTTCCGGGAGCGTTTCCGGTGACAAGGGTCAGACGCAGCGCGTCCGCGCCGTACTTGTCGATGATCTCCAGCGGGTCAACGCCGTTGCCGAGGGACTTTGACATCTTTCGTCCCTGCTCGTCCCGCACCAGACCGTGGATAAGCACGTCCTTAAACGGCTTCTGACCGGTGTGCTCCAGACCGGAGAATATCATTCTCGCTACCCAGAACGGGATAATATCATAGCCTGTTACCAGCGTGGAGGTAGGATAGAAGTAGTCCATCTCCGGGGTCTTGTCCGGCCAGCCGAGGGTTGAGAACGGCCAAAGCGCGGAGCTGAACCATGTATCGAGGGTGTCCTCGTCCTGCTTTACCGGAGCGCCGCACTTCGGGCAGACGGTCAGCGGGTCGAGGGATATCTCGGTGTGATTGCAGGCGGGATTCTGGCAATAGTATGCCGGAATTCTGTGACCCCACCAGAGCTGTCTTGAAATGCACCAGTCGCGGATATTCTCCATCCAGTAGAGATATCCGTTCTCGAAACGCTTCGGGATATAGCGAAGCTCGCCGCTCTTTACAACGTCGATAGCGGGCTTTGCAAGCTCCTTCATCGAAACGAACCACTGGAGGGAAGCTCTCGGCTCAACGGTAGTTCCGCAGCGCTGGCAGCAGCCGACATTGTGCTTGTGCGGCTCTACCTTAACAAGAAGTCCCTGCGCTTCAAGGTCGGCTACCATTGCCTTTCTCGCCTCGTAGCGATCCATTCCAGCGTACTTTCCGCCTACGTCTGCGCTTATCGTAGCGTCGTCGTTCATCATGGAGATGACCGGAAGATTGTGCCGCTGACCTACCATGAAGTCGTTGGGGTCGTGAGCCGGGGTGATCTTAACTACGCCGGTACCGAATTCCATATCAACATATTCGTCCGCAATAACAGGAATTTCACGGTCGGTGAGGGGGAGCTTCACCATTTTGCCTACGATGTTCTTATAACGCTCGTCCGCAGGATTTACCGCCAGCGCGGAGTCACCCAGCAGAGTTTCCGGACGGGTGGTGGCTATCTGAACAAATCCGCTGCCATCGGAGAGCGGATAGTTGATGTGCCAGAAAAATCCGTCCTGCTCCTCGTATTCGCACTCGATATCAGAGATAGAGGTGCGGCAGTTAGGGCACCAGTTAATCATTCTTACGCCGTGATAGATAAGACCCTTATTGTAGAGATCCATGAACACCTTCTGAACGGCTCTGGAACAGCCCTCGTCCAGTGTGAAGCGTTCTCTCTCCCAGTCGCAGGAGCTTCCCAGTTTCTTGAGCTGCTCAACTATCCTGCCGCCGTAAACGCGCTTCCAGTCCCATGCGCGCTTCAGGAATTCCTCTCTGCCTATCTGCTCCTTGGTAAGACCCTCTTCCTTCATCTTGCCGACGATCTTTGCTTCTGTCGCGATAGAGGCGTGGTCTGTTCCGGGAAGCCACAGCGCGGAATAGCCCTGCATTCTTCTCCAGCGGATAAGAATATCCTGTAATGTGTTGTCCAGTGCGTGTCCCATGTGGAGCTGTCCGGTGATGTTGGGCGGGGGGATAACGATAGTATAGGGCTTCTTCTTGGGGTCTATTTCCGCATGGAAGTAGCCCTTTTCCTCCCAGTTATGATAGATACGATCCTCGAATTCCTTCGGGGCGTAGGTCTTTGCAAGTTCCTTTCTCATTGCAATTAAGTCCTTTCCTTTTGTCGAATATATTTACGCAATTCTGCGTTATTTTGCGTCTTTTTTCAACGAATTCACAAGCTCCTCGTCCGGGGCGACAAACAGCGTTTTGTTGTTCGTGAAGATGACCATTCCCGGCTTTGCGCCCGCGGGCTTCTTCACGAATTTCACCGCCGTGTAATCCACCGGCACCTGCGCCGAAGCCCGCCCCTTTGAGTGGAACGCGGCAAGTTGCGCGGCTTCGAACAAGGTCTTTTCGCCGGGCTGCTTTCCCTCGGTGCGGATTATGACATGAGAACCCGCGATGCCCTGCGTGTGCAGCCAAATATCGGCGGCTTTCGCAGTTTTGAGGGTAAGCTGATCGTTCTGCCGGTTATTCCTGCCGACAAGTATCTCAAAGCCCTCGGTGGAACGGAATTTCAGCGGCTCGGAGGTCTTTTTCACCCTCTCGTCCGGCTTGACACCGCCCTTGAGGTAGCCCTGCTCCCGCAGCTCCCTGCGTATCTCCGCGAGGTCTGCTTCGCTTTCTGTACGGCTCGCCGCGTCAAATACGCTGTCGATGTAGACAAGCTCCTGCTGACCCTTTGCGATAAGCTCAGTCAGCTTCTTTTCGGCGGTGTCCAGCTTGCGGTATTCGTTGTAGTATTTCTGGGCGTTCTGCGCCGGTGTGAGCCGCGGATCAAGCTGAATTTCCCGCACCTCTCCGGTGTAGAAATCCTCCAGCTCCGCCTTGCTCTGACCCTTTTCCAGCCGCCAGATATTCGTGTTGATGAGGTCGCCACAGACTCGGAAAACCTCCCGCTCGCCGCATTCTGCAAGCTCCTTTTTCTGCAATTCCAGCTTTCGGGATACCCTCTCATAGCTGTTCATCAGCAGCTTAAGCAGGTCGTGTGCCCGCTGACGGGTGCGCTCGGAGCGGTCAGTGTTGGCAAAAAATCCGTCCAGAAGCCCGTTTGCGCTGTCGCAGTGAGTTATCAGCATGGCGGTGGAATACTGCTCGATATTGATGAAGCAGAAATCCTTTTTCCTGCCGGAAAGCTCTGAAATCACCGTGAATTCGCACTCGCCGCCGGATATCGCAGTTTTTATCTTATTCAGAATGAACCTCAGCCTGTCCTTTCCGCTGTCGGAAAGTTCATTGCAGGCAATATCGGTGTTTTTCGCGCAGTAGTAAGCCATCTCCCTAGTCAGTACCGGGGAAACTCCCTCCAACACTGCGGAAAGCTTTTTGCAAAGCCGCTCCGGAGAACCCTCGATGGCTTCAAGCACCTGCTGCGGCTCGCAATCCAGCAGGCAAAGCCGCTCCTGCCGGGGCGGGGCTTCGTACTGAATGCCCGGAAGCACTCTGCGCACCGAGGAAATGTCATCGGTCACGCGCTTTATGCTGTCGATAACTCTGCCGTCACGGACAAGAATTATATTGCTATGACGTCCCATAATCTCCGCTATAAGGGTATTCGTGACGATATCGCCTATCTCGTTGGTGCATTCAAAATCAAGAAATACTATGCGCTCCAGCCCGTCCTGACGTATCCCGATAAGCTTTCCGCCACCGAGATGCTTACGCAGAAGCATACAGAACATCGGCGGCTGCTGGGGATTTTCGAACGCAGCTTCGGTGAGGTTTATCCGCGCGCTGACGCTGTTAGCGGACAGCACGATTTTCTTGCCGCCGTCCCGGAATGTCCGCAGCGACACAACTATTTCCTCACGGGAGGGCTGATAAACCTTGTCCACCCGCGCGCCGACAAGCGGCTGAAGCTCGTTTGTTACTATATGAAGAAACGCACCGTCAAGCGACAAGACTACCCCTCCTCCCTGACAGATCAGATTTTATGGACACGCTGATTATAGCGAAGCGTATCAAATTCAGACCCATGAGTTAGCGCAATTGAGCGGTTCGAATTTGATTTAATCAGCGTTTCTTTATTATACATTATACATAGCCGCAAGGCTCTTTCTCGGATTCCGCAGCAAACACCGGGATCTCCGGAAATGCGCGGCTGAGCAGAGCCGCAATGCGGTGGCTGGCGCACTTCTCAGTGCCGTAATGCCCTGCGTCTATCAGCGCCATGCCGCAGTTGTGCGCTTCAACCCAGACTGAGTGCTTAACGTCGCCGGTGACAAGCGCCTGACAGCCGAGAGCTTTCGCCTTCTGGAGCAAATCGCTGCCGGAGCCGGAGCATACGCCTATCCGGGTGATAGCGTGAACATCTCCCTCGCAGTATTTCGCACTTTCAAGGTCGAGGGACTTTTTGCAGTGCTCCGCGAGTGCCTTTGCGGTGAACCCAAGCGGAAGATCCACCACTGCGCCTACCCCAAGACCGTTTGGCTGGGTTTGTTCGATAACTCCGCAGCTTTCCCAGCCGAGAAGCTCTAATAGCGCGTCATTAACGCCGCCCTCGCTCATATCGAAATTAGTATGTAGCGCGATCGCGCTGATGCCGTTGCGGATAAGCTTATACACCGGGCTTTCAGCCATAATTCTTTTCATCGGCTGAAATATAACCGGGTGATGAGAAATGATAAGGTTTGCGTTTTTGGAAACTGCCTCGTCTATTATTTCTTCTGTAATATCCAGACAGGTGGCAGCACCCGTTATCACAGCGGAGGCGTCTCCGGTGAGAAGCCCTACGTTATCATAGCTTTCTGCTGTACTCAGCGGCGCGATAGTGTTGAAATAATTCAGCACCTCTCCAACTGTTACTGACATAATGATACCCCCTGTTCAGTGTTGTTCAAATTCTGACGCTCTTGCAAGTATCTTTTCCGCAAGAACGCGCAGCTTTGCGGGCTGCGATCCGCCGCCGGGCTTCTCCGACTTTTCCATTCCCGACGCGTTTTTTTGCAGCTTCTCTGCGATATGCCGCAGCATTTCCGGGTCGGTTATCTTACCGCAGCGGCAGAAAAGCTCGTCCGGCTCGGACTTCACCCCGGTGTATTTCACCAGCATGACGGTATAAAGCCGCTTTCCTTCTTTGGCGGTGCGCTCCTCGATTATCTCGAAGCCTCCGGAATACAGCTCCCGGCGAAGTATCTCAGCCTTTGTCATAGGCTGGAGAACGAACCGGGTGTTCTCCGACAGGAAGCGGCAGCCGGAAATAATTCGTGCGATAAGCTCGCCGCCCATTCCGGCGATCACCACATCATCGGCGAAGTCGATTCTGTCCAGTCCGTCAGACTTCGCCAGAGTGACATTTTGTACTCCCTGCTGCTCCACCGTGCGGCGGGCGGCTTCAAGCGGGCCGTCCCGCACATCGGAGGCTATCACCTGCTTCGCGCCGTTCTGCGCGAGCCAGCAGGCTAAATAGGCATGGTCTGTTCCCACATCACATATCGTGACTCCCTGCCGGCACAGCTCCGCAGCAACTTGAAGTCTTGGAGATAGAACTATCACAATTACTCGCCCAGAGCCGCGTTGAGCTGCTCAACGATCTCGTCAGCGTCAACACCGTGAACCATGCAAGCCTGCTCCACAGACTCTCCGCGGGAAGCGGGACAGCCGAGGCAGTGCATACCCATTCCGAAGAAGATAGGAGCCGCAGCCTCTGCGTTTACGTCCAGAATATCACCGATAATTGTATCCTTTGTTACTTTCATTGTTTTAATTTCCTTTCATTGGTAAATAGTTCCATGCAAAATTGCACATGGAGATAAATATACAGTATATATTATATCACAGTTTTGTTATTTTGTCCAGTAGAAATTAATATATTACGATATTTTTCCGGAAACATCATTTTTCAGCAGGCTGAAATTAACCAGAAGCTTATTATTGACGCCTGTTGTCGAAATATGGTCAGAAATACCACTAACAGGGCTATTTTACCTCTTGACAAAGCAAATTATATGTGATATACTGTAAAATACAGAATTTATGGGGCCGTAAAGGCTTCGACGGGGATTCTGATGCACAATAAGCGAGTAGTGAGGGCGAAATCACTTTAATAGTCGCAACCTTAAATTTAAACGCAGACGAAGATCTCGTTTTAGCAGCTGCCTAAGCGCGCTGCCGTCATACCTCGCAGTACCACGGGCGGGGATATGGCGTCGACTAGTGGTGAACGTCACTGATGAGTTGCCTTGTAATCTTTGATGTATCAAAGGCTGCCAAACGCGAGAGCCTGTTTATCGGCGCTCGTGCGCGGGAGATCTAAATGATAAACTGCACTCGGAGAAAGTTGTGAGGACGGGTTTTCGGACAGGGGTTCAATTCCCCTCGGCTCCACCACAACAGCCCGGAAACGGGTTTTCCCACCTGCTGATTAGCGGGTGGGATTTTTGTAATATCAGATTGGAGAAGATACAATGACAGAATGGATCATACCGTGCAATCTCAAATATTATAACGTGGAAGGCGCATTCAAAAAGCTGAAAACGATAGACTGGAAACAGTCAGCCAAGAACATATTTGTCGGAGATATAGTGTATATTTATGTTGGGAAACCTGTATCTGCAATAAAATACAAGTGCCGCGTGAATAAAACAGATTTAACTACTATTGAAATTGATGATTCCGAGTTTGTTATCCACGGAGAAAACTATGAAAATTACGGCAGACACATGGAACTGGAGCTTGTTCATGAGTACGCCGATACCGAACTGACTTTGGAAAAACTTGTCGAGAACGGGCTGAGGGGTAATATACAAGGTCCAAGGAGAGTTGACTCGTCAATTCAGAAACTGATTATGGAAGTTGAGAAATAATATTCGTTATCCCGCCTAAAACAGGCGGGATAACGTTATTATGTTTCTATCCAACCCCAAGTGCTTCTTTTACAGCACTATCGTTTCCGAGGAAGTAGTTCTCGACAACATCCCAACGCTGTTCAGATGATAGATCAGCTTGGAAAAAACTGCTCAGAGTTGCCGTTGCAGAATTGTTCTTGCTTTCAATATCCCGAAGGATAAGGTTAGTATACTTACCCGTGGACAGATATTTTAGCTTCATAGGATCGTTGATTCTGACAAACACCTCGACATTAGCGCCGCCTCTTATCTCGTATGAGGAAAGACCCAGTATCTCCAGCAAATTAAGCAGGCGCATTAGGTTGTCCTTTTCGGAACCGTCGGCAGTGGAGATATACGCAATATAATCATCTCCGGAAATAGGCTTTCTCTCGCTGAGCAGTCTGAGGAAACGTGACGCTAATCCGAGATGATTGTTATTGATAATGCGGTACTTGGATTCACCGCCGTTGGCACGCTTCTGTATGAACTTGAACGGGTTCTTCTTTGCGTTGACAAACCTTTCGCCCGGCTCAACAAGGAAAGTGTCCAGTATTATGCGCAGAAATTCACCGTTTAATTCCGTTTCCGTGCCTTCAAGCTTTTCTTTCATTCCCTTATGGAACTCATCAAATCCAAAGAAACCGTTGTCCTGAAGCTGAGTTAACACCTCACTCATCTTTCCAATGAAATCCGAAAGAGTGCTGAACACCTGCTCAAAAGGCTTCTTATACCGGATAGACAGCTTCATGCGCGGCCAGAACTGCTTTTTGCCGCTTTCAGAAAACAACTCACCCTCAAAGAATCTGCGCTTGAAATCTGCGAATGTAAGATCACTGAATTCATTTTCCCAGATGTAGGACATATTCACCTCATACAGATTTCCGGCGTTCTTTCGCACTGAGGTTTCAGACGCATCATCACGGAGTTTGCGTACCGCGCTGCTGTATTTTGTGATAAATTTCTGCTCGAAATCCGGCGCAACGCATACAAAGCTCTTAGTGAACATTGTCTTAGGACGAACAGCGATCACCGGGAAGCCGTACTTTTCTTCGAGATCTTTCGACAGAAGAAGCAGTCCGTTCTTTACCTTGTTTTCAATATCCGAATCGAACAGATATCCGAAAACGTCCGGTGCCACCAGCATATTCCTGTGATTCTTCACGGAATATATATCGTACAGTTTACGCAGCATTTCCTTCAGCTGATACTGCTTCAGACCGGAAATGCCATGCAGTACACGGGTGTATCGCATATCAGACGGGTTAAAGTCGATCCTTGCGGTGCCTTGTGAATTTCTGTCTCTGGCAATTCTTCCTATCTCCTGAATATAATCTGCGAGATTTCCGGAGGGCGCAAAGTGATAGCAATCAGTGATATCTTTTACGTCAATTCCCATACCATACGCTTTGGTGCAGATCATTGCGCTCATTTTTCCGTTGCGGAAATACTCCTGATAATGGTTTTTAAGGTCTGTTCCCAGCTGTCCGTGGTACATTCCAACTTTTTCTCTGCAACTACTGTCAACACGATCCCACAATTCTCTTACCTGAGTGGTATAGGGACAGTATACAAGAGCCTTCTTACTTTCGCCGACATATTCCGCGATCACTTTTGCAGAATGCTTGAACTTGTTTTCCTCATAGGAACCGGTCGCGCCCTTTTCAAAGCGGCGGATATCGAAATCAATATTCTCCCTGCGAACGCTGCCAAGCAGTATTCTTGTGTGCTTCAGTCCCAGCGTTTCGATCGTTTCATTTACAACGTCCTCGGTACCGCCGTAAACCGCAGTGGCTGTTAGGCACAGCACCGGGAAAATGAAACCGCTACGGCGTGCCTTTTTTATGTAATCACCGAGGAACCAGTAATCCACACGGAAATCGCGTCCCCATGAGGTGACTGTATGCGCTTCATCAACAACGAACAACCCCGGCTTTCTGTTTCCGAGCAGCGTTTCGAGAGGGCAGGAAAGCAACAGCTCAGGCGCAAGATAGACTATGGATTTTTCGCCATTTTTGATCTGTGCGCTGCGCTTTTCACGTTCTTCGTAGGATATTGTGGAATTAAGAAATGTTGCGCATGCGACGCCACGTTCTTCAAGTCCCTCCACCTGATCTTTCATCAGTGCTATCAGCGGACTTACCACTATTGTGACAGCGTCATACTGCTCCGCCAGATGTATTGCCGGAAGCTGAAACAGCAGAGATTTGCCGGCTCCAGTAGGGGCGGTTATGAAAAAATTCCTGTGGGTTTTATCTCCTGACAGTGCCTTTTCGCTCTGGTTGACGATATCTGAGATCACTGCCTCCTGAGATATCTCAATAACTTCATTTGAGAAGTTCGGACTTTTATAGAATTTCAGCTGTCTGAATTCGGCGTTTTTGCCATGCATCCTGCGCAGTAAAGGGAGAAATGAACGTGTGCCGGTGATTATCTCCTCAAAGGCATTGTACTTTTTCACGCCGAATTTCACACCAAGAACCGAAAGAACTCCTGCAAGCGCCGCAACTGAACGGTCGCCGCTGTTGTTTTCACCGCATATTATGGTCACAGGTTCGGGTACAGTGCCATTCTGAATATCCATAATATACTGCCACAGCTCATCGGACATGGCTTCAAGCTCGCTGCCTGTTTCTTCTTCCGGTAAGACATCACTTTTCAGCGGCTGGAAGAACGGGATCACCTGAAGTTTTTCATCGGTGTGCTTGTTAATTTGCCTTACTCCATAGCCATTCACACCGAACCTGTCAACATCGGAATAGTACTTTGTATAAATGGACAGTTTCTCAGGATCTTCGGTGGATTCGCTGTCAAAGTACGCTGCAAGCTCTTTTGCGGTGTCTTCCGGGATCAACGCGGGACTTACAGACAGAAACAGATTATTGTCAACAATGACAAATCTTCGGTCTGTCAGTTTCACTCCGCCGCTGAGTGTTGCGCACACCGACTGGTACTGCTCATAAAGGCAAACCAAAGGCTTGTCGCCCGGGGTCATCAGGGACACAAGAAATGCACGTGCGCTGTTCTCAATCCCGGAAATATCCAGAGGTGACACATCAGGAACCTGTACATCGCAGCCAAGCTTTTCTGCGGTCTTGCAGATTGACTCTATATCCGGAGCAGTAAAGCCTTTGAGAACGAATGCGGTCTGCTTCTCTGCACTGCTTACAATTTCAGAGAAACGCGTTGTGATAAGTTCTTCAAATGTTGTCAATTTCGTCATAATGGCTCTCCTTTTAAACAAATCACCGTTTTTGACTTTCACGTCTTGAATTTCAGCTGATGCTTAAAGTATAGCAAATGTCAAAAGAAAAATCAAGGCAAAACTGTGCCGTATGTGATACAGTTTGATATATTTTGAAAATTATATAGAAAAATTTAACTGAATAGGCACTTCTGAGTACATTACTAATTCACCCCAAGCGCCTTAATTACAGCTTCTTCCGCGTTCTTATACAAAATAATATCAAACGCGGTAGACAGGTCATCAGGAACCGAAGCAAAATCTGCCATACTGATTGCAGGCATAAGGATCTTTTTTGCACCGCTGTCAAGGCATACCTGCAATGTATTCGCCAGCTCGTCAACTTTAATTAGAGTTCCGCTTATACTCATTTCACCAAGAACAGCCATTGAACTCTGCACAGACCGCCCCAGCGCAATGGAACACAGGGCAACAAGAGTAGGTATAGCCAGCTTGTCGGTCATGCCTATCCCCTGAAGATCCTGATAATTAACAATATAATCCTTGCTGGTGGTACTGATATTGCCGCTTATCCTGCTACCATTAGCTTTCAGGAAACTGAACGCTGCATTAGAGGATTCCTTTGCTTCACGGTCAGTACCTATGCCAGTGCGCTCAAATTTACCAGTGCCATTAAGCATCTGACTTTCAAGCCTGAAAACGCCAAGCATTCCACTCTTGCCACGGGACACCGTGTATACCTGACCGGGGTTGCATATTCCCTCCGGAATCAGCTTTCCGCCTCCCTGCTCCGGTACTGAAACATAATGTTCCTCCAGAGTATCGTTATCAATGTATGAGAAATTCACGTCATAGAATTCCATACCACCCAGCTTCTTAAGCTGCTCCTTGACACGGCGGCGCATCTCAAGTGATATCTGAAGTACCTCTTCAAGCTCTTCCTTTGTAAATTTACCATCGGGATACATTAGCTTCAGGTAGCCGTCAACCATTCTGCGGACTGCAATAGTATCACGCTGGTTTAAGTTTTTCCCCAGATGAAAAAAGTGGTCGAGAGCGTCGCCGTACTGTTCTTTGCGCAGTTCACGGATAAATTCTGCGAGATAATCGCTGATAAAACCGTAATCGTCTGTAAAATGCTCCGGTCTGAATTTAGGTATCTCCCAGCCGGGCAGGTAACAATGTATTCTGTCCAAGAAAGCAGTATCTGTACCCATCTCCGGCGGGAAAGGGTCGAACAGGCTTGAGGTTTTAAGCAGGACATCAACACTTTGGTTTATATTTCCCACGAATACCATTGAAGCTGACGCGGCTTTTTCCTCCTTGCCGCGGGCAAACGAACCGGACGCCATATAGTCCTTCATGATCTGCACGCCGTCTTTGTCCTTGAAACGTATACCGGCAACCTCATCAAAAGCCACACAATCCCACATTCCTACAAGTCCGACAGTCTTTCTGCCCATATTGTAGAACAAATTCGCAACGGTGGTCTGTCCTCCGGATACAAGAATACTGTTCGGGGATATTTCCTTGTAGAGGTGTGATTTTCCTGTGCTTCTGGGTCCAAGTTCGCAAAGGTTAAAGTTATTCTCCACAAGCGGTATCATTCGGGTTAACAGCAGCCATTTCTCACGGTATGTAAATCCATCAGGCTCCATTCCTGTGGAACGAAGCATAATATCCAGCCACTCTTCCTTGGTGAATGCCGCTCTTCCGGCTTTCAGCTCGTCAATGTCGATATGCGGCATCTGTATAGGCGTTAGTTTACGAATAATTATAGGCGAATAATCTTTCTTTTTCTTCTGCTTTGAACGAAGCGGATTTCCGTTTTCGTCCGTTATAAGCGGCTGATTTTCGTCCTCAGCTTCATATTCAAGCTGAACTATGCACCATATACCGCCGCACAGCAGCCTGTCATATTTCTCGGGATATGCGTCCTCTATGGGAACGCCGCCAACGCCTAGATTTGAGAACTCAGCGAAAAAACAGTTTTTGGTCATGTCAAGATGGACAGTCACCATATCAATAATTGTATGGCTGCCTTTTTTCCGGAGCTGGGAGAGTATTTTCTGCGACTCGTCCGGGCGCACAAAATTATCTGCAAGAATGCGCTTGACGTTGTTTACTCCCTCCTCAACTACCTCCTCATCGTCTGAGCTGCAATACTGCCCGAGAAGAAACTCCAGTACATAAACCGGAACATTTGCGCCTTCCTTCATCTTCTTGGTGAGATCCTTGCGGACTATCTTTCCGTCAAAATGCTCACGGAGCTTCTGCTTTATTATTTCACGACTGTCTGCCGTCATCTGACCGACATCTTCAAGTTCATTCATTGACCTTACCTCCATATATCAGAATCCGAAATCATCAGCAAATGCAATATCAATTACTATCTCATGCCGCAATACTTCAAGACCTGTTTTTTCTTCATATGCAACAAGGTAGTATTTTTTGCTAACGTCATATTTCATATTCTTGAAAGAAAACCGCAGCTTGAAAATGCGCTTCGAAGAATCAGTGTCCTTCTTGTCGGCGGTGTAGATATTCTCGCTGGAAACCTTGTCGCCCTTTTCGTCAACAAAGAACACACGGTATTTTGCTTCCTTAACTACGTCGCTTACCGGGTCAGTCTGCATGAAATCAAGCGTTGTAACGAGATTCGTTACTTTCCTTAGCAGGCTGATAAGCCGGATTTCGGCATTTGTGGTTTCGCAATGCCCCTTTTCTGTCTTTACGTCGATGAGCGGAATAAGCATTTCCTGCGGTGAGCTGCCGCCGTGAGTGTAGTTAAGCCCAGCACCCTGCTTTTTGAAAAGGTCGCTTCCGAGCGGGAAATATACTCTCCTGTTATCCTCAGCACCGGTTATCGAGCTGAACGGCAGACTTGCAAAGCCCTCACCCTGAACGTCGCAGTCCGTCAGCGCATATCTGCGTTCGGCATCGGGAACACCTGTTATCTTGTCGCTTTCAGTGAGCTTGTCCCTCTTGTAAATAAAGCCATGGTCTGCCGTGATTATGTAGTGTATCGTGTTAGCGTTGGAAGTCAGCTTTTTGACAAGAGCAAATATCTCATCAACCGCTTCTTCGCAGGCATTGAATACCTCGTTCTCGGTCAGAGAATGGTCGCCTCGTGCATCTATCTGGTTGTGATAGATATACACAACACTCTTTCCGGTGAATATCTCACGGAGAGCGGCAGAATTCATCGACTTTATATCGTCATACCTTACGCAGCAGCTCTCCGGGTCTGCTGACTGCAATATTGCTTCACGCTGTTTCAGGTCGTCCGTAGGCTTGCCGTCAACCGTAACACGGGAATCCGGCAGGACTTCAATTGTATTATGCGGAAGCAGCGCTGCCATTCCGAATTTTGTATAAGACGGAAGAACGCTCTGCATAGCCGAGATACTTGCCGTACATTTCGCATCGGCTTGAAGCTTCTCAAACAGCGAACGTCCGACCTCATATCGCATCGCATCGGAGATAATAACAACCGTGCGCTCCTTGTTGCTGCGGACGTAATTATTATAGAAGTCAAGCTGACGAGGAAGCCCGGCATTTCCATCGGCTTCAACGAAACACTGGTTCCAGTTTACGCACTGCCGGTCGAGATAGTCGTTTGTGTAGATGTTCTCCACAAGAGTGCGCAGATTCTCAAACGGAGCGTTATTTTCCAGCTTGTCATAATAGTAGTAGAAATACCTGTATCTGCGGTCAATGGTGTAATTCTTGTCGGTATACTGCTTGACAATGTTGGATATTCCGGTGAGCGGCTGATACTTCTCCGGCTGAACGAACCAGTAGGCGTTCTCCAGAACAAAATATCTGCTTCGGAACTCACTCCCAAAGTGCATTTTTCTTCGTAATGCGCATATCTCCGGTACGGTCTTTCCGCCGAGCTTAGTATCGGTATCTTCCGCTTCAAGCCGCTCACGAAGCCAGTTTATGATTATATCGTCAATGCCACGGAATACACAGCAGTTTATAAGCGAATCCACCGGCATCTTGCCCAGCTGTTCTGCCGCTCCCAGCGCGGAATACGCTATCATAGAAAGCTCATCATACTTCTCTGAATACAGGCAGTTGTTCATCAGGTTGTCTAAGAACATGATAACATTACCCGACTTGAAAGAAACAAACGGCTCCCACGACTTTGGTATCTCTGCGGTAATAGACTTTGAAGCATAGGTCGCAAATGCGTTCATTACTAACCTCTGCAAGGTAGGCTCTGCTTCGGTATAGCCGAACTGGTCTTCTACCATATCCCAGAAGGATTGCAACAGGTCATATTTTGCGAACTCCGCAAGGTACTTGTTGTCCTCTAGTCTATCGTCAGTCAGAACACATCGTACTACTTCCTCGAAAGAAACGGTCTTGCTCTTACAGAGAATACTCATAAGGGCAGTTTCAATCGTGGTCTTATTGAAGTGGTCTATTTCCAAATCATAGAACCTCTGCGTTCTGTTTTTCTCTCCGAAGAACTTGATATAATGCTGGATTACAGGTTTAAGCCGCTCGTCAATACCGAGGTCAGAGGTCACAACAGAAGCCTTGTCCGTGTGGAATTCTTTGGAATAGTGAATGATGTCCGCAAGGTGGTTTTCTTTGATTGGAGGCTTCGGAAACGGAGCGTAAATCAGAAAATTTGTTTCTGTGTCCACGCACTCCAGCCGGTATTTCATTTTCAGCTGCTCGTGTGGCTCCAGATGTAGTATCTGAGCATTATTCAGCTCCAGAGAATCTATGTCATCGACAAATTCAGCCTTATCGTCGAACCAGAAAATGAGCTTGCGCACATCTCCCGAAAATTCTTCGTTCAGCTTGTCGGATATTTGAGTTAGATTAAGCTCTGCCATGAGATCTGCTCCTTAGAATTTAGTCAGTATATCTATCTTCTTCCCATCAACGCCGGTCTGCACCTTCTCATAGTTCACCTTTACTCCGTCGTCAAGGTCAATGTCGATACGGGACACAGCCAGATGTGCTATTTTCTCATCATAGTCACGGGTTTCTTTGAGCTGCTTTGTCAGCTTTTCTATGCGCTTCTGCGCAGCAGATACTTCACGGGCGCTGCCGCCGTCATCTACAACGTCCTGCGCCTGCCGAATCTCGTTCTCATACATACGCTGGAGCTTGTGCAGATACTCAACACGCACGTTGCCCGTTGTGTCGGCATTCCAGCGGTGCATATACACCAGAGCCTTAAAGCCGTTCTGCTTGCCGCTGTCGAACAGCCAGTAAATCGGGCGCTTTTGGTAGGTCTTGATATGATCTTTGATGAAGTCGCCGAGGAAATAATTGCGAATCCTCTCACGGCTGGTATTGCCCTTTGTGCCGAGAGCGTCCGCTATGTAATTCAGGTTCTGTTCAATGGTATCTGCGCCGTATACGGTACGGATAAACTCAACAAAGCGGACAACAATATCGTCCTTGAAATACTCCTCGTCGGTGATGGGTATGCAGTTGTCATCATCAGGGATAAAGGTGCGGTATTTGCTGTCGTCCCACTCGCCGCCTGCGTATGCAAGACCGTCCACATCAAGAGAGTAACGCCCGAACATACAGCCGACCGCATAGCTTATAAGCGATTTTATATCACGGGTGAGGTCTGCACGGCGCACAGTAACGTCCTTTTCCTCGACTTCGGGGGTAAGCTCGTCCTGCAAGCCGTAGATGTCTATGAATATGCGGTTGAGTTCTTCTTCGTTGGATTTGAGCTGATTGAAACGTCGGTTGCACTCGCCCTGCCACAGCATATAGCACAACTCAACGGGGCAGCTTACCTTGATGTGCTCACCGTAATATGCCTGCATAGCTGCGCCTGTTGCGGTTGCGTCCCATAAGTCCTTTGACAGCCGCACTAATGGGTGTTCGGTGAAATCCCATGAGGTTTCAAAGCTGTCCCAGTCGGATTTGGAAAGTTCAATATTTTCTGGAACCAATTTATCAATTTCATTTTCATATTTTCTATAATTCGCAATAGGCAAATTAGCAATTGCTCCAGTGGTAAAACTTAAAGTTGGATTTAATATTTTGAGTATTTCAGTTGCAACATTACTACAAAAATATGCCAGCACGAAATTCAAACTAATTCTTCCGTCTACAAAGCACGTTAATCCAACTGCATCAAAAATATGTGATTGTGATGAGTATCTTCCAGAAAACTTATATGATGAAATTTTTGACCAAGTAATACCTTCTCTAAAATAGAAATCAGGATTTCTAATTGTTGAACCTTTATTTTGCTTAATCCTCATACCGTTGTTTTCCCAATCAACAACATATTCGTTATTACCATACCATTTCCTGTATTCACCACCCTTGTTCAGATAAAACCATTTTTTTTGAATTTTTACATTGTCAACTTCAAACCATAACCTCAAAAAATCATCATTATTTCCGGTTGTGAATCCTGTTTTGGGATAAGCTAAATCAGCTAATGATGGATTTTCAAAAATATCTATAAATTTTTCACTCACCCAATAAGCCACCGGCGCACCGGGGATTTTCGAGAAGTTGTCCTGACAAGACACTGATTCTTTCGTATGGGTTAGGAACATATCACGCTTTTCGTTCTCTCCGACAATATCGACAAGTCTTGAATATGTACCCTTATATCCACAAATTTGAGCTTTGCGCTCAACGAAAGCGGTTGTCTGAACTACCTCACCGCCTATTTCATCAAATGCTCTTGCACCGAGATGTGCCATATTTACAGAGATACAAAACATGAGCTTTTTACGCAGCTTCTCATAGCTTGACAGAAACATCCATGCGTGTTGTGTTATCATAGCCTGATAACCGTTTTCATGTGCCATCTGACCGCACTTTTCAATAAACACAGCAAACAGGTCAGATTTGCTATCGGGATAGTTGGTCTTTACAAAGTCCGACAGTTTTGCACTCATACCTGACCCGCCCATATATGGCGGATTCGTGCATACCACATCATACTTCTGCGCCAAAGCCTGCGCCTGCCGTACCAGCGGTGTTATCTTCTCAACGACAACACGTTTGTTCTCCATCGCAATGATATTGAGTTCATCACTCTCCGCAACTTCTCCCAAACGCACCAAAAGCCCGTCGGAATCCACGGGCGAAACATTTATGATACTTCCATATTCACGGGCATTATCGAAGTCACTCTTGATAGAGCAAAGGTCAGCGGCGATTTTTTTATCTCCGTCCGCTATGTATGCTATTATATCCGGTGTGAGCGCTCTGCTGTCGTCAATCACGAACAGATTCGGCTTTACCCCCGATGTGAGTATGCGTCGGTTGTACTGCCGTGCTTTCATCATCACCGCAAAATATGCCAGCTGATACGCTCTCTTGTCTATATCAAGACCCCACAGGTTCTTTTCCACTATGAGCTTCGCAGCGTCACGCTCTGTGTAGCCCTGTTCAGCATAAATCTGCATCAGCACGTCAAAAGCGTATACGAGTATATGCCCCGAACCCATGCACGGGTCTATAACCTTAATGTCCTCCGGGGAAAGATTCTTGTACTCTTTTCGTATCTCGTCCAGCTGCGCCTGTACCTCCGGCTCCTGCTGCGCTTCTTCAAGGTAATACTTCCATTCTTCACGCAGAGAAGAGTCAGGGTGTCCCTCTGTCCATAGCCTGCCGAGGGAGTTTTCTATCATGTAGCGCACAATCCAGTCCGGCGTGAACAGCTGCGTTGCAGCCGGGATATTCTCCTTTGTTATCTTGACATTCTTTTTCAACCCTTCAAACACCTTGTCTTTCGGCTCAGTATTGTAGTACTGATACATCCAGCCTATTATCTCGACCTGTCCCTGCTCGCTGATGTCGAAATCGTCTTCGGAAATATCGTTCACCAAATGATAAACCACACCGTCCTTGTCTGTAAAGGAGAGAGAAAGAAGCAATTCGGTGTAGTCGTTTGTCGCTTCAAACAGTTCTGGCAGTACCTCATGCAGCTTGTTGCACTGCTTGATGAACAGCATACGGAACAGGTCTTCCAGCTTGTTGGAGTCCCTCAGCTTATAGATAAGGTCACTTTCCTCATTCGTGAAATCAAGCTCCGCATCGAACGGAGAAGTTACTATATCCGGCTCATGCTTGCCGGATTCAGATGACAGCACTCTTATCGGAAGATAGTCGTTGACTTCCATAAAGCGTATAGCAATCATACGGTTGAACCATGTGTAGGCTACTTCCTCAACGATATATTCAAACGCAGCCTTGTGGTTGCCGTTCAGTTCCGCAGTTTTCGCCCGGATAGCACTTACAAGAGAATTACGCTGAGAGATGCGGATTCCCTTTACCTCAACATAGTCCTTTGTGCCAATATCGAAAAGCTGCAAATCCTTTGTAGACTGCGGAAGCGGCTCGCCTATGCCATTTTCGGTCACGGCGAGGAATCCTGCGCTATCTGTTATATCAGATATAAGCTTTTTTCTTGCCCATACTGCGAAATTTTTGAGTGCTGTCTTGTTCATCTGAATTACTCCTTAAAACTCTATCGTGATTATTGTATCATCTTCAAGAGTGTTCATCAGCTTGGTTTTCAGTTCGGAAATGTACTTTTCAACGTCATCAGAATTCTCCAGCTGCCATGTGTTTGATGTGTTCAGCGTCTTTATGCTGACCGCCTTACGCTTCTTGACCTTCTTCACAGGAACAGGCTCCGGCGCAGGGTCGGGAGTGGTAGTGTCAGAACTGCTGGACGCTCCGGTTGTGTTATTTGCAGCCTGCGCTGCCATAGCAGCCTTTCTTGCCTTTTCATCAGCAATTTCCCGCTCTTCAACGTCTATTTCATTAAGGAAGCGTGTTTTGAGCGTATCAGCTTCTACCGGGATATTCTTCAATGAGGCTACATTGGTTATAGCCTTTGCCTTATCTGCGAGGTCTGCAAAGCTCTGAATATATTTATCGGAAAGCTTGGGCTTGCATTCTTTGCCGTCAAGCTCATCAAATACACGCTTGCGGGCATCTTCGATTGCATTAAGCGCAGGCTCCAGCTGCTCGTCAAGCATTTTGTTATATACATCAGAGTATTTTTCCAGCAACCCCGGGAGCTTATGCATATCATTGTAAGGTTCCTGCTTTTTGAGGATAGCATTTACCTGCTGAACATAGCTCTCTATTTCAGCGTTCACAATAAACGATTTGCTGTCCTCATAGATATTCATTAGCATAACTGCTTTGTCGAATATCCCCTTCTGCTGTCCTGCAAAGAACTTCTTAACCGGCTCATAATCGTCGGCAAAGTCAAGCAGGTCAACCTTCTTTGATGAAACAGTTGCGAAAAATTCGGCAGGGTACTTTATATCGCAAATATCGGTAAGCAGACGTTTACCTTCGGAAAGCACACGTTTTCCGGGATAATTTGTTCCCCCATTATAGTTGTATTCAGTCTTTTCAATTTCCTTTTTCAGCTTTTCGGCATAGGAAATGAAACTGCTCATGATAGCATCGTCGTCTTCGCCGTTTGGAGTAGTGTTGAACAGCGACTTCATCACTTCACGGACAACCTTCTTCTGATTGTCGCTTGCCTTTACACGCTTTTCAACCATCAGCTTGTCGATAAATTCCTTGCGGGTGATGAAGCGATAAATCTCTTCGCTGGTCTTAGACTGGAACGTTACCTGCTCATTATTCACAGCAAGCGCAATTTCGCCGTCATGAAACAGCTTTGCAACGAGCCACTGCACATCAGCTTCGACATATCCATACGGAGCCTTTGTAAAGCGCTCCATAAGTGACTTCATGGAAACCTTTAAATGCTGGGCAGTCTTGTCAGAAATATAACTTGACATATCCTTTCTGGCTTCAACATTGAAATCAGCTTTGGTGCCGTCAATAGAAATCTGCTGAGAGTTGTCCCGAAGCAGCGCACGAATATCATCTTCTCCCACTGCTCTGGTAATGTAGGTCAACTTGTGATATACCGAGTTAATCAGCTTTCCGAGGGCTTCGTTCAGCCTGTTCTTTATGTCCGTAGTAGAAGTCTTAACATCGCTGCCATTTGTGTAAATATCGGCTTTTTCAAGCGCTTGGCAGAGATAGGTTTTTGCGTTGCGCGTCCTGTCCCGTATCTCTGTTCGCTTCTGGTCTTTGAGTGTTTCGGTATTCGTTGCAGTATTTTCCGCATCGTTGCGCAGGAACTTCTCTATTTTCAGTACAGAAGTAATCTCGTCAAGGAACGCCCGGTCATTCGGCAGCACAACAAGCACAGAATTATCCTGACCGGAAGAAAGCCTGAGAGTGCTGGCATCGCCTATCTCATCGCTGTTTGGGGTGAGTATGCGCATCTTTATGTCAAAATTCTGGTTTGCCTTAAAAGGATGGTCGTCCACGAACTGGCAAAAGCTGAACTGATACCTGTTATTAAACGCACTCAACCTGTACTTGTTCTCCGGGTAAATATCATCAAAAATCATGCTGGAAACCTTTGCGATGACTTCCGATGATTCGACCGGCTGTGCGTCGATTGCTCTGTTTATTTCCTGCTCCTCATTCGTCAGGAACACATATATATCGCCGTTCTTCTGTACAAGGGTCTGGCGTATGAGCCGGTTCAGAGCTTCTTCCACACGGTTGCAAAGCACCAAACGGTCTTCGTCAATGTCAGATACCATAAGGCTTGCGATGTTGTTTACATTTGCTTTAACTTCCTTGACATACTTTATCATGAACAGCGTTTTCAGGACGTTCACTTCAAAGCATTCATCTGCATGGTCGGGGTTCAGACTGGTATTGTCCAGCGCTTTGCTGATAACACCCTTGTGAGAGTGGTCGAGGAACTGCTCCAGCGCATCATAGAACATATTAAACGGAACGAGTGCGCCCGGTTCCTTGTTCATAAGCTTCACGGCAGATTCCTTGAAAAGAGCAAGCATGGAGCGCTCTCCCTCTGCGAGATGCTTTCCGGATGCGCCATGTGTCCTGATTGAAGTCAGCACACTGCCGAGCAGGTTGAATTGGTAAGGAATAAACGGATAATCCAGCGCAAAATCTTCATTGCTCTCATAGAGCTTTTTCTCAACGCCGTCATTGAAAAGAATCAGGTTCTTGATAACGGTATCCTTTGTATCATAAAGAGCGGAGAGCGTTTCGTTGCCCGCCTCATTCTTTTCAAGTATTCTCTTTTTGATTACTTCGTCAACGTTCGCTGATGACAGGGACAATCTGGTGTCGAAACGACCCTGAATTTTGGAGAAGTCGTTGCCCTTTATCTTAGTGATGGAATCAATATCCTGCTGGCTGGTGACAACAATCCATGCCTTTCCAAGGCAGGCTGTACCCAGTTCTTCGGTCACAGTCTGGAGATTAAGCATCAGCTTTGAATTATCGCCAATGTACTGCCCGACTTCATCAACAAGGAACACAACATGATGATTGCCGCCCTTTTTGTCTATGTACTTCTTAACAAGCTTAGCAAAATCCTCAATAGAAATGGAATACGGCTCTAACGCCTTATCGCTCCAGCTGCGAGCCGATTCTGCGCTCATATAGCCAATATCTACCAGAGCGTCTATAACATCGTCCTGAATAAAGTCAAATTCATGTCTGGCATCCTCCCACTTCTCACCGTAGGAGTTTTCAAAACTGCTGCGGAAATCATCATACTTCCCCTCATCGGTCAGCCTGCGTTCAAGGTCTGCAAGCGCGAAATTGTTGCTGCAAAAGCCTTGCATCTCATTGAATACTTTGAGGAATACCGATACTATGGCATCATTATTGTCTTTGCCGGTGGATTCGCTCTTGGAATCAATGTTGAACAGGATAGCATCGGTGGGAACCGTGGCAGCCAGATTCATATCAGCCAGCACCATAGGGTCGTTTATTTTGTTGTCCTCAATGAAATAGTCGATTGTGTTTTTGCCGTCAACACTCTTGTTCCGGAGAATATAGGACAGGATTTTCAGAAAGTGAGATTTACCGCTTCCAAAGAATCCGGAAATCCAGACACCCATCTTGTCGGTGTTTCCGGTAATGCCACGCTTGTAGCTGTCGAAAAATTCTCTGAAATGCTTCTGGAGTTCTCTGGTGACAACATACTCCGACAATTCCTGCTTAATGTTGGAATCATCATCCTGACCTACCTTGATAACGCCTTTAATGTCACGGTCAATAGGCTTTGCGAACATTTCCTTGATAATCATTTGTATTCTCCTTATTCAACAAGTTTGAATGCACGATAGTAGTTATCGTCCTTGACTTCGCCGAAAAGAATAAGCTCCTGTCCGTCATACTTACCGGGATAGAACATAACGACAGGTACTTGGTCTATCACCTGATGCAGATTGTTCAGCACCGTATGTGACCTAAGCAGAGGATAGCATTTACCTATCCCTATGATGAAAACGACCGAATTGTCCGGCGTTCTCTCCTGAATGTATTTAACAATAAGGCTGTCTGCGTCCGTTATTCTCAGAGTGTTCCCAACTGCACGGATAACACGGTCAAGCCCTTTGTTGCGTTCCAGCTCAAAACACTTTTCGAGGTACCCTTTTTCCTTTAGTATGTCAATCATAATATCATAAAGGTCAAACACGACCACTTGGAACCCATCCGATGAATCCTCATATTTCTTGCGGATATATTCTACACGGCTGCGGATAGTAAGCTCGTCCTTTGGTGGATAATCGAAAATGTAATACCCGACTTCGTTGCCTAATCCCTTGTTTTCCCTAAACGAAGGTCTGGCAATCATCTCTTCAACCTTGTTCAGCCGCTCTTCAAGTGTTCCCATTTAATTGACCCCCGTTATTGCTTTTATCACTGCCGTTTCTCCCTTTGCTTCAAGATAGCGTTCAAGAGCTATATCCAGCAGCGGCGGTGTAATCATGTGCTTTCTATTCTCAGTAGTAAGCAGCCCCGCATCAGTCATGAAAGTATAATAGATTCCACGAAGTCTTGTCTTGGTGCTGTCAATCCAGCCTTCAATAAGCGGTTCCTGCGCTCCTTTGCTCCTGAAAAACTGATTCACATCAGCATTGGTTATCTCATTGAATCCCAACAGTTTTCTCTCCCGGTAAACCTCATAGATAAACTCAAAGAAAAGGCGGTCTGTCCGCAGTATCGCAATAAGGTTTATAAGTTTCTGGGTGGACAAGTCTGATGTCTGAAAAAGCTGTATTTCAGTTTTGTCAAGCGTCATTACCCGGTTGGTGATATAGTTTGTCACACGCCGGGAACGATTGGCGTTTACTGCGCCGAACAGATTTTCATTTATGCAGTACCGCTTTATTTTGTCCTGAGTTTTTCCTTCTTCTACCATTGGAATAACTTTCTTTAATTCAACAAACCAGAATGACTGCGACATCAATCCGGCACTATATATTTCCGGAACCACAATAGTACCCCCTGAATTGTTTATGGAAACACTAAATTATCAAGCATGATTTACCATCTGTATTACATACGAGGAATATTTTACCACATAATTTACAAGAATAATATTCCGATTTTATTAAGTAAATAATCGTTATACGATACTATTATAGCATATACTTGAATAAAATTCAAGTGCAGGCTTGATAAAATTCCAAGGAGGAAAGTGCCGATGGGAATATACGATTTTGGTGTTTTATTAAAACAACTCAGAACAGATGCCCGCATGAAGCAGAAAGATCTTGCGAAAAAACTGAATGTTACTGAAGCTAATATCAGTAAATATGAGTGTGGTACAGCCACACCGCCATTTGAAACTATGCGAACCATTGCCTCGGTTTTTAACGTATCAATGGACTATCTCTACGGTACGGAGAAAAAATCTACCGTGTCAACATTCGGCCTTAGCGATGACCAGAAGGAGATTATTGAAATCCTGACACAGCAATTTCGCGTCAAAAATGGATTTACTGACAAAAAACTGTCAGAGGAACAGTACACCCTTTTGGGAAAGATCGTTGCTGAACTTGTCAGGTAAAACCCGTGAAACAATAAAAAACCGACTCACCCGAGCCGGTTTTCTTTTTTACCTGAAATTCTCATTCAGCGCCCCACGCCCTATCTCATTTCTGACCTCCAGCGCACCCTCATAAGCCTCCGCATACTTCCCGATACTTTCATCAGACCCGGCAGCCATAAGTGCCGGCATATAGTTAAGCGTGGCTGTGATATGATCCGGGTACACCTCGATTCGGGAAACGTAGAGCTGGATAAGCTGCCGGAGATGAGGTATCGTGCCGGAGAGCAGCATTTCTCTGCCGCGGCGGAACGCTTCTATGATGTCATCACGGTTCGTTTCGATAGTGACCTGTCCGGCTTCGATCTCGCGTTTCTTTTCTTGCAGCATAGCGAGTCTTTTCTCGCGTTCGTCCAGAGCCGCAGTAAGCGAAGCAGACCCAGTCGAAGCAATGATACCAACGATATTGTCTACCTCCTTTCGGGTCTTTTTAATCATGCTCTTCACTGATTTCAGCTCGCTTGCCGATTCTCCCTCGTTTGAGTGAACCAGCTTGTTATACTCGCTGATGACGCCTTCAAGGCGCCGCTCGTCAAACAAAACCTCTGCCAGCAGCTTACGAATATAATTCTCCAGGTAGTCACGGTTCACGTCCTTGTTTCGGCAGTTACCCGACCCTTTTCCGGAGTGCGAGTTGCAGCGGTAGGTTATGTACAGTGACTTGTTCCTGCCGCCGTGCATGCGGTTTCCGCAGTAGCTGTTGCCACATACTCCGCAGAACACCTTGCCTGAAAGCAGGTAGACTTCTTTGGCGTCTGACCGTGAATAGGGAGACAGCTTTCGCTTGTTCATTACCTCTTGTACAGCATCAAACATCTCACGGCTGATTATCTGCGGAACTCCGTTTTCGATACGGATAATATCGTTTTCGGAGCGGTTTGCGTGATTGTTCCGTCTGCCGTATGTATCTGCCGGAGCGCTTCGTCGGTAAACATACACGCCTGCGTATTTCTCGTTTACACCATTGTCGCTGAGTGCTTTCCTGTAAACTGCGCTGTCATAGCGCTTGCGAGCAAATCTGTCCAGCTTGTGGACAATGACCACCTCGAAATCTCCTGTGTCGGAATCCCTTATCATTCTCTGGAAGTCCTCCCGGCGGTCGTTTGTGCCTGTTTTGGCACGGTCGATGTATTCCCCGACTATCTGATAACCTTTTTCAGCAGCAAATTTGTGTATAGCCCTAAGTTGTGCGTCTATGCTCTCATCACGCTGGTTATCGCTTGAAAATCTTGCGTAAGCGGCTGCTCTTATCATACTGCCGCCTCCTCGCTGTTGTCGTTCATTATCTCGACCAGCAGAGAAGCTACCATTCGTTCCGGCGGCGCATCAGTGCAGTCCGCCTCGGTAACAGTTATAATGTCGTCCGGTAAAAGACCGGTGTCCTCAGCAGTTCTAGGAAAGAAGCATACTGAGGTAAATTTGTAGTTCTGGTTCATCTGGTAATTCCTCCATTTCTCGGAGCCGCCCGGCAAAAACTAGGCAGTCTCACAGATTATGTGACGGTTCATCACCAGATAATAATTTATAAACAAAACTCAGGAGTGTACGAGAAAACTACTCTGGCAAGCGTATCTGCAAAGTATGTTCTCCCCGTAAACACTAACACCAAAGAGCGCGCAAAAACACCGTATCGGTAATCTCATAGTATGTGTATCGTGAACACCGATTACTCCCTATATTTTTCTATCCCCGTGGTTACATCTGCTGTAAAGGAGGTGCCCCACTGACTGCGCCGCCTAGCGGCGCACTACAAGCGGGTTTGCTACAACTTGTAGCACAAGAAAATGTACAAAAGTACTACTATATATAGGGAGAACGATTATGAGCATACATACATTTGAGTTAGTTCGAAGCTTCGAACTTAGCAGCAAAGGTTATAGGCAATTCAAGGAACTGAAAGAGTTCATCATAGCCGATTCCAAAAAATGTGGCTATTTTTTTCCTCACAGAGAAAAGCAAATCAAAAGAATTCCCAAGTTCAAAGGGCAAGGGATAAGGGTTATACTCTACGAATATGAATTCTTCATCGCTATAAAATTTATAGTAACTCTTCAGTCAGTGCTTGTCACAAACGACCTTGTTAATCTGATAAACGTAAAAGACGCGGAGAACGCGCTTAACATAGTCAACTGGAAGCTGATAAACTGGCTGGGTGACGACTATTCGGTCGATAAGCTAACTTTATCGAGGGTCGATATATGCAGTAATCTTCACATAGGCAGCGCCAAAGAAGTGGCGGCTTATGTTGCGCAGATGTACCGCACGGGCACGATAAAGTCATTTCGTATCATGGACGGTAAGGACTATGGAGAAATATTCAACAAAAAGGCAGGCTTCACAGCAGCAAGTAAACATGACGGTTCGGAACTATCGATTTATGATAAAAAGCTCCAGCTGGAAAGCAAAAAACTTAACACAACAGGAGCAGAGGGTATACTGCGTGCGGAATACCGCATTGCAGATGTTCGGGGATTCTGCAAAGCAAACGGCGGTAAGTGCAGGTCGAACATGGACACCCTGCTTTGGTATATTGAAAACAGCAGCGAATTACTGGTAGAGGTTCTGGAGCGGTTTTGTATTGACGCAGATTACTACAAGCTGAATGAAATCCGCGAAATCATTTCGGACAACGTAAAATCCAAAAAGCTTCGCAGCAGAATGTGCCGCTTTGCGGAGCTTATCTCTAGGCACCACGGAATGCGTAATGCCCGTAAAAAGCTTGAACAGGAAGACGATAAGTTCAACAGCAGGGCTTACAGGAAAATGAGAGCCGAGTTTGAACGGATAAAAGTCAATCCCGTGCCGCTCCCCGACAGGGGCAAGCCGGATACTCTGCCGAGTTTGTTTGAGTGGCTGGAATGAGTGGCATGATTTGTTGGAGGATATACAGAAATATTCCTGATATAATGTAAAAAGCCTGCACACATTCGTGTGCAGGTAAATGGGGTGTTTGCAAAGAAGAAATGTGTATTTGCCGCACATTTCTGTGCGGCGTGGACGGTTATCTGAAAAGCTTGCTCTTCAGCACCGTATGGAAAAGGTCATCAACGTATCTGCCCTCAGCGTATTTCAAACTCTCAAGGCAGCAACCGACCATTGACTTGTAGTAAGAATAGCGCTTGCCATGCTTCTTTTTCTTTACGCTCATGCGATAAAGATAGTAGTGGGCAACAGCAAAGGCAACGAAATCATGCTCGTTAATCTTTCTCTCCAAAGCACTAATCTCCGTGTCAGAAAGCTGTCCCATCAAAAGCTTGACGCAATCAAACTTAAGCTGGAGTTGGTTGTCAGCTTGCTTCTGGATAGCCATAGCATAATACCTTGCAGCCCAGTTAAGACTCATGTTCCTGACCTTTCCCAGCAAACCAAGGTGGTAGTCGCCAAGCTTTATGAGCCAGCTTCTGCCGGGTTGGTTTTCCGTTTCAGTCAAGCTCGAGTGTATCGCAACTGCGCTGAGGTATTTGCGAGCCTTTTTGCTCAACTTCTTGCGTTTGCCCTTTTCAGGTTCAATTCGACTCTTGCAGTATGCTTCGTCTATAAGCCATTCGAGCGCGTCAAACGACCCTAAAGACGAAAGCACATATAGCCCTTTGAGCCTGTCCTCAGGAGAAAGCTCGAGCAGCGACCAATCGTAGTAGCTGTCAGCGCTCCTGATTCTTTGACACTGAGCGATGTCTTTGTCTCTCTTTACGGATTCTACCTGCTCCTGAAATCGCTTTCGCTGAACAAACATATCCGCAAATGGGTTCTTATTATTCTTCTTCATAGTATTATTCTCCTATATTTCCTCTGGTTTCGATATACTTGATGAAGCCCTCGGCTTTTTCACGATCTAACCTATAGCATCTGAACGAACCGATGTTATTTATGGCAAGACGGAATTTCTGTCCGCGATTCTGTTCGGGCAAAACTATACCCTTTTCAATCAGCGACCGAATCAAGGCTTTCTTGTTAATACCTTGCAGGTCACAGGCATAGAGGATTTTCTCAAGCCTCTCATCTACGATGTAAAAGAAACTCAGAAGAATAATATCCCCAGTTTTCGCCATCCAAACGCTTGTATTCGTCCTTTTTCTGGAATTTGCCGGTGTTTTCAACAATGGTCTGGCAGAAAATGTACTCGGGCATCTCATGCATGAATTGTGCGTAATCGTTTCTGAGATTCTCAACAGCATAGTCGAATAACTCATCGGGATTGACGTATTCCGCATCTCCGAGATATTCACGATAGAATCTCTCAGCTGCAAGTATCCACGAATACGCCTCAACACGACGCTGACATAACCCTTCGTGAGTTTCGTTCAGGCGACTGTCAAAATCCAAAAACGAGTCGTAAATCTCCTTTGCGACCTTATCAGGTCCACGCTGTGTGATTTCAAGAAGTAGGTCACCGACTGCTTTGGCGTACTGCTCCTTTGTTTCATGCTTGTTCAGTTCGGAAATCTTATCAAAGTCAATGTCATCTCTGGTTACATGAACAAACACCATACGATTCAAACTGGATTTCTTCAGTATCGGTTCGACCTCTCCGGTAACTATCGCCCTGCAGTATGCAGTAGCCTCACTGTTGAAGGTCTTGTGCGAAGAACCCGCGTTGCCAAACATGCGTGTTATCATGTTTACATTCTCTATGGCATCAGCATCGTTATTGTCAACGAGATCGTCAACAAACAGGATAGTATCGCGGTATCTTGCCAATTCTTTTCGAAGCGAAGCGCCTGTATACCCAACGCTCAGGTCGAAATAAGTATAGTCCTTTAAAAAGCTCAGTAAAGCTTTGACAATCGCGGTCTTACCCGTACCGGTAACGCCGATCAACGCAAGGACATATTGGGGGATACGCTGAAAAGACCCTCGTATAAACAATGACGTCAGCATCGAGATAATGAGCGTAAAGAACATCATCTTCATGACGACAGTTTTACGTGCACACGCCAACACTGTACCCAAAACCGCCTTGCCTTTCTCTTTCTCTTCTTCATCTGCTGAGGTTGCAGTAGTAACAGGTTCAAAACCCGGTGTCTTAACAAGGAGGTCGCCGTCACCCAGAAAATCTGATGCGCGCACATATATATCACCATGCCATCCCGATTCTGTAATCAAAACAGTTTCATCAGCAGACGGTATAAGCCTGTCAAGATATGAACGCAGTATCTTGTAATCCGAACATGTATACTTCAACCCCAGCTTCTGAGAAATCCAGTTACCTTTGGTGAGCTCTGCAGAATGCACTTCAACCGTTTTTGCGTTACCAGTAGCCATATTGTATACGGTTACCACCATTGTTTCACATTGCTTAATATCAGAATGGTCTGCCAGTATTCCTATGCTAAGCACTGCAAAATTTGCCAACTGGGTACTCTCTCTTTTTCCATTCTTCATGAGACAGTTATCTTTAAGACTAATGCCTGAGTTTTCCCCTACATGCTTCATAACCTCCTCAGCCCTAGCTTTAGCCGCTATCGGGTCAACCTTTGTTTCCACATTGAACCACCATTTGTGGACAGTCATATTGAAATCCTGGGTTGGTTCTGAATCAGTTTCTTTCTGCTCATTCGTTTCATCGGCGGTATCTTCCTGCGGAGATTCCGCCGCTGTGCTATCTGCGTTCCTGGGTGCAGATGGTGTTGGCTGTGAGACCTCAGCGCAGGTTTTATCCTCGGCGGTAACTCCCTGTGGAGATTCCGAAGATGTGCTATCTGCGCTTCCTGGTGCTGTCTGCATCGGCGGTGAAACCTCGGCACAGGTTTTATCCTCGGCGGTAACTCCCTGTGGAGGTTCCGACGATGTGCTATCCGCGCTTCCTGGTGCTGTTTGTGTCTCCGTGCGGTTGGTGTTTGCGGCGATATTAACCAACAAAGAGCTCGCCTTTAAGATATCGGCGTTTCCAGGTAAATCCGTCTTAAAAGATGAGCCCACGACATAAGGAGAGGTTTCTGCGCTTGCACCGCCCATTGTTTTGGGCAGCTTAACCTTTGGAAACTTTTCCTCAACTGCCTGTTGTTCCGCTTGAAGTAGTCTAGCATTCATAAGCTATTCCTTTCTTGAGAGAATTCTCAACAATGTTGTATTTCCTCGGAATTGAGGGTGACATCATTATGCCACAAAAAACTACTTTTGTCCAACAGCGATCTAGGTATTTCTTTGGCATTCTAAAGAAAAAAATTTTCATATAAAGTAAAAAAACAGCATGATAATCACTCTTTTATAAATCACCCAAGATAATTATAATTTAATTGTTCTCATTTTTTACCATATCAGTTTCAAGTTTTATTGCAACCATATAACTTGGGTTTCAATCACAAGGCATTATACGTTATCCACCTTGACAGTATATGTAAATACGTGTATAATAAAAGTGAAATTCTATTTTTTGCTCTCAGAGTATTATCTTACAATCTATATCTTCCCACGTCATAAAGCACAGAGAGGTGATTAGTGTGGTTGCGCTCGATATTATTCCAACAATTCTTGACGCCATAAAGTACAACCCCGATAATTTGTTATCAAAACTCAAAAATAAATATAATACAGCCAAGAATATGAGCCAAAAAGGCAATTATAATACCTTTAATCCTATGAAATGGGTTAGAGGGGATAACTATAATGACATTATGTTCTTAATCGCTTTCTCACTTGGTCTTATTCAACCGTCAACGATACACGTGTTAGATACTATGCTCTTAAACGATAAGTCAAGGAGAAACTCTGCCCATTCATATATGGTTGTAATTCTAATGCTGCTATCTCAGAATTTTGATAATGAAAAAAGTGAATGGATATGTGAAGAAAAGGAACAGGCACTAAAAATATGCCTTGCTTTTCAAGGCGCACTGAACGATAATTTTGGTGTGGTAATGAAAGATAGTGCAACACTATACTATACATGCCAGATGATATATGATTTCTTCTTTTGTTTTCTTGCTCATAATAGCTCTCCTACGGATTTTACCCAATATGCCACAAATGTTTTCAAAGCTCTTATTAGAAAACCATATTACAAAAAATGTGTGCTCGTTCCTTTTAAGGAGCACTACCAGAAAATCAGCAAAGACCTAGAAAGAGAAGATAGTGGTTTCACAAAAGAAGGCAAGTATATAATAATGGCTTTTACCGAGGAACGTCTTGATAGAATTGACAGGGAATCCTCGTTTTCCAATCATTGCTTCTATTATTGCAAAGATGAAACAAGCTTGCCTGTTACACTCACAGAATTGTCCGAAGAAGAATTCGCAATCATTGATAAATTACAAAGCTTTTTCTCTACAGAAAATAATTATAAAAGGTTTAAAAAAATGGTAAGAAATGAATTATCTATTTACCCTCAAAGCCTTTTAGAAAAGCTTGTGAAACTGATGATAGAACGGAACTATATTGTTTTTACCATAAACAAATCCAAAGCAGAACTTCTGGAGATAATCCGTAGACTTTACTTTGCAGAGGAATGGATTATTAAAGATAATACCAGAGGATCCGATGGCAAGGAAAGCGTAGACGACTATCTGGATAAAACTCAAAAAAATGATTTTCAGCGGTTTTATAGGACAGTTTCAATGCCCACATGTCTAAGCGAGTTACCAAATATTGAATGGATATGGATAAACCCGTCAAACCCCAGTGACTGGATAGAGGATACGAAGGAAGCACGTGAAATTTACGCAAATGAAACAACCAAAAAAGAAGCTTTGTCAGGAATGATATATAGACTATGGATGCATTCAGTTTTTTCTCTGACAGTAAACAAAGATGATCCGACATTGAGACAATATCACGAAACTGAATGTGAACTCAAGCAAAAAATTCAGAATCATCTCAAGTTTTATATGCAGCCAAAAACAGCATTCGAAATAGTAGAACATTATTCAGATTATTTGGATTTTAATTCCATCAGAGAAATATTTCTTTTTGATTTACTAATCATTTCTGATTATTTAGCAATTAGTATTCCAGATTGGAAAAGGAATGACAACAGACTTCATAGGTTCAACAAAATCTTGACAGATAGTTTTCTTCAATCGGCAGGAATGTGTCCAATAGATGATTTCAGCAAATTGTGGGTTCTTCTAAAAAAACCTCAGCCCTTAAGCAAAATTGTGTCAAAGTGTAGCAAGCTTTCCAACGGTAAGGATATTGAGCAGGAAGATATGTTAAATGCGATTTGCGATCTTGTCAAGAAAGAGATGTGTGTGATACAGACCTATGTGGACATTGAAAACAATGACCTTTCTATGGCATACACCATACTTAATTCAACCTTATTGGATTATATAAAAAACCAAACTATCTGAGTTCTTTTGGATAAATCATTATTACACAATTTCTGTTTTTTAACCTGCCAAAGTTGACAAATTGACATCATCAACGTAATCAACCTTGCAGATGGCAAAAAGTTTTCTGCGTAAATTTTTATCGAAGTTTCCCCCTTCCCCTCCCTAGCAGTGAATTTGGGGCTAAAAAAGCCATTTTTGAAGGGACCCCCACCCACTGTTTCTCTAGATATTTTTTCAAATACTATCTTGGAGCTGTTTTGTCAAGTTTTCAACTTTGTCAATTGAAAGAAAGCCAGAATCCAACATAAATCATAGCGCCGTGGCATCATACCACGGCGCTGATTTTTCTGCGAGAATTTGATATAATCTTTATCAAGGATTACCATATTAACTTCTATTCTTTCTATCTCCTTCGTCTTATCCTGCTTTAGTTTCGGGACGTTTTCGTCATTTCCTCTTCCCCCATATTAATGAAATGTTTATGCTATATATTATTTTATATTTTACTTGTAGGATGGTCAAAAAATCTGAAAAACTTTTCGCAAAACAGTATTGATTTCTACAAAAAATCCGATGCTCGCAAAGGAGCACCGGAAGGTATATGTGAAAGCAGCTCGCGCCGCTGATAATTATTTGTTCGTCAGCCTGTCTGCAAGCTTGTAGAATGTGGTTTTCTTCAGCCCAAGCCGCCGCATTGCTTCAACCGCAGTAATGCGCCCCGATTGCCACAGCCCGATTACCTCAGTGTAGTTTTCAGGTAAAGCGGTTTCGGGTCTGCCGAACTTCACGCCCTTGTCGAGTGCAAGCTTTATGCCCTCGGCTTGACGTGTGCGGATTTTGCGGCGTTCCTTTTCGGCAGTGTAGGCGAGAAGCTCAAAGACTATGCTGCAAATCAGATTTTTCTCGAGGTCGGATTTCTCCTTCGTGTTGAGAATGGGCGTGTCGATTATCACAATGTCAACGCCCATTTTCTGAATGTCGAGCCACTCGTCCTTGATTGCGCTGTAATCCCTGCCAAGCCTGTCCATTTCCTTGATGACGAGAGTATCGCCCGGTCGTAGCATTTGGTTTTTCAGCGCAAGATAACCCGAGTGCTGAAAATCCTTGCCCGACTGCTTGTCGGTAATAATGTCGCGCTCCTCAACTCCGTAAGCAAGAAGTGCCTCGACCTGTCGGTCTAAGTTCTGCTCCGTGCTTGAAACTCGAGCGTATCCATAGGTTCTTCCCATTGTGTCCTCCGTTCGATAAAGTATACTTTTACGGCAATCCGAAAACGCTGCGGTTTTGCGTTCGGCAAACTCCGTTCAGCACTTTCCGGATATGTCCGTAATGTGTGGGAGTTTTCCGAACGCTCACCACTCACCACAGTAATCGTAGGCGCACTCGTCAAGAATCTCAGCAAGCGCCTGCTCAAATTCACCGGGGTGGTAGAGCATTTCTTCGATTTCCTCGACAAAGTATCCGTAGCATAAGAGAAGGTCAATGTCCTCTCTAGCAATGCCGATGCTTGCGGCGAAGTCTTTGAGTTGCTTCACGTCCTGCGTTTCGTGTTCGGCTGGGTCGGGATAATCCCAATAGCTGCTGCGGAGAAAACGGTAGTCGAATGCGTAGAGGTTTGAGGTGTCGAACAGTCCTCGCTCCATTGCTCCGGTACTGTCGATTTTGATAATGTCGCCGCAGTTCGTGTCAATCTCGGTATGCTCAAAACCGAGTATTCCGAGCCTAGTTAGTGAGCGGTCGAGAATTGCCTCTGTGCTTGCATAGACATAGAAGCCGTATTTCTCAAAGTGGTACAGGGCAAGCGGATTATCGCCCTTGACGAAATAGAGATTGTTGCGGTCGTCCAGAATAGTGAACACAAAAGAACCCTCGACAAGCTCTGCCATCTCACCGATGGATTTCATGTCGAAGGTTTTCTGCTGTTCCAAAAGCTGAACAGCTATGTAGCTGTCGGTTTTAACGGGCGTGTTCGGCAGCTTCATCTGTGCGCGGAGCGTTAGGTCGTTGTGGAGTACGCCGTTATGTGCCAGAGCAAAATGAGTTCCATTCACAACACCGGGGAATGGGTGGTTGTTGCGGTTGTCAAGCTTGTTCCCTTGAGTTGCCATTCTTGTGTGACCCATGATAACATTCGCGTCCTCGCGAAGCTTCAGATGAACATTATGAGCGGCAAACGGACGCTTGAAGACAGTGAGCTTGCCACGGGAATTGTAGGCAAAGCCGGTAGCGTCCGTTCCGCGCTCCTCACATTCCTGCGAAAGCACACGCAAGACTTTCTCGCGCTGTTTTGCGTTGAGAGTGTGGTTGTAGTCGATAAGTCCAAATATTGCGCACATATCAGTTGTCCTCCTTTGTGTCAATCGGTGCATTTACATAGAGCTGACGCTCTTTCAGGTATGTAATAAGCTCGGAACAGTACTCCTCATCAAGACCGCTTACAAAGTCAGACCAGCTGATTTTTGCTATCTCGGTATCCGAGTAGGTCAGCGCCATATCGCAGATAGAGTCAACCAGTTCCAGCGTTGCAATGAGCGTGTTATACTTGAGCGTACCCCGGAACATTCTGAACTCGATGGTACTCCAGTTCGTGATGTTTACGCAGGCATACCGCCCGTTACAGCCTTTCTTCGCGTCCTCCAAAATCTCTTTCGGATTATTCTTATAACCATACCGAGCCGCCCAGCGGTTCATCTGATACTCGGTGCGGCGGCTGAATTTCAGCAGCTCGTTCCAGTGGTGCTCAACAAAGTAAAGCACCCGGGAAATGCACTCGTCTTGTGCTTCCCGGGTGTTGCCGAAGGCTGTTCTGTTGATGTGAATGTGCAGACCGCACGTTGAGGTTTTGTGGCTGCGATAGTACATGTGTATCGCTGATTCCATAAGCTCTGCCCATGGCATTTTGTTCTTGTGGTAGCGAAGCGTCATGGGGTGTGTGACGATTTCCATGCCATCGGAAAGGCTTCCGTCCGACTTGATGTAAATGTGCTCTGCAAGCCTGTTGCCGATACCCAGAAGCGTGTCAGCATGGTCACTGTCCTTTCCACCCTCATCGATCTCAAGTTCCACGCCGTAATAGCGCTTGCTGTCGCCATAAAAGATAGGTTCGGGCTTGTAGCTGTACTCGTGAATGGAACTCTGGCATCGTTCCTCGTAGCAGCGGTCGCAGTAGGGATAGTCGTCATCATCGTCGTAGTTGGCGTAATCCCGATGAATAATGCGTCCGCAGCATTCGCAAGTGGTGTAGTAATCGTCGTAGCAGCGCTGGCAGAGCGGCATATTATCCGAGCCAGCGTTGTCGTCAAGCCAGATTCTCTCGCCGCAGTGTTCACAGGCGACGGTTTCGTTGTGGTAGCAATCAGGGCAGAGCAATTCGCCTTGCATTTCATAGTAATCTTCGGTGTCGAGTTCAGCGCCGCAGCAGCTGCAAACGAGGAGTGTGTTTTTGGTTTTGTTGTCCATGGTGTAGTCCTCCTAAATCAATATTCTTCTGCCAAAAGCATAGTGGTGTGGGTTTCGTCGTCAATGACGAAGATTTTCGCTGTGATGGGGTTGTCCGTGCGAAATTCGAGCGTGCGCTCGTAGGGCGGCTGTTCCTGCGAATGAGTAACATGCTGGGTTTTGCTGTCGGTTGTGAGTTTGAAAACCTGTAAGTAGTCTTTCTCCTCGACCTCCATGCTGTCGATTAAGTCCCAGAGGATTATCTGCGTAAGAAGTGGTACTGTTTCGCTTATTCCTCTGGTGCAATAACGTGGGTTGTTGAACATTTCTGTCACCTCCGAATGGCTTTGTAATGCGGTTTGTTTGACAAAACAAAAGCCCCGTCACCGTGAATTCACATCACGATAACGGGGCTTGTTTTGCTGTGAAAATCGAGTCCGCGATAAACCGAAATAAACCGTTATTTCAACCGGAAATCCGTGCTGTCTAACCGTTTGAGTTCGCGCTCCGCGTCGTCGATTTTCTGTTGAAGCTGGTTGCGCTTCTCATCCTTGCGACACTCGCTTACCATGCCGATTATCCCTGCGATTGCAACGACACCGGCTTCGATTATGGTTACGAGCATCTGTGAAGTTATTCCTTCATCTGATCACCTCCCTCACAACGGTATAATATACCTTTGTGTGGAGCGACTTTTCGGGGGAACATGGGATTAAATAAACCGAAAAGGAGCGTGACAATATGCTTAATAATACTAAGGATATTCTGACCCTCAAAGAATTACAGGAGCTTCTGCACATAGGAAAAAACACCGCCCTGAAACTGGTTCAGAGCGGTGATATCGAGGCGTTTAGGGTGGGGAAACAATGGCGGATAAATAAAGAAAATCTAGTCAAATATATAAGTCGATTGTAATTTAAACAGATATTACTTGACTAAGAATCAGTAAATAGAAAGTTTCCGCATGCTAATTTTATATACCAATTTATGTCTTTATTTTATATTAGTAGCAGCGAAAACGATAAAGTAGAATGTTCCTTTATTCAAAGAGCATTGTTCCTTATCGGCATCAGTCTAAGCATAATACATGAACTAAATCAAATTATCAATTATTTGCGAAAAAGGCATACTTGATTTGTAACTTGACTTATAGATAATATCCCACATTTCAAGACATTGTGCCTTGATTTCGGGATTATGCTTGTTTGCGTCCAGGAGCTTAATTACGCTTTTTATCAAATCATTTGCAATTGTATCAGTATCCCTCATTTCGTTTTTTAGCATTCCTTCACAGATAGAATGCAGGATTTTCGCATATCGCTCTATATCTTGAGCATTTGTATTGATGTAATCAAGTATCGTATGCAGATGATGTTCCTTTAGCTTTGCACTTAATAGTTTTAGTAAAAGGTCTTCGTCCCTGTCTAAATCCACGTAGTTGTCGTAGAAAAGTTGACTGAAAGCAAACAAATCGGTTTTTCCTTCATCAAGAAAATGTAACAGGATATCTTTGCTATTCTGATGAAATTCCTCTTGGTTGAACGAATATACCGCTTGGCGACAAATGCGGTCAATCTGATTGTCGTTCAGAGGCAGTTTGTATATCTGTTCGGCAATGTCAAAATCATAATAGATTGCAGCTGCACAGAGATACCCAGCCGCTATTACATCCAATTCCTCGATACCCGAACAGCAAGCCTTAATCAAACTTGATGTGAAGAATTCGCCAATATTGCTATACTCACAGCATATAATGTCCCAGATATCATAATATCCTAATGTGCGGATTTCTTTTTCTATCAGTTCTTTCAAAGTGTTAATACAGAATTCTTTGTCAAGGTTGTAGTACGGAAAAATGAAGGAAATTGCAGAAAAGCGAACAGCCTCGTTCGAATCATTTATTGCTTTTTTGACAACAGGCTTGAATTGCTCGGACAATTCTTTGTGTTCCCATAGCAATTGAGATAGCGTTTGCAAAGCGCATCCGCGAACGCAGTTAATTGCATTTGTAAGCAGCGAATGTGGTGAACAAGGCTTGCTTTTTTCGTAAAATACAGTAAAATCAGGGGACGGATCCGGAGAATTCATTGCCGCGTCGCAAACGAATCGAATAATATTATTAGGCCAGTTTTCCTCTGCCTTTCTTTCAATAAGCCTTAATATCTCGGTAATGACATTACTGTCACTATGCGATATATATCGGTTGACCACATTGCATACCAACGAAAAATCAATGTTGGTAATGCTTTCATCATTCTTGTATATCGCACTAATTACTCCTGTGATATAACCGAAGTAGCAATCCTGCGGAAAAGACAAAGAGAGCTTAGCAAACCGAGTGGGATTCTGTTTTGCTTGTACGGATAAAGAATCTGAAAAAGTGATATGATCAGCACGAACATAATATCCGTTTTTTTCTATTTCATGATATCCGTTCATTTTGTTATTTGGAACAGAAATGATCTTCAGCCATGTTTTATCGGATATTGTTTTAGCTTTATGCGATACAGGAGACTTTACGCTCATCGCCCGACCAGTCGACAAACCGCTTTTATAATAAGGTGTTCTTAGCCACTCATTGCGATTAAGCGCCTGAATCAAGCGCTTTGAATAATCGGTAATTCTAGCTGTGTCGAGGCAGGGCAGAAGCTCTTTTTGAAGATGTCCCCAAAATGCAAAATAAACGTGATGATATCTATTCTCCTTATTGAACATTACTCTGCGTTTGTATGTTTCAACCATTGTTGCAGTTGGGTCGCTCCAATGAAGAATGATATCTTCGAGCCTGCGGAAGGTTTCAATGGAACAAGCCGGCGAGAATTTGCCGATGATTTTTTTGGTCAATGACAAGTAATCCTCTCTGTTTTCAGTGTAGATGAAGAAATGATTTTCGGGGTCGGCGCAAAGCCAAGAAATAGCATAGTCGCTGTGCACGACGCCTAAACCCAATATAGCATTGGCAAGGATTTCATGGTAAACTACGGAATTGTTGCCGTCAAATTCTTCTACAAATATCATAAAAGCTTCTGGTTCTTTTGAAGCAAACTCGCAAAGGCTTATCTTTGCTATTTCAACGATATATCTTGCAGAATGGTGATTGTAAGTGCTCTTTGTCCATCTCTTGAAGGAATCGCTAAACTCAAAATTGGGAAAGCGTGGGCTAAATTGCTTTGTCTTGTTGCATATTTCAGGCAACAGTTCCTTTACTATCTCACGGTAAAAACACTTCGAAAAAGCAATTACATCATCTTCTTTGCCGAAATACAAGTGTTCTTTTATACTGTCGATGTACTTTGTTATGAGCTTAAGTATTGGTATTAGGTTTTTGGATTCGTTTTTTGAATTCGGCAAGGTCCAGTGATTTGCTAAAAGGTCGATATGCGCTTCCAATAATTCTAGCCTAAGTTCCAATATTTCAGGCGAGTCGGTTGCGCAATTTCTGGACAGAGTGTTATAAACCATATAGTCAGTTTCGGCGTTTTTGAAACACATAGGCTTAAGTTTGTCCAGCAAAAAATCCTGCGCTTTTGTGTTAATTGAGTATAATAAATCCAGTCCCTCTTTGTCCTGCCAACTAAACTCGCGGCGTGTATCAAGATTCACAATGAATTGCGGATGTCCCCAATACACGGTGTTAAAGACATAGTCGCGCCAATCCTGATTTGCAAAATAACTGTAAACGAAATCCAGCAGCCCGTTGCTGGGGTTTTCGCACTGTCCGATAACCTCAAAAACGGTGCACTTAAAGTAGTGCCGAACATTTTCCGATTTAAGGATTGCCGTACATTTGCCGATATATAAACTCTGATTATCCAGCATAATTTGAAGTACCCTTATCAGACGATATCTTATATACGGAGTTTGCTCATCAAAAGATCCTATTACATCAAGAATGCTGCTGCCAGAGTATATTTTCTCTAACATACCCGAAACGGCAAAATGATCCAAAAAACTCTGGTGAGAAAAAGATATTGCGTTGTTGTTTTCAATTAACAGTCCGCATGATGTTAACATTTGAAGTTCATCGGTGTAATCAGGGAAAATTCGCTTTGGAAGCTCTGATTCGGAGCTTGCTTCAAGTTTATTAACAAACGAAGTCAATATTGAAGCGATTCTTTCCTTGCAAATGCCATTATCTTCGCAGTTATTTAGAATCTGATCCCACCATTTATCCATAAGCTCAAACGGTGTGGTTATGCCTTGAGCGGCTGAATGATTTGTTAACGATGTCCAGATATACAAGGAAGAAGGCATCAGCAGAAGTTGCTGCAATTTGCGCGAAAGACCTAGATATTCATCTCCGAGTATTATGATAACATCTTCTTTAGAAAACGCATTTATTTCAATCCTAGACCAAGCGACTTTATCCTTTTCTTTTTCAGCAAACAATGCTTTTAGTCCTGCGTCATTCTCTAAATCAAAAGTCCGTGTAATAAACAGCAACGAAATATGTCCGCCATCGACTTTGTTTAACGTTTTTGCTTGATATATTAATTGTTTACAGATTTCCAATGCAGTACCTGAATGGCGGCTTGTCCATCTTAAAGCGTCCAGTTGGTCGAGTATAAGAACGCACGGCTTTCCTGCGGCAATATTATGCAGACAATATACAGGAGACTGCTTGAAACCCAGTTTTTCCCCGAAATGATCAGTAGATGTTTCGGGGACCATCTTATCCAACTTTAATCCAAGAAACAGGGTGTTGGTTTCGTTCAGCTTATTGACAATTTCATAAACGCATCCGCTTTTTCCAACGCCGGCTTTGCCGTGCAAAATGACGGAGTTACCTTTTGCTATTTCATCGAGAACCCTGTCGGTTTCTGAGCGATGTATTACTGTATCATTGATAGGCTGAAATGAGTTGAGGAAAATGCTATTCAATTCTTTGATTTTAGGAATATTATTCTCGCCGAAAATGTGTTTTCTAAACGGAAATCCTTGCTTGTCCATAGCTGAAATGATCTCGTCGGCAGTTATAGGAACACCGTATCGTCCGTTTGAATTTATGTAGTTTTCCAGGAACACACGTGCGCCTTCAGCTTCTCCCATAAAAATAGTTCCAACTTTTGATATCAATTCATGAGTATTTACTATATTACAAGGAATAGTTGCAAAATCGCATTTTGATAATATTGAAAGCAGTGCTGAAACCTGATTTTTATCGTCTGCGTCCAGACCATATTTTTTTATTATTTCGCGAAATGTCTTTTTTATTTCGTCATTGGTTAGCTGATAGTTCAGAAAATCCTCTACCGATGAGTTGGTGCCTGCGCGTTTACAAAGTTCGGGCAATTCACCATAAGATAATGGGGATACAAATACATACCTATTATGTGGATTAGTTTCGATTATTTCTCTTGCTCTGGAAAAAACATCATAACTGCTTAAATCGGAAATTGTCCATTTGTCCTTAATGCCATTGCTAAGTTTGCATTGGTAATGCCACTCAATGTTATCTTTGTCAACAGCTATATATTCTACACTGTCTTTATTCTTGCCAAGTGGTTCAACTGTCACTGACTGTAATTCGCCTAGTACAAGCCTTAAAAAGAGGTTTGCAAGGTATTTATTTTCGTAATTGTTTCCGTACTTGTCGGCTCTGCCTCCGGGTTCTAAGCTCATAATATCTCTCCTTATCATAAAATATTTGTAATTGCGTAAATATTGCCTACTTGATTTACATAAATTATACCATGACATTTAGCAAAAATCAATACCGTTCTGCTTACTATAACACATAGTCTTTATCAGAGGTAATATAATCATAAGTAACCAAATCATGCTTGACTAAACCTCTATGCTGTGCTATACTATAATTGTAAGGAAGGAGCGGATCACCATGTTTATAGGCAGAGACCGTGAACTTAGCACGCTGGATAAGATGTATGCTTCGGGCAAATTCGAGTTCGCAGTTATCTACGGCAGACGGCGTGTAGGTAAAACTGCGCTCATAAGCCGTTTTATTGACGGGAAAAAGGCAATATATTTCATGGGGGTCGAGAGTAATTCCCGGCAGAACCTCGAGAATTTCAGCAAGAGTATTATTGAATTCAGCAGTGGTATCGAAGCCGAAACATCGTTTCATTCCTTTCAAGCAGCTCTGGAATATGTATTCAGGCTTGCGGAAAAGGAGCGGATCATTCTTGCAATTGACGAGTATCCTTATGTGGCACGGTCGGAGAAAAGCCTTGCGTCAACGCTCCAGCTGCTTATCGACAAATACAGGGACAACTCCAGGCTGATGCTGATACTCTGCGGCTCGTCAATGTCGTATATGGAGGACGAGGTGCTGGCTTATAAAGCTCCGCTTTACGGCAGACGAACTTCCCAGATGAAGATCCAGCCCTTTGATTTTGAGGAGACCTGCCGCTGCTTTACGCATTTTTCCGATGCGGATAAGGCGCTTATTTACGCTATCGTCGGCGGAACTCCGCAATATCTGTTACAAATCAGTGATAACATGAGCGTTGAGGATAACATCAAGAACACATTCCTCAACCCAATGTCGTTTCTTTATGAGGAACCGGTCAATCTGCTCAAACAGGAGGTCAGAGAACCAGGGATTTACACAGCGCTTATTACTGCTATCGCAACAGGGTCAAGCAGAATGTCTGAGATCTCAACGAAAATCGGCGAAAGCACGAATGTCTGCTCCACCTATCTGAAAAATCTCATAAACCTTGGAATAGTGCGGAAAGAAACGCCCTACGGCGAAAAGGAATCCCGAAAGTCTATCTACTCTATCGAAGATAATATGTTTCGGTTTTGGTACAGGTTTGTCCCCGAGAACAGCTCGCTTATCGCAAGGGGAGCGGCTGACTTGGTGTATAAGCGTATTGAGCCGCACCTCTCCGATTATATGGGTAAAGTTTTTGAGGAGATGTGTATGCAATACCTCTGGAAGCAGCTCATAAGCGGCAAATCTCCGGTAGAGTTCACCTCACTTGGACGCTGGTGGGGCACTGACCCTGCAACCCGCTCACAGACCGAGATAGATATTATGGGGGAGCAGGACAGGAATACTGCCCTGTTTGGCGAATGCAAGTGGACTAACGAAAAGGTCGATGTGGGGGTTCTTGATACACTGGTGAATCGTAGCAGGCTGTTCCAGTATAATGATGTGCATTTGTTCCTGTTCTCAAAATCCGGCTTCACAAAGGGTTGCACGGACAGGGCTAAGGCGCTTGGAAATGTTGAACTGGTGACATACTCGGATATTCTGAAGAGCTTTAAATAGTTCATGAAAACATCACTCACTTATATTCAAATCATAATTCAAATTCGGCTAAAATTCGATTGTATCGTATTTTAGCCGAAACTGATATTTGAACATATGACTCTTCAAAATCAACAATTATACTCACAGACGCTTCGAAAATGGGCATATAGGGGTGGAATAATACATTTTCCTTGACAAAAAAATACTGTGTGATATAATGTAAACAAAGAAACCAAGCGCAAAGAATAATTCTCAACATCATGTATATAATAAAGGAATGTGAAAATATGGCAACAGCAGTTATGAAAGGCGATGCAACTATGGAAAGCAAGAGAGTAAGCATTTCGTCAAAGCGCCAGATCACTATACCTCAGAAGTATTTTGCTATGCTCGGTTTTGATTCAGAAGCCGAATGCATTCTCAAAGGTAATGAGCTTATCATACGTCCTGTGAAAACTACATCTTCCGGAGAATTTGATGAATATATACTTGCTGATCTGATCAAGGAAGGTTTCGGCGGTGCAGAACTTCTGGCAGAATTCAAAAAACGGCGCAAAGAGGTACGTCCTGCCGTTGAGCATTTCCTGAAAGAAGCGGAAAACGCTGCACACGGCGATGGCGAGTCGTATTCCTATGATGATATCTTCGGTTCGGAGGACAACAAGTGACAGAGGTTACAACGAACGCCTAACAGCAACTGCGTGAAAACTTTTAAGTTTTCATTATATTTTTTAAATCTTTTGACTCCGAATTTCATATTTCAAGAATATTTCATCTTAAAATTTCAATTTTCTATGATAAATTTTAAGAATAAGCGAAAATTGAAATTACCAATACTGATATTTTTTTAAATTTGAAAAACATATTTCAATCCTCAAAAGTGGTCAGCTTGCGCTTACTGACCCAAAGAACCCGGGCAGCCGCTCGCAGAAGTATTATTCTGTGTGAGCATATCGTCCAACTGTCGGGTACTTGACATATCAGGAGATATGGTGTAGAATATAGAAAAGATTATATTTTTGCACATTCGGTATGCTAGTTTCCGGGCTGTGGAACATTCCCCTCGGCTCCACCAAATTAGGAAGCGTCGACCTTTTTTTCATCAAGAATAAGTTGGCGCTCATGTACAGATTTAAGGACGACTGATGTCGTCCTTAATTTGGTTGGAGCTTTAGCGCAAATAATGAGCGACACCCCAAAATAGGTGTCGCTCGTTTTGTTTTCAACAATTGTTAAGCAGTTCACTCCACCATTGGCGGAACAAAGTGCTCTATTGCTTGGCAGAGTTTTGGGTGATGTATCACGAAATGAATTGCGGGCGATTTGCTTTTTGACACCATTGCCCACTTGCCTTCGTGAATGTGTATCTGAAGATTTCTGAAAACAAATGCAGAGGTCTTTTTCAGGCGATAATTCTTGTGTCGGTTTACAAATTCCTCTGTCATACGGATATGCTCCAGATATTCATCGTATGAATACACAATATCCTTTTCCAGGAATATTCCCGACAGAGAAATACTTATCGGATATCTTTCAAACTCCTCCTTTGTGAGAATGGGTATCTCATCTTCTACCTCTGACGAAGCAAGAATATCCTCTATAATTCGTTTTTGCCGGTCGGCATAGCTAAGCACCTTTTCTTTCTCCGCGTCTGAAAAAGTGCGTTCGCCTAAAATATGTTCTAAACGCTCTCGTTCCATCGAATATAATGGAGGAGCGGATAGAATGCTCCTTCTCTTTCCGCCAGCGCCTGAATCCATAAGCAAAAATGCGTTCAGCTTTTCTTCATTTTCAGCAGTATATATGTCCATAAGCGGGCTGGCGTGGGCAAGCATATCCTGCGCCCGCTTTTGGTAGTATGCGACCTCATCTTTGTTTTTGGTCAGATAATACTTTCCGCTTTCGTGATTTCCCGCAATAGCTTCTCCGGTAAGTGCCGCAGTTCCCGAAACTTTGAGAAAGTGAAGAAATACGGTATTTTGCGGCTTATCAAAATAAAACGGAGAGATCTGCCCCGTCATATACATAGGAATGAAGCTTTCAAGTCCAAGAAGCATTTCATTGAACGGTCTGTCGAGGTTATGTATCATATTCAGATGCAGACCTTTTTTTAGCATCATAGCCATTCCGAACATCCACTTTTTCGGGAATTCCGGATCCTTTGACATCTCTTCCATCGGCATATCGCTGTACATAATAACAGGCTCTTTTGATTTCGACAGAACAGTCGCTTTCAGAAAATCCAGCTCGCTTGTCATCATCTCCCTAAGTCCGAAGTATGCCTTTGAAGTCGGAAGCTGAAATGGTACGGTAGGAACTTTAAGCTCGTCAAAGTGAATTGCTTTGATATATTCGTTAAGGTCAAATTCATTCAGCTTTCCAAGGAATCCAGTTACTTCGTCCTTTGAGCGGCTTTGTCCGGCAATAAGCCAATCTCTCACCCTTTCAAAAAGCACCGCCGTGTCGGACAGCTCGTCTGCCGGGCAACCGAAAAGCTCGGAGAGCACCTGCCTGTCCTTTTCCTCGCCGCATTCGCGCGATACATAGCCTGCGATATCCGCCGCAAGCTTGACCGGTTCGGACGCTTTTCGTGAGCCGTTCCGTATTCTGAAAAACGCGGACATTTCATAGTTCGTGTATTGACACAGCTTTGCAATGTTGATATTCAGAACGGAAATAAGTATATTCAGCTTATGGCGGAACTGCTCTTTGTCTGTCGCAATAATGTCGGGGCAGGTGTAAAAACTGCGCTCTATCTCGCTTTTCGACAGTTCTGACCCAACGCTGCTCTTTGAAAGTTCCGCCAGACCCTCGCAAAGCTGACCGAATGCTTCGCTGTCAATTTCGGGGATACGCTCGCCGTTTTTATAGCGGCTGATAGTTGCAGGGGATAAGCCGGAGGCATTGCTAAGCTCCTTGGCAGTGCAATTCATGCCTTCCATATATTCGTTGAGTTTTTCAAAAAATTTCATGTGATACTCCATTATGTTTTTATACTCTTTATTATACTATATTTCAGCTCAAAAAGCTAGTGGTTTCCAAAGTGTCACATTGACAATTTGGAAATTATATTGACATTTTTTTCAGAGGTGATATAATAATAGTGAAATAATATATTCCCAATCATGAAGGAGGATAAAATATGAAACAAAAGACAGCCATACACAGCGAAAAGCAATTCCTGCGTTTTTCGCAGAAGAGAATAATCTCCTTTATTCTTGCACTGTTCATGGCATTTTCTGCTACATATCAGACCGATTTGTTTTCGCTGACCGCTTCTGCTGCTTCGTTCACAAAGATATCCGACATAATCAGCTTCAAGCAGAACTACAACATTGAGGCTTCAAAGGGGAGCATTGTGGATCTCACCCCTGCTTTGCCCGAAGGGGTAAATATGGTAGAGGATTTGCCTGCCAAAAAAAGCACTTCTATCACCGAGATAAATATTTCATTCGAATTTGAAGAAGCAGCCGGTAATGTGTTGAGTTATTCATACCACTATACGAACGGTTATGGCAGCTATATAGACGCATACTATATCAACTATGATTTTGCAAAAGACCCGTCAGTTGTTATCGGAAAGAAATATCGGGTTGAAGCGGAGGTTTCTGCCAACAACGGAACTTCCCAGACCTACACTTTTTATGTGACGATAGTTTCCTCAAAGGACACAACCAAGATAGATGAAAAAGCCCAAGAGATAAAGGATTCCATAACATATCCTACTGTTGTTACTATCTTTCCGGACAGTATAAACGGCAGAAGCGCTAATGTTTACCCGACCACGAAAAACGGCGTGACATTGAGTACAGAATCTAATCCGCAGATCAATCCGAGCGGCGACCTCACAACCATAGGCTGCTCAATGTTCTTCAGCTATTTTGATGAGTCGGTATTGTCAATCAACTGGTTTACCGGCGAGGTGAAGTATGCCTACACAGGTGATGTGTCAAAGGTTGACGGTTATGAAAGCGTATTTGATATCACTGTTAACGGCGACAATGGCGGAGTGTTCCAATACTCCGTCATACTCAAGATTCAGACTGCCTTCGCAGAGTTTGACGACAGCACGTCGGCGCTTTTGGAGATTGGCGAAAAATCACAGGCAATACTGCGCGTAAGCCCCGAATATCGCGATATCACATGGGAGAGCAGCGACCCGACCGTGCTTTCCGTAAAGCGCAACGCCGACAAAACAACTGCGCAGCTAACCGCGAAAAAATCCGGCAGTGCCACCATCACCGCATATGTCACAAACGACAGAGAAATTATCACCGTTTCGAGAACCTATCTTGTGAATGTTGCGCCGCCTGCGCCGAAAATCAGCATTTCCTCTGCGGCTCTGAAGAAGGGCGAGGTAATAAACCTATACATAAACAATCTGCCCGACAAGGCGACCGTAACATATACCACAAGCAAATCTTCCGTTGCCTCTGTCGGAAAGACCACGGGCAAGGTCACAACAAAGGCGGCAGGCACAGCAACGATAACCGCTACCGTAAAAGTTCCCGCAAACGGCGCAGTAAAGGCTGCGACCTATAAACTGAAATGCAAAGTAACTGTGACTACCGCTGCCGTCAAGAGCATATCAACCGCTCAGCAGCTTCGCACCGCGCTTACAAGCGGCAAGGGCGGCAGCTACAAGCTCACAAAGAGTATCAACCTCGGCAAAACAGGCATTGAGATAAAGAGCGGAGCATACCGCCTTAACCTCAACGGCTATAAGATCACGGGCGCGACCGTTGACCCCTCCCGTGCAGTTATTCTTATAAAGGGCGGCAGCCTTGTGCTGACAGACAGCAAGGGGACAGGCGTCATCAGGAATGCAAGCGAGTGGCCTGCGGTAATGAACAACAGCAGCACCTTCATCATGTACGGCGGCACGCTTTCGGGAAAATCTCAGGCATTTCAGTGCGTGGGCACCTCCGGCAAATCCACGATAAACGGCGGCAAAATGATTGCTAATGATAACGTCATCATACCGGGTGCAGGAAGGCTCACGGTAAACTACGCTGAGCTTACTTCCGGCATCAATGACGAATACTACACCAGTTGTTTCGGCACTGCCAGAGATAAACTCAACCTTACGATAAACGGCGGAAAATTCAAGAGCGAGATAGGCATAGATTGTGAAGGTGATTTCGCTACTATTGTAATAAACGGCGGAACATTTGACACAACGTGTTATACGGCAATGCTGTATTCATCGGCATTAACCGTGAACGGCGGCAAAATGAATAACGGTATTGTTATGAATGAATGGATTTTCGCTGAGAATGTGCCGCGCCTCACAATAAATAATTGCGACATAAAGACGGTTAACTCCTGCCCGATTCAGATAAACAACCGCACCAACCTGACGCTTAACGGCGGCAGGCTTGAAAACCTATCCACCGCTTCTGACGAAATACTGAATATAGATAGGTATTATTCCGGTGTAAAAAACATTGCAGAGGGTCTGCTCTCTAAGGATGAAATTCTTGACGCTACCCCCGAGGGACAAGGTATTTCAGTTACCTCGTTCAAGCGCAACAAAACGAAATATACGAAGGGTATGCACATAACCAAGCCCAACGACCTTTACTCCGTATGGATGGATATTTTTGAAAATCTCTACACGGACATTTCGTTCACCTGCACACCGAGTATGGACGCTGTGATGGACTACTACATTAGTGATTGGATAGACCATACCGGAAGCGTATTCAGGAATATGGACTCTGATTTGGATAAGGTCAGCTTAGATGCCACAATAACCTACAACCTTGAGTACATGATACATCGGCTTGGCGTAAATCCTGCGCTCAAGAGCAGGGCAAGCAAGGAGGCTATTGCATACAGCCAGAAGCTGGACGCTATCATCAAGTCCTGCATAAAGAGCGGAATGACCGACAAGGAAAAAATCATCGCTCTTCACGACTACATGATAAAACACTACTCCTACGACTACTCGTACAGCCAAGAGAGCTACTCATATCTTGGTCTGATTGACAACAACACGGGCGTATGTCAGGCATTTGCCACCATGCTCCAAGAACTTGCGTCACGCTGCGGCATCAAGGCAGCAACCGTCACTGGCTACGCAGGCGAGCCCGGCGGTACGCTTGGGGCGCATATGTGGAACTGCGTACAGATAGGCGGCAAGAATTATTATATTGATGTAACCTTTGATGAGAACTTCACCACAGGCGATAAGCCTTCCAGACAATTCTGCTTGCTGAGCGAAAACGACTTCTATAACCTGGGCTATCATTCGATAGTGTTCGGAGAAAACTGGCAGTAACTAAGGCTAGCAGAACAATTAATTAGTAAACTGTTCTCCGTAAGGCGTGCCGCCTTTGGCAATTCCGTCTCGCCGAAACATCATCTTAACAACAGGTGATTTGCTCGGCGAGGCGAAAGCCGCTTTTTCGGAAGCACACTAGGGCGTGCCGCCTTTGGCAATTTCGCCTCGCCGAAACATCATCTTAGCAACAGGTGATTTGCTCGGCGGGGCGAAATCTGCTTTTTCGGAAGCACACTAAATGGGCGGGACAAATAAAGAAGTTTTGAAATAATCTTTTTGAAAGGCTTTGTGATCACTCACACTGCCTTTCTTCTTTTAGGCTGGAAGTCAAGCTTGTTTCGGGACATAAGAAATGGGCGCACATTTCCGTACGCCCATTTCGTTATTCAGTTGAATTTACGCTAAACCTACCAGTCTTTTCAGAATTGCCGATGCGTCAAAGACGGTAATCTCTCCATCGCCGTCAAAGTCAGCCATGAGCGGGTTTGCACCCTTTTCCAGACCTACGATGTCCTTGAGTATCGCCGCTGCATCAAAGATATCCAGAACGCCGTCGTTGTTCATGTCGCCGGGTCTGTCGCTGAATTCGCAGAGCATAACTACATAATCGCCCTTTTCAACAACGTCAGGAAGAATTACCTTGCCGTCTGTGCCGAGCTTTGCGCAGGTCACGAATACCAGTTTGCCGTCAACGTCCTTGTAGAGGTTCGCAAACTTGCCTGCGTGTTCAGTCTTGAATGCGATTTCAAGGTCTGTCGGGTTATTTGTAGTGTTTATTGTGAACTGAATACCCAAAATGCCACGCAGATCGTCGGTTTTCAGCTTGCTTGATGTGAGAATTGAAAGGTCTGCCGCCGCAGGAGTGGTGATTTCCGCACCATCTGTTTTCCAACTCTTAACGCTGTCAACTACGAATGTTACCTTGAGGTCACGCTCGTCGATAACTTTGATTACCTCCACAGGAACTGTGGTATTGCCGTTCAGCTCGATTGTTACCTCAGAGCCGTTTGTGAGCTTTGCAAGCTCTGCCGCAATATCACTCCAGCTCTTTGCAGAGCCGCCGATAGAGGGATTCTTGGATTCTGTCGGGGTAGTGGGTCTGTATCCTCCGCCGCCCGAACCGCCGGAGCTTCCGCTTTTTACCGTAATGTGAAGCGGTAAGCCTTCAGAGTACGTTCCGTTGTATGCGCGCACTCTGAAATAGTAGGTTTTTCCGGCTTCCAGATATATCGGTCGTGTGTATTCGATACGGTTTTCAATATCCGCAATGGGGCAGTTTCCGTTTGTGGTGTAGTATATCTTCGCACCCTCGGTTGCTGTTTCAAACTTCAGGTATCCGGCAGAAACGGTGCTGTTATCAGTTATTACCTTGCCGTTCATTGTTGCAACGACTTTTTCAGGTCTGTCGCTGTCTTCTGCGGGGGCTTCTTCGATAACAGTGTAATTTACAGTCAGCACATCGCTGTTTCTCATGCCGAGCTTTACAGCTATTGCCTTTATTGTAACACTTTCTCCGATAAGAATTGCTCCGCTGTATACAGCGCTGCTTGTTGTAGGCTCAGTGCCGTCGGTTGTATAGTAGATAACAGCGCCTGCGGTATCGGAAGTCAGCTTTACAGCAGTATTCTTCTCTACCTCTCCGCCGCGTACGGAGGCGATAGGAGCAGCTGCCTGCGCAGGCTCGGTTACATCCATAACGCCGCTGTCATACCGTTCTGCCATGTGAACACCGGCATAACTCTTGACATTGGTATTGATGACTACCTGAACCTTATCGCTTGTTGTAAGTCCCGGATAAGCGAGCTTAACTGTCTTTGTGTAAGAGATTGTGCTGTCTGCATTCACCTTTTCGCTGTCTGCAAGAATGACGTTGCTGCTGTTCAGAGTTACAAGAGTGTCGTTTACATACAAGCCGATATTTGCCGCAGTAAGTTCACCCTCTGACATATACTTGCTGAAGGTGATGAATACTCCGTCCGTTGTTGCGTTAATGGATTCAACTTTGGGAGCTTCGTAGCTTACAAGGCCTATGTTGACGTCAAGCTGAACAGGAAGAACAGGCATATAGTAGTATCCGTCTGCCTGCTGTGCCGCATTCAGTCCATAGTCCGCGCTTGAGCCTGTGTCAACGGTTGTGTAACCGTCCTTAGAAGCAACAACGCGCCAGTTTCCGACAGGAACGAACCACTGATAGAATCCGTTTTCTCCTACGGTCTGCGGGTTTGGCTCAATTCCAAAGTAAGTGGAATCCGCAGCAACTCCGTTACTGCCGTCGAAATAGTACAGCGTTGCGGCTGCGCCGTCAATGACATTGCTTTCTACCGCCTCGTAGATAACACCCGAGGGATCCAGCTTTCCGCGAGGACCTGACGGCATACGCTGATATGTTTTGCCACGGTATTTTGTGCGCTTGTGTATATTTACATTAGGGTTAAAGAACTCATACGGGAAATTCTTCCACGAAAACTTATAGCAATATTCTTTATATTGGCCAAGTCCCTGAAGGTATTGTGCTGCATAGTATAAATCATAGGCAAGCGCCTGTGCCTGTGTATTAATCTTATCAGCCTGCGCAAGGAGATCCTTCTTGCCATACTTCAATAACGGATCTGAAAAACAACTGAGGACTACACTTCTAACACCTCCTGGTATATTGGTCACAGATTTATATCCCAACATAGCCATACTCCAAGTTGTTAATTTGCCAAAATTTTCCGGGATATCTCTTATTTCTTTGAGATAATCTAACAATGGGTCAACATCTGGTTGGTAATCAGGACGATTTGCTGATTCTAAATTTGCTATCACATATTTGAAGCATGCCTCATTATCTTTGTAGAACGTGAAAATTTTCGCTATTTCTTCAGTGGTAATCGGTTTGCCATATTTATTATCTACCATCCATTGAAACACATTAGGCAAATATTTCAAACCGCTCGTAACATTCCCCGGTGCGCCCATAAGTCGTGTGACGCTGACTGTGTTTGAGCTAGCCTCGTTTAAGCCTTCGCTAACAAGGAAGATAAAACCATCCCATACTGTAAGAACATCAGATACACGGTTATACTCAGCGTCTTGGGCTTCTTGCTCTGCGTATTCCTCAGGCTGGAGAGTCGGATCGTTACCTATCTGTACAACGGTTTTGTAAGCTGTTTGGGTCTGTGTATCCCAAACGGTGGTTGTTCTGGTTGCAAGAGTGTAAAGCACTTCAACATAGAAATATTCGCTCGGGTAATCGCTGTTGATACACTTCATCACTGTGCGCAGAGCAAAAACGCCGTTTGTCTGAGGCAGGTAGCCCTGCTCATAGCATATTACAAACGGGAGCAATTCGTCCTCGGGCATGCTCTCAAATTCATCGATCTTTGCATTGTCCCATGCAACGTCCTCGTTGAAGCAGATAATTCCAACCTTTTCCTCCCCGGCTTCAAGCACAAAGGAGAAATCATCGGGAGTTCCCTGGAACTCGCTGAATGACGAAAGGCCGTTCAGATAATCACAGACTTCAGCAAATTCTTCGTCGCTTATATCGGTATCGTCACTCGGCTTCATATACACATCGTCCTTGTGCATATATGATACCCATGCGCCGTCGGGCGTTGCTCCGTAGAGGTAAACCTTTTCGGTCATGAAATAATCTGTGCCGCTTACACGGGTTGCCGGTATATCAACCACCTCGCCGTTTTTGAGGTAGCTTACCGTTACATCATATACCTTGTCGGGGTTATCAAAGGTAAGCTTCCACTGATAACCGGTTTCCATGCGCTGCGCGGGAATATAGTAGCTGGTATTAACATTAACCGGGTCGCCGTCGTCCCAGACAACTATTGACTTCATGCTGCCGAAAAGATAGTCCCAGTACAGCTCGTTCTTGACCAGAGCGCCCATACCGGAGGAATAGAGAGTTTCTTCAACAGAAGATTCAGCCGCGCCGCTTCCGTCGGAGAATGCTCCCTTTGCGGTGAAAGAGATCGTTTCGTACTCGTCAAGATCGTTTTCATCAATGGAGATTTTAGCCTTGAAGTAACCGAGGTTAGTATCGGTATTTACAGTTGCTATCGGCGCTCCGTTTGCATATACGGTTACATTGTAGGGCTTTTCCTTTGTGGAAGCAGGTCCGACGCCGTAAACGGTAAAGCTTCCGTCAGCGGTAAGAGCAGGTACATTAAGAGAAAGCTCACCGCGCTGCTCCTCGTAAATGCCGACGAAATTTGTCCTCTCGCGGTTGTTCTCGTCACGATAAGTTAATGTAGCGACAGCGTTGAACTCAAGCGGATTTGTCATAACGACAGTAGTGGAGAATGAAAGCGGGAAACCGCCGTACTTTTTGAGCTGCTCTGCGCTGAGCGTCAGAGTAATACTGCCGTCCTCCTTGATAATACCGCCGTTGGTTACCTGATTCCAGCGGTTAGCGTCAAGCGAATGTCCGTTGATAGCCAAGGAGCGTGTGCTGATGAAGTTTCCTGCTGTCTGTCCGTTCTGGTTGGTGATAATTTTCAGGGTAACACTGGAGTTATCGTACATCTTGAAATCTGCCGCAGGTGTGCATACCACATCAATATCGACAGTCTCCGGGTATGTCTGCTTCATGGTTACACCTGTTGCAGCTTCGTTGAAGGTGCCCTTGGCGTAAGCATTTGTCGGAACAACAATGCTCTTTTCTGTCCATTCATTATCGGTAAGCGTAAACGGAACCTTTGCGGTATAATCGGAAGAAAGCGCGTTTGCCTGAGCGATTGTGCTGTAAGAGCCTGCTTCAAGCGAGTCGAAGTAGCTGGTTTCTATAAATACAGCGGTATAATTTCCCGCATCAAGATAGTCAAAATACTCGTTGGCAGTAAGAGAGTTGCCGATAGCGCCTCTTCTTGTTTCGATAAGCTTTCCGCTTGGGTGGTAGAGCAGTACGCTGTAATTCAGGGCAAGCTTGCGGGATACCTGAATAATTGCCCGACCTCTGTATGTAGCATAAAGCGGTTCTGCCACGCCGAGAATCTGACCGTTATCACTATATATTGTTATTGTAGCTGACCCGTATGAATTTCCGTCGTCAAAGGTAAGCAGCAGCTTATCGCCTGCGCTTACAAGAGAGGGGTCGTCAAGCAGGAGACCATTATAATAGGTGCTGAAGAACAGCTTTTCGCCGTTTTTGGTGATAGTGCAGTCTTCTGCATACAGACGTACATCATTCCATTTACTGAACGTGTCTTTCTCATAGTCGCTCTTATAGCACTCGGGCAGATAGATAAAGCCGTTTGCCAATCCAAGTGTAACATCAAGGTTAAGGCTTCCTCTTGCAATATCATCAGCGGTTACAGTATAGGAATACTGCTCGGAAAGCGCGCTATATCTGCTTATGGTTATAACTGTTCCCGCAGTTACATCGCTCAGCGAGAATCTGCCGTTAGAGTCAGTTCGTTCCATAATAGAGCGTGAAGAGCTGCCGTCACCGCTTATATAGCCTGAAACCGATTCGTAGGAGCAGATTTCAGTGCTGCCGTCAGGATTAGTATAGCGTACCGTTCCTGTTACTGTAATGCGAGGCAGGCGTGGCAGAGTAATATCAACGCTCTCCGTATCTGTAACAGGGATAAGCGCTGATTCCCCATAAAGCGTTGCGTAGTAGCCCTTAGGAACAGCCTTTACATAAAGCGTTTCACCTTCGATAAGGCGTACAGACCTATTCTGGCTTAACAGCTGTGTGCCTGCCGCGTCCACATACCAGAAGATGTCACATTCGTAGTAAGAAAGATTGCTGCCCTCTGCGGTAACGCTGGCTGTGGCGTATTTTGAATCCTTGTCTGTGATTGTAACATTAAGTGTCTGTACAGCGCCATCGGTAAGGGTTACAGATTTTTCCCCTCCGATAAGGCTGTATACACCTCTTCCGTCAATCTCCTTAATAATGTCTACGGTATATGTACCCTCATCGAGGAAATCAAGAGTTAGGGCAAAGTTATCCCATATCTCAAAAACTGTATCATCGTTGGAGTCTTTAATTACAAGTCTTGCGTAATCCGCAGCGCCTGTGGGAACAATATTCAGCACAGGAGCAACAGGCTTGTTGATTACTATTTCCTTTGTGAGGGCGCCTATTTTGTAGACAATCTTCTCCACAGATGTCATATCCGCGGGGAATTCTGCGCTTGTGTAGAGCATTGCCTTGTTTATCTGCACGGGAAGTGTTGTGGGTACAGCATTTCCATTGTAGTACAGTTCAGCGGTAACGCCTGCTGCCTCTGTTTCATCAAGCTCGCGCGAAAGATAAGCAAAGCAGCTGAATTTGCTTTCGGCAATAACGGCACCTTCTTCATTTGTGGACAGATAGATGTCGTAGTCGTTGTCAAAGGAAACCTCGGAATTGTTTATCTTGATAGAAAGCCTAACGGCTGAGGATAGTCCGTCTTCCTCGGCTGCCGAAACAGTAAACGACTGGCTGCCTACCGTTGTGGGAGTACCTGAAATCACACCAGTTGCGCTGTCAAGGGTAAGTCCGGCAGGAAGCTCACCAACGGATACCGACCATGTGACAGCCTTTCCGGCTGTACCGGGAGTAGCCTCAAGCTTTGCGCTGTAAGCCGTATTGATCTTACCGTCAGGAAGAGAAGTTGTGGTGATAGTGGGTTTTGTCTTTTCGGGTTCTGATGTGCCGTTAGGGACAAAATGAACCTCAGAAAGTGCATTTTCAAAAGTGCTGTCAGAAGAAATGGTATAGCAATAGTAGTAGTAATCCGAATACACATACACAATCTCATACTTTTCGGGCACTTCCGCAAGTTCAGCTTCAGCTTCGATTATTGTTGCGGTATAGCCATCAGTATCGTTTCCTGTGATGCTGTACATTGTATAACCATTCGTCACATTCAAATTCTCATCAATGATTGATACAATACGGTATCCATAATAGTCCCCGTTATATGTATACAAGGGGTAGTTGAAATCATCAGTGGCGTTGCAGTACTTCTGACGCTTCCGCTGAATATGTTCCTGAACCTGCACCGGCTGACCGCTTGAAAGCTTACCCTGTGCAATAATAGCGTCAGAGCTTGTTGATGTTTCATTGATAGTGACAGCCGGTTCGCCGTTAGATCCGAATACATTTACGGTTGATTCAGACGCAACTTTGAGGACAGCCGGAGCGCCCTCCGCTTCAATGAAAATGCCTTGGCGGCTGTAAATGGAAACATTTCCGGTAGGATTTACATTAAGAATGCCGGAGCCTGTAATGTTCAGCGAAGCCTCATATCCATAGCCCCATGAAATGATAGCGTCAAATGTGCTCTCGCCCTCCAGGTAAATCTGGAAATCGCTTCCCATTTCGTTAATTTGCAAGTATTTACCTGTTCCGTCAAAATCCGACAGACTGAGCGTGTTGGTGTTCTTGTCATATATCATGCCCTCAACGGCATCGATAGAAACACCATCTACCTGAATGTAAAGTATCTTCTCAACTTGTTTGGTTGACGAGTCACACATATAGATGTGCGCAGTGTCCGCTTGTGTGGTCGCGTCTGGATTAGGGCCTGTCCTATCGCTTGATGCAAACGAAACAGTAGGCAAAAGCCCTATCGCCAGGCAGACTGTCACCAACAGAGATACGACTCGTTGTAACATTGATTTTTTCATCATAAATCTCCTTTCAGCCAATTGGAATATATTTCAAGTCCGAAATACAACAACATTTTTCGGGCAGAGTTTTCATCAAGAAGCAAGATAGTTCAAAAACTACCCATATTGTTGTAATATGCAATATTTACCATATGCGCATTATCATAAACTTCCATTTTGATTTTAACATATCCGGAAATTGTTTTCTACTACCCCGAAGTATAATACCATTAAGAAAAGCCCCAAAACAGAGGGGTAGTTTTGGGGTAGGCGACCCTAAACCCGGTTAAAACCTCTTGAAAATCCGCAAGAATTGCTTTATAATATGTTTGAAGGAAAATTTGAAGAAAGTATAGGAGCACAACCGGATGAATAAAACCGATGAATTAAATACCCCGTCAAAATCATATGCTACCCTTAAAACTAACCTTAGGTGTAGTCTGATTATTGCATTATGTTTCCTTTGGACATCGACTGGGTATTTGACCTGGCTTTACCATTTACTGGATTTTGCCGAATCGCCCTCTGTGGATTTTCTCACAGAGGTAATAGGATATATATTTCAGGCGATTGGACTTTTGGTATTCAGCCTTTTCATAAAACGACAAAATAAGCTTTTTTCAAGGAAATCAGTTTTTATTGCCTGCATAGCAGCGGATTTTGTATTTATTATCCTGTCTGCTTTAGCCGGAAATTTGTTGTTCGGCTTAATATTTGGCTATCTGATGAATCTTTTTCACGGAATAATCGCGGGATTTTACCTGACATTACTCGCAGCAAAGGTAGAGCTGAAATATCGTTCAATTGTATTTGGCGGAGCATACGCCGCGTCCAGTATATTCTCCTGGCTGCTTTCTTTGCTGAATCATTCAAATTTTCTCCGCTCTGAATATGCTCTTATCGTTTATGGTATATTTGTTTCCATTACGATTGGAATTGTCATCACAGAAAAAGACTTTTTGCATTCAGAAAAGCTCACATTCACTGGGGAAGATATATCTGTCGGTACGATTGCCTTGGCGGGACTGACGGTATTATTTGTAAGCCTTACCCGCGGGATTGGGTTTTATTTCCCTATGGCGGATATTTCCGCGGGCATCAGCCTTGAGTTTTCCAGGGCGTTCTATGCTATTGGTCTGATAATAGCGGGAATTATCGGAGACCGAAGCAGAAAGTTCGGGGCAGTCTGCTGCATTGCGGCATTGTTTTTCCCATTTGCAATGATTGCTCTGTCGAATGAAGTCAGCATCAGTATTGTTGTATGGATCCTCGGATATCTGTTTTTTGGATTTCTTGCTGTATTTCGCGTGGTTTTATTTTCAGATATTGCCCGAATGAACGGGAAGATTTTATATGTTGCGGGATTCGGATTGATGTTTGGCAGAATAGGTGACGCCATAGGAAGTCTAACAGGCATCATATTTAATGACAACCTTGTTCTCCTTGTAATAATATCCAGCGTCTGCTTCGTTGTAACATTTGTTATTTTCTTCCTGCTCTACAACAAGCTATTTATACCCGCTTCCCAGCCATTAACTAGCAGCGAAGAACGCTTGAATACATTTATCCAAAAATATGAACTATCTTCGCGAGAGACGCAGGTTCTTAACCTGATTATAGATGGCGCTTCTAACGGCGAAATTTCTGCTAAACTTTTTATATCTGAAAACACGGTAAAGTTCCACGTTCGGAATATATTAAAAAAGACCGGCTGTGCAAATCGCACCGAATTGCTGTCTATGCTGAATCGAGCATAATCGATGTCTAAAAAAACCAAAACTCCTGCGGATATGACCCGCTGAACGGTATACTCCGGTACAAAAGTGTGAGTTTGAAACTATTAAGGCTGGAGGGTTCGACTGCTTTGCAGTTGGCTCCACCATGGTTACAAATACCCCATATTATAAGAACCACACGCCGTTTTCCAAATCAAAGATTTGGACGGCTGAGTGAACCTTGAAATATATGTTCGCCGCTTTGCGGCGGTCGTCTTTGGACGACT